>DASRTK010000192.1:0-11922 GCA_035655975.1 Rudaea sp.
GCGCAGCTCGAGCGCTGGCTCGCGCTTGGGCCGCCGCTCGCCCAGGTGGGACGGGTCGAGCGCAGCGCAACCGACGTCGCCGCGCCGGAACGATTTCACATCGCTTGAACCGTGCCGGAGAAATTCCCGCGTCCGCGCGCGGCGTGCTTTCGGCACATCGAAGCAGTCGAGCCGAGCGTTAGTATACTTTTTTTACCCAGAGCGACTTGTCCGCGAGCGACTCGGTGCCTGGCTTGTCCTTGAGCTTCGGCAGCTTCAGCGGCTTGACCGGAATCTTGCGGTCGGGAAGCTGGTCGAGCAGGTGCCGGATCAGGTTCAGGCGGCCCTCCTGCTGGTTGTTGAAGTCGACGACATGCCAGGGTGCAAAATCGGTATGCGTGTGCTTCAACATGATCGCGCGCGCCCTGCTGTAGTCGCGATATTTGTCGCGCGCCGCGATGTCGATCGGCGAGATCTTCCAGCGTTTGAGCGGGTCTCTGGCGCGCTCGGCGAAGCGCTGCTCCTGCTCGGCCTGGTCGACCGCCAGCCAGTACTTGTAAAGCAGGATACCGTCGTCGACGAGACCGCGTTCGAACACGGGGCATTCCGTCAGGAAGCGCTTGTATTGGTCGTCGCTGCAAAAGCCCATCACGTGCTCGACTCCGGCGCGGTTGTACCAGCTGCGATCGAACAGCACGATCTCGCCGGCCGAGGGCAGGTGCTTGATGTAGCGCTGGTAGTACCACTGCGTGGTCTCGCGCTCGCCCGGTTTGCTCAAGGCGACGATACGATAGTGGCGCGTGTCGAGAAACTCGCTGATCGCCTTGATCACGCCGCCTTTGCCGGCGGCGTCGCGGCCTTCGAACAGCACGACGACGCGCTTGCCGGTGTGCATCAGCCAGCGTTGGAACTCGACCAGCTCGACGGCGAGGGCCTCGAGGTGCTTCTCGTAGACTTTACGTTTCATGATTCACGCAGGCGTGGCCGCAGGTTGGCGAGGTTGCAGGGCTTGGTGCGCGCATCGAGCTGCGCGCCGATGAGTTTTTCCCATGCGGTGCGGCAGGCCGAGGTCGATCCGGGCAGGCAGAACACGAACTTGTCGTTCGCCAGCCCGGCGAATGCGCGCGACTGCAATGTCGAGGTGCCGATCTCGTCGAAACTCAGGACGCGAAACATCTCGCCGAAACCGGGCATTTCCTTGTCGAGCAGCGGACGGATCGCTTCCGGCGTCGAGTCGCGTCCGGTGAAGCCGGTTCCACCCGTGATAAGGATGCCGTTGACGGCCGGCTCGGCGATCCAGGCCGAGACGATTGCGCGCAACCGATAGATGTCGTCCTTCGCGATCGCGCGATCGTGCAGCTGGTGTCCGGCCTCGGCCAGCGCTTGCGCGAGGTAATCGCCCGATGTGTCGTTTTCGCGCGTGCGCGTGTCGGACACGGTCAGCACGCACAGGTTCAGGGCGGAGAATTCGGCGGCAGCGGTCATCGTGTCAGATTACCTCGAAGTCCTCGGCATCGTAGCCGCCTTCGTGGCGCTTGAACATCGTCGTCAAGGCCATTTCGAAGTCGCGCGCGTAACCGACCATGTCGAACAGGCCGCTGGTGTTTCTCGCCGCCTCGACGCGCGCACGCAGCGCACTCAGCCCGGCACGATCCTGCGCGAGGCGCACGGCCAGTTCGATATAGGCCTGGTCCGATCCGGCGTTCATCTCGTCGAAGCCCAGGTGATGGTTGAGGCTGGCGGCCACGCGCGACGCGAAAGTGGCGCCCGGCAGGGTCAACACCGGGCATCCGGCCCACAGCGCATCGCTGGCCGTCGTGTGGGCATTGTATGGATTGGTATCGAGGAACAGGTCGGCATGATGGTAGCGCGCCAGATGTTCGCCATGGCGCACGCGCGCGGCGAACAAGAGCCGCTCGGGACTGACTCCGGCGGCGGTCGCGGCCTGCCGCAGGTGATCGTCGGCCATGCTGCCGGCGGGGCCTGTCAGCAGCCAAAGGACGCTGTCCGGCACGGCCTTGAGGATCTTCATCCAGCGGGCAAAACTGCGCAGCGTAAACTTCCAGCTGTTGTTGAAGCTGGCGAAGACGCAGCCATGGGGCGGCAGTCCGAGCGCCGTCCGCGACGGCGCCGCAGGCACGATCCGCGATGTGTCGCTCGGCTGGTAGCAGCGCGGCAACCAGGCGATCTTCTCGGAGTAATGCCGGCGCTGCTCGTCCGGGATCACCTGATGATCGGCGATCAGGTAGTCGTACCACGGTGCGCCGAGCGATCCCGGATAGGCGAGCCAGTTGACCTGCAGAGGGGCGGCGCGCAGCGCGAACAGTTCCGGGCGCGAGTCTTGGCAGTAACCGTCCAGGTCGATGAGGATATCGACACGCGCGTCGCGGACGGCGCGCAGCATCGTCTGCAGCGGTTGCGCGGAGATATCGTGGAATTCGCGGAATGCGCGTGCCAGCCGCGCGCGCAACGCGCCGTGATCGTCGGCGCTCGTGGCGAAGCCGATCGTCTGCAGCGGCGAGCGCCGCAGGCGTTCGATCAGTTCGACGATCAGCAGCGCGGTCGGATGTTCGACGAATCCCGACGAGATGAAGCCGACCCGGATCGGCCCGCTCGCGCGCGCATGCTGGCCGGCGGCCAGACGGTCGCTCAGCGGTGCGACCTGCGCCTGCTTCAGTTCGGCGAAACGGCGCGCGCAGGCCAACTGCTGAGCCGGCGTTGATTCCTCGACCAGCAGGGAGAACGGCGTGATACCAGTGGCGCCGGCCTCGACACCCACGAGCAGGCGCTGCGACAGCGGCGCGAGCTGGTTCCAGTGGCAAATCCGGCGCTTCAGGAATACCAGCTGCGACAATGCCGGCCAGAAGTCCGCCTTGAGCGCGAGCGCACGCTCGTATGCGCGTTGCGCCTGGGCGAAGTCGCCCTGGTCTTCGAGCGTGAGCGCCAGCTGGTAGTGATAGCGCGCGTCGGACGGTGCGTCGCGAACGGCGTCGCGATACGCCGCGGTCGCCTGCAGAGTCTTGCCCGCCTCGGTCAGGATGTTGCCGAGCACGAAGTGCGCGTCGGCCCAGTGCGGCGCGAGCTGGATCGCGCGGCGCACGCTGCTTTCGGCGCGCTCGAGACGGCGCAAGGTGAGCAGGGCGCCAGCCTGGTTCAGCCAGGCGCGCGCGTAGTCCGGTCGTTGCGCGATCGCGCGCGCAAAACATTCGGCGGCAGCGAGGTAATCGCCGCGTGCATCGAGCAGGCTGCCGAGATTGTTCAGCGCGGCTGCGTGGTTCGGATCGAGTTTCAGTGCCCGGTGCAGCGCGCGCTCGGCATCGTCCAGGCGGCCCCTGGCGGTGTGCACGCTGGCCAGGTTGCACCAGATCTCGACCGAGTGCGGCGCCAGTTCGACGGCGTTCGCCAGTGCGGTCTGCGCGTCGTCGTACGCGCCCTGCTGCAGGCAGCTGATACCGAGCAGCCGCCACAGTTCGGCCTGCTGCGGGTAGCGCTCGAGCAATTCGTTCGCGCGCAGCCGCGCGCGCGCAAGATCGCCTTGCGAGATCAGGTCGACCAGTTCGGAAACGCCCGTGCCGAGGGCCGGATCGAAATTCACTTCGTCCCTGCAATGCGTTTGTGTTGGCGCATCGTGCCACAGTGCGGGGTCGCGCGTGAATGTGGCAGGAGAGCAGGGCTTAGGACCTGGGGCTGAGCAAGTGGATTCGCGGTGACCCTGCTAGTGGCGTGCTCTTCAGCCCTCGGTCCTCAGCCCTGTCCCGTCAGCGCCTGCATCTGGTCGGCCTGGAACTCCTGGGTCAGGGGAGCGATCACCGGGTCGAGGTCGCCGGCGACGATCTCCGGCAACTTGTACAGCGTCAGGTTGATGCGATGGTCGGTGAGGCGGCCTTGTGGAAAGTTATACGTGCGGATGCGCTGGCTGCGGTCGCCGGAACCGACCTGCAGCCGGCGCGACTCGGCCTGCGCCGCCGTCTGCTTGGCGCGTTGCTCGTCGAGCATGCGCGCCTTGAGCAGCGACAGCGCGCGCGCGCGGTTCTTGTGCTGGCTGCGTTCGTCCTGGCATTCGACGACGATGCCGGTCGGCAGATGCGTGATGCGGATCGCCGAGTCGGTCTTGTTGACATGCTGCCCACCGGCGCCGGAGGCACGAAACGTATCGACCTTCAGGTCGGCCGGATTGATTTCGACGTCCTCGATCTCGTCCATCTCCGGAAGGATCGCAACGGTTGCGGCCGACGTATGGATGCGGCCTTGCGCCTCGGTCGCCGGAACGCGCTGCACGCGATGTGTGCCGGACTCGAACTTGAGCTTCGAAAACGCGCCCTTGCCTTCGATGCGCGCGATGATCTCCTTGTAACCGCCGTGTTCGCCTGGACTGGCCGACAGGATCTCGACGCGCCAACCCTGGCGCTCCGCGAAGCGGCTGTACATGCGGAACAAATCGCCGGCGAAGATCGCGGCCTCGTCGCCGCCGGTGCCGGCGCGGACTTCGAGGAAGATGTTGGCGTCGTCACGGGCGTCCTTCGGCAGCAGCAGCAGACCGAGTTCCCGATCCAGGTCGGCGCGGCGCGCTTCGAGCTCGGCAATCTCGCTTGTCGCCAGCTCGCGCATGCCCCTGTCGTTCTGGATCTGTGGATCGTCGAGCATCGCCTGAGCGGCTTGCAGCGACCGGCCGGCGTCGTCGTAGGCCTGCAGCGACTTTGCCACCGGTTCGAGCTGGGCGTATTCCTTGCTCAGCGCGCGGAAGCGGTTCGGATCGTTGATCGTTTCGCCCTGCGCCAGCAGCAGGGCGACTTCCTGGTGGCGCTCGGCGAGTTCGCCGAGCTTGCGCATCAGTGACGGCGTCATGCGTCTTTGTCCACTTTGTCGCTTTTTCCTTCTTTGGTTTTTTCTACGCGCGATTTTTCATCTGGCGCCGAATCGAACAGCTGTTCCGCTGCGCGCAGCAGCTCCACGTCGCCGCGCTGTGCCGCTTCGCGCAGGTTTGCGCTCGGCGTGTGCAGCAGCTTGTTGGTCAGCGTGTGGGCGAGGAATTCCAGCGCCTGCTCCGGCGTACGGCCGCTCGCAAGCAGCGCGCGCGCCTTGGCCAGCGTCTGGTCGCGTTGCGCTTCGGCTTCGCGGCGCAGGCCGGCGAGCGGATTGCGCAGCTCGAGCGCGCGCCGCCATGCCTGATAGTGCCCGACCTGCAGATCGATGATCGCCTCGGCCTCGACCGCGGCCGCCTGGCGCGAGCGCAGGTTTTCGTCAATGACCTGCTTGAGGTCGTCGATCGTGTACAGGTAGGCATCGTCGAGCTCGGCAACGTCGGCGGCGATGTCGCGCGGCACGGCGATGTCGACCAGGAACATCGGTCGGCGGCGGCGCACGCGCAGGGCGTCCTCGACCATCGCGCGCGAGATGACCGGTTCGCGGCTTGCCGTCGAGGAAATAACGATGTCGGCTTCAGCCAGGTGCTGGGGCAGGTCGTGCAGTCCGATCGCATAGGCGCCAAAGCGGGTCGCCAGCGCCTGGGCATTCTCGAGCGTGCGGTTGGCGACGATCAGGCGTCGCGCGCGCGACTCGGCCAGATGGCGGGCGGCCAGTTCGATCGTTTCGCCGGCGCCGATCAGCAGCACGCAGGCCTGGCTGATGTCGGCGAACAGGCGTTCGGCAAGCCGTACCGCGGTGAACGCGACCGACACCGGACTGGCGCCGATGCGTGTATCGCTGCGCACGCGCTTGGCCACGGCGAAGGTCTGCTGCATCAGGCGCTCCATCGGCGCGCGCAGGCTGCCGGCGCTGCGCGCGGTCTGATAGGCGTCCTTTACCTGCCCGAGAATTTGCGGCTCGCCGAGCACCATCGAATCCAGCCCCGTGGCGACGCGGAACAGGTGGCGGACGGCGGCATCGTCGGCGTGATGGTAAAGGAACTCGTCGATGCGACCTTCGGTCAGACGATGTTGTTCGGACAACCAGCGCCGGGGCACGCTTTCGGCACCCGGAGTGACGTCGACGTACAGTTCGGTGCGGTTGCACGTGGACAGGATGAGCGCTTCGTTCACGCCGGGTTGCCGCGCAAGATCCGACAATGCCCGGGGCGTGACCTCGGGCGCAAACGCGACCTTCTCGCGGAGATCGAGCGGTGCGGTCAGGTGATTCAGTCCAACGGCAATGAGGGCCATGCGTGCGACAATCGGCTAAGCTAGCAGCGCAGGTCACGGTGCAGCCGACCGGGTGCGCCACGCCGCATCGACGAGATTGTGCGGCCCGGTCAGCGCGATATCAAGAAAAGCCTCGGCGGCCGCCGTCGAAGCGTCGACCAGGATCGTTCACGACATGATGCAAATTCGAGCGTGCAGCAGCGTGCGCAACGCGGCGACCGGCGTGCTCGCGGCCTTGCTTCTTGGCGCCTGCGCAAGCCTGCCTTCGACTTCCGGTCCGCGCGCGACCGCGCCGGCTCAGCCCCTGGAGCGGCTGAAAGTCGCGCCGGTTCCGTCCGAGCAGGATTCGCTGAAGCTTATGCTTGCCGGCCAGTTTGCGTTGAGTTCGGGCGACTTGCCCGGTGCGGCGCGCGATTATTCGCAGGCAGCGCGGTTGAGCGATGACCCGGCGCTGGCCGGCCAGGCAACGCACATTGCGCTGGCGGCCAAGCAATGGGATCTGGCACGCGACGACCTTGCGCACTGGCAGACCCTGCGCCACGACGACCCGGGCGTCTGGCAGGCGCGCGCGGCGCTGGCGTTGCATGACCAGAAGCCCGATGCCGCATACGAAGACCTGCAGCGGCTGGCTCGCCAGCCCGAGGGAAAAGGTTGGAGCGCGATCGCCCAGGTACTGCTCAGCGACGACGACAAGGAACAGGCCGGGGCGCTGCTCGAACGCGTCGCCAAGCCCGATCGCCTCGGCGACAAGGTGCAGACCTGGATTGCGATGAGCCAGCTCGCCGCGCGGCTCGAACGCCCGGCATTGGCTCAGTCGCTGGCGACCCAGGCGGTGACCCGGTTCAAGACCGCCGACGCCTATGCTTGGGCCGCGCAACTCAAGCTCAAGGCCGGCGACAAGGCTGGTGCGCGCGCGTTGTTCGCCGATGCGCTGCACCGCGATGCGGGCAACACGCACATGCGGCTGGCGTATGCCGCGTTGCTCAGTGAACTCGGCGACAACGCCGAAGCAGCGCGCGTCCTGGCGCAAGGTCCGCAGGATGACTTCACGTTTGCCGCGCGCGCGGCGTACTGCGCGCGCGCGGACGACAAGAAACTCACCGAAGCGTTGTATCGCGAGGTGAAGGCGTTGCCCGAGCCGCGCCCGGACGATCGCATGCATCTGCTCGGACAGCTGTCCGAACTGCTCGACCACAAAGCCGACGCGCTGGCCTGGTATGACCAGATCTCGCCCGATTCGGAGCATGGGTTCGAAGTGCAGCTGCGCATCGCGATCCTGCAGGACGACAATGGCAAGACAGTCGAAGCGCTTGCGCTCGTTCACGAAATGCAGGCGCGCGCGGCGGACGACAGCAAGGAATTGGGCGAAACGTATCTACTCGAAGCCGAATTGCTGAACCGCCACAAGCGCGAAGCCGAAGCGATCGCCACCTATGACCGCGGCCTGCAGACACTGCCCGATGACGTGCGCCTTCTTTACGCGCGCGCACTGCTCAATGACGACCTCGGCCATGTCGATGCCGCCGTTCGCGATCTGCGCCGCGTTCTCGAACTCAAGCCGGATGACGCGAATGCGATGAATGCACTGGGCTACACGCTCGCCGACCGCACCGACCACAAGGCCGAAGCGCTCGAACTGATCCAGAAGGCGCTGACCCTGAAGCCTGGCGAGCCGGCGATCATCGACAGCCTCGGATGGGTGCAGTACCGCCTCGGCAATCTCGATGAGGCGCTCCAACAGTTGCGGCTTGCCTACGGCAAGCAACCCGACGCCGAAATCGCCGCGCACCTGGGCGAAGTGCTGTGGGTCTCCGGGCAGAAGGACGAAGCGCGCAGGGTCTGGGATCAGGGCCGCAAGAAGGACGACAAGAACAAGGTCTTGATCGAGACGATGAAGCGGCTCGTGTCATGACGGTTGCGATGCGCGACGGCGACCAGCGGGCTGCGAGCGCATGCGGATAGTCGCCGCGCAATCCATGGCGCGGCCGCGCGGCGGGCACCTGCGATCAATCGCGATCCTGATCATCGTGGCCGCATTGGCCGCGTGCGCGCCGGTCCGCGTTCGCGAAACGGCCGCGACCAGCGCCACTCAGGACGCGCGCGAGGCAGCGCTCGGACCACGCATGCACTGGCAGATCGAAGCACGCATCAGCGTTTCGGACGGGCGCGATGGCGGCAGCGGGGACCTGACATGGCAACAGAACGGCGAAAGCTACAGCTTTACCGTGCGCGCACCGGTGACCGGCAAGACCTGGAAGCTCTCGGGCGATGCGCGGCAGGCGCAACTCGAAGGCGTCGACGAACAGCCCATTCGCGGGCCCGATCCCGAACGCCTGCTGCGTGAGCGGCTGGGCTGGGATGTGCCGCTGGCGGCACTCGGGTCGTGGGTCCGCGGCCTGCGCGCGCCGGGTCCGCGCGCAGACGTGCAGTTCGATCAGCAGAACCTTCCGGCCGTCCTAATGCAGGATGGCTGGAAGATCGAATATCGCGGCTGGTTTGCCGACAGCCAACCGCCGATGCCGCGCAAGCTGTTCGCTGATCGCGGCTCCGCCCGCGTGCGCATGGCAATCGACAGCTGGTCTTTCGAATGATGCAGTCCTGGACGTCGTGGCCCGCTCCGGCCAAGCTGAACTTGTTCCTGCACATCGTCGGCCGCCGTTCCGATGGCTACCACCTGCTGCAGACCGTGTTCCAGTTGCTCGATTGGGGCGATACGGTGCGCCTGCGTATCCGCTTAGATGGCGAAGTCGCGCGCTCCAACGACGTGCCTGGCGTTGCGCCGGAAAGCGACCTGTGCCTACGCGCCGCGCATGCATTGCGTGACCATTCCGGGAGCCGCCTGGGCGCCGACATCGCTCTGGACAAGCGCATTCCGCTCGGCGGCGGCCTGGGCGGCGGCAGTTCGGATGCGGCCACGGTTCTGGTCGCGCTGAACGATTTATGGTCGGCCGGGCTGACCCCCGACGAGCTTGCCGGTATTGCACTCGACCTCGGTGCCGACGTGCCGGTCTTTGTCCGCGGGTACTCGGCCTGGGCCGAGGGAGTCGGCGAGAAGCTGACTCCGATTGCATTGCGCCAGCGGCACTACGTGATCGTCGACCCGGGCGTATCGGTCGCGACGTCGGCCTTGTTTCAAGCGCCTGAATTGACACGAAACACGCCGCCCCTGACAATATCCGACTATCTTTCCGGTTCGGGGGCAGGAACGACGAATGCGTTCACGCCCGTCGCGCGCGCGACTTACCCGCGGCTGGCCGCCGCCATCGATTGGCTGGGTCAGTTCGGGGAAGCGCGTCTGACCGGTAGTGGTGGCTGCGTGTTCGTCGATGTGGAGTCGGCGGAACGGGCCAATGAAATCGCGAAACAATGCCCGGTGGACTTCACGGTCTATCAGGCGCGCGGCGTCGATCGATCCCCGCTGCTGGACGCTTTGGAACACAACCGCCGCCCGGCTTGATCGGACGGCACTGACGAACGCGGCGCGGGACGCGCCGAAGCGGGAGGCCAGGCGCAGTTTTCGGGCGACGGTCCTCCGCGACTCGCGGCAGGATGCCCGGCTTGCACAGATAGTGGGACGTCGCCAAGTTGGTAAGGCACGGGGTTTTGATCCCCGCATTCGCAGGTTCGAGTCCTGCCGTCCCAGCCAAACTGCGCTCCACCGCTCCACCGACGCCGGCTTCTCCACCCATTGAAAGGCAGCATGTGAACACGGTGAACACAGCAGGCTTCGGTGGCGCTTACGGACGCGAACGCGACGAGCGCGGCGGGTTGCTGGTATTCAGCGGCAACTCGAACCGGCCGCTGGCGACGGAAGTCTGCAAGGTGTTGAACGTGCCGCTCGGCAAGGCGCTTTGCAGCCGTTTTTCCGACGGCGAAGTGCAGGTGGAAATCGAGGAGAACGTGCGGCGCCAGGAAGTGTTCGTGATCCAGTCGACTTCGGCGCCGACCGCGGACAATTTCATGGAGTTGCTGGTGCTGGTCGACGCGCTCAAGCGCGCATCGGCAACCAGCGTGACCGCCGTTCTGCCGTATTTTGGCTATGCGCGCCAGGACCGCCGTCCGCGGTCGGCGCGCGTGCCGATCACGGCGAAGGTCGCGGCGACGATGGTCGGCGCGGTCGGCACGGACCGCGTGCTGACCGTCGATCTTCACGCCGACCAGATCCAGGGGTTTTTCAATATACCTTTGGACAATGTATACTCGTCGCCGGTGCTGCTTGCGGATATCTGGCGGCACCATGGCGATTCGGACATGATCGTCGTCAGTCCGGACGTTGGTGGCGTGGCGCGGGCACGCGCGATCGCCAAGCGCCTCGACGACGCGGATCTGGCGATCATCGACAAACGCCGGCCGCGGCCGAACGAAGCGACGGTGATGAACATCATCGGCGAGGTGGAAGGCAAGGTCTGCGTGCTGATCGACGACATCGTCGACACCGCGGGCACGCTGTGCGCGGCGGCCGCGGCGCTGAAGCGCAGCGGTGCGCGCAAGGTCGTGGCGTACTGCACGCATCCGGTGCTGTCGGGCCCGGCGATCCAGAATCTGAACGGGTCGCAGCTCGACGAACTGGTGGTGACCGATACGATTCCGCTGTCCGATGCTGCCGCGGCCTGCGCCAAGATCCGCCAGCTCAGCGTCGCGCAGCTGCTCGCCGAGACGATCCGGCGCGTGGCGTTCGGGGAGTCAGTGAGTTCGTTGTATGTAGATTAGTAGGAGGCGGGGACGAGGGACGAGGGACGAGGGGCGAGGGAAGAGCAGCCGACAGCTTTTCCTCGCCCCTCGTCCCTCGCCCCTCGTCCCTGTTTATCGACTCCCCTGGTCGCGGGGGAGTACAACCGTCGCCGCGAGGCGAATAACTGCAACTGAGGCAATACCAATGGCAACTACCCATGAAATTCCGGCCGAGAGCCGCAGTGTCGAAGGCAAAGGTGCGAGCCGCCGCCTGCGTCACTCCGGCAAGGTGCCGGCCATCGTCTACGGCAGCAATGAGCCGCCGGCGAACATCCAGCTCGACCACAACACCGTTTGGCTGGCTTCGCACAACGAATGGTTCTATTCGGCCATTCTCGATCTTGCCCTCGACGGCAAGAAGCAGAAGGTCCTGCTGCGCGATTTGCAGCGCCATCCGTTCAAGCCGCAGCTGCTGCACCTGGACTTCCAGCGCGTCGACGAGAACAAGGCGATCCGCATCCGCGTGCCGCTGCACTTCCTGAACCAGGAAAAATCACCGGCCGGCAAGACCTCCGGCGTCCTGATCTCGCATGCCTTGACCGACATCGAAATCTCCTGTCTGCCGAAGGATCTGCCCGAGTACATCGAGGTCGACCTTGGCGAACTGAGCATCGGCGACATCGTGCACATCTCCGAACTGAAGCTGCCGAGCGGCGTCGAGATTCCGGAATTGCGTCTGGGCAAGGAGCACGACGCTGCCGTGGTTACCGCGCAGGAGCTCAAGCAGGAAGTCGAGGCCGCTCCAGTGGTCGAAGGCGAAGCCGCAGCTGGCGCACCGGGTGCTCCGGCCGCCGCAGCTGGCGCAGCCGCGCCGGCCGCAGGTGCCGCTCCCGCGAAGAAAGAAGAGAAGAAGTGACGCCAGGATGGCGTCATCCCGTGCAGGCCACGGATGGCCGGTGACACGGGATCCAGCTCTTGCCTCGTGCTGAAGCGCAGGCAATCCGGATTCCGGTTTTCGCTGGAATGACGCCATCAAATGGCTGCGCTGCGTCTCATCGTCGGCCTGGGCAATCCCGGCGCCGAATATCTGCGAACCCGGCACAACGCCGGGTTCTGGTTTATTGACGCCCTGGCA
>DASRTK010000193.1:0-4689 GCA_035655975.1 Rudaea sp.
CGGCCGCGCCCATCGGCGGACCCGCCGCTCAGCACTGACGTCGACGAAACCGCGAGAAGGCCGCCCCGGGGCGGCCTTCTCATTTTTGGCCGCCATGGATGGCGGACATGCCGGAAACGCAGGAGCATTTTCCGGCGCGCCGCCATGGATAGCGGATATGCCGGAAACGCAGGGGGCATTTTCCGGCGCAGCGCTTGCACTATTCGTCACGCTTGCTGAAACTCCGCAGGTCTACGCGATTGCGAAAATCAGGGCGGTTGTCTGCTTGCGGCGTTCTGCATGAAGGTTGGCCTGCCGGCGCCGGCAAAAACTGTGGCGTTCACCATGCAGCCGTCGTCCTTCACGCCAACCTTTTTCGGCACCCTGACCCCATGTTCGACCTTGTCCGAACTCTCGATTGCCGCGGCCGTGCGCTGCGACTCGACCAGCCGCGCATCGCCGGCATCATCAACGTCACTCCCGACTCGTTTTCCGATGGCGGCCTGCATTTCGATGCAGGCGCAGCGATCGCCCACGGACTGCGAATGGTCGAAGAGGGCGCAGACGTGCTCGATGTCGGCGGCGAGTCGACGCGGCCAGGCGCGCATGAAGTTTCCGCAAACGAAGAAATCGCGCGTGTCGTGCCGGTAATAGAAGAGCTGGCGAAACAAACATCCGTGCCGATTGCGATCGACACGAGCAAGCCCGAAGTCATGCGCGCGGCCGTGGCTGCCGGCGCGGGATTCATCAACGATGTGTTTGCATTGCGCCGCGACGGCGCGCTCGACGCCGCGGCCGATTTGAAGGTGCCGGTTTGCCTGATGCACATGCAGGGCGAACCGCGCACGATGCAACAGGCTCCGCACTACGACGACGTCGTATCGGATGTGCGCCGATTCCTGGCCGAACGCATTTTCGCCTGCGAGATGTCCGGCATCGACAAAAAGCGAATCGTCGTCGATCCGGGTTTCGGATTCGGCAAGACGCTCGATCACAATCTCGCCCTGCTGCGCGCGCTCGATCAGTTCGCTGCGCTCGGCGTGCCGCTGCTTGCCGGCCTGTCACGCAAGGGCATGATTGGCACGCTGACCGGGCGCGGGAATCCTGCTGATCGCGCTGCCGGGTCGGCGGCGGCGGCGTTGCTCGCCGTTCAGAAGGGTGCCGCGATCGTGCGCGTGCACGACGTGGCGGCAACGCGCGACGCGCTTGCCGTGTGGCAGGGTGTCGTCAGCGGCGCCGCGCCGGCGAAGAAGGCTCAGAAGCCGTTCGGGTCTCAGCGTTTCGAAGATGACTGAGAGCTATTGGGACGCGGATTCGCGCGGATGAACGCGGATGAACGCGGATAAACGCGGATAAAGCGACAAAAGGATAAAGCGGATAATGCGGACAAAGGCGGTCAAGGTGGATTTTCTCCTGCTCATCAGCTGCCATATCCGCTCTTATCCGCGTTGATCCGCGTGATCTGCGTCCAAGTTGCTTTTTGAACTCAATGACAAAGCGGTGGGCCAAGGCCCACCCTACAGTTCGGCTGTGATTGCTTTGAACGCGCCGTCGCCGCGCACGAATTCCGGACGCGCCGTCACGAACCGGCGAGGGTCGAGTCGCGTGTTCGACATCTGCTCGATGAAGAAGAATCTCCAACCTGTCGCGCTTTTCGACGGGCTTTCGCATTCGACCTGGTAGGCGCACAGCAGCGCGCGGCCCCAGCGATCCAATCCGAACGTGTGCGGTTCCACGGTGCGCGTCTTGCCGTGATAGTCCAGCACGAGCAGGTGCCGCGTGCTGATCGCCTCGACGATTGCCGTCGTTGTCTTCAGCCCGCTCACAGCCAGGTGCCCTGGTCAACGCGACTGAGCGCGTCTTACGGCTTCGCGAGCACGGGATTGTCCCAGCCCGCTTTCGGCGCGAAGCGCTTGCCATACTTGCCGGCGAGCGCCTCCAGTTGCGCCTTGACTGTGTCGGCGCCCTCGGCACGAATGTGCTCGATCGGGCCGCCACGGAACGGCGCGAACCCGGTGCCGAAAATAACGCCGGCATCGAGCAGGTCGGCATCGTCGACAACGCCATCGTGCAGGCACGAAACCGATTCGTTGAGCATCGGCAGGATCATGCGCTCGGTGATGTCGGCCGGCGCCTGGTAGTTCGGATCGACCTCGGGCTTGACCGGTTTCCCATTTTCCCACTTGTATAGACCTTCGCCGGTCTTCTTGCCGCGCTTGCCGTCGGCGATCAGCGCGTCGAGCCCTTCGGGGATCTCGAGGCCGAGGAATTCGCCGACTTCCTTGCCGACCGAGGCACACACATCGAGGCCGACCGTGTCGGCCAGTTCGATCGGTCCCATCGGCATGCCGAACTTCTTCGCCGCCTTGTCCAGCACGGGCCCCGGCACGCCTTCCTTGAACAGACGCAACGATTCGAGCAGGTACGGCATCAGGATGCGGTTGACGAGGAATCCTGGCGTGCCTTTTACCGGCACCGGCAGTTTGTCGATGGCCTTGCAGAATGCGAACGCATGTTTTTCGTTGGCGGGATCGAGTTGGTCCTGGCGAACGATCTCAACCAGCGGCATTTGCGCGACCGGATTGAAGTAGTGCAGGCCGAGGAAGCGCGCTGGCGCATTGACGGCAGTGCGCAGGTCGTTCAACGGAATGCTCGAAGTATTCGTGGCCAGCAGCGCGCCGCCTTTCATCGACGGCTCGGTCTTGCGATACAGCTCCTGCTTGGCCTCGAGGTTCTCGAAGATCGCCTCGATGACGAGATCGGCATCGGCTATTGCCTTGCCGTCGACGTCGGCTTTGAGGCGTGCGGCCACGGGCTGGATGCGCTCCGGCGTCTTCAGCCGTTTGGTGAACAGGTCTTGCGCTCGATCCAGCGCTGGCTGGATGAACTTCATCTCGCGATCCTGCAATGTCACGTCGAAGCCGCGCAGCGCACACCAGGCGGCGATGTCGCCACCCATCACGCCGGCGCCGATGACATGGACGCGCTTGATCGCGGCGTCGCTGCCGGATCCGAGTCCCTTCAGGCGTTCCTGCAGGAAGAACACGCGGACGAGGTTGCGGCAGGTCGCTGTCTTCGCGAGTTTGGCGACCGAGCGCGCCTCGAGTTTCAAGCGCTGCGTGATGCTGGAACCACCGCGACGCCACACCTCGATCAGCGCGAACGGCGCCGGATATTGATCGGGCCGCACTTTCGTCGCGGTCTGCTTGCGCACGATCGGCGCGAGGATCTGGCGGACCGGCCAGATATTCGTCGCCCAGGCCTTGGCACGCTGTGCGAATGGCCGCTGGCGCGGGTGGCGAATGAGTTCCTTGGCCCCCTCGACCAGCAGTTCCGGAGAGGTCAGAGCGTCGACGACGCCGAGCGACCGGGCGGCTTCTGCAGACAACGATTTGCCGGTCAGCATGATCGGCAGCGCGTCGGTGGCTCCGATCAGGCGCGGCAAGCGAGCGCTTCCGCCCCAGCCGGGATGGATTCCGAGCATGACCTCGGGCAGGCCGATCTTCGTGGAAGGATCGCGCGAGGCAATGCGATAGCGGCAGGCAAGCGACAATTCGGTCCCGCCGCCCATGCAGAAACCGTGAATCGCGGCTACCGTCGGACAGCGCAGACGCGCCAGGTTCTGGAACACGCGCTGGCCGTTCTCGATGCTCGCGAGGACACCGCCTTGTTTTTCATAGAGCTCGAACTCGCGGATGTCGGCGCCGGCGACGAATCCGTTGTTCTTGCCGGAACGAATCACGACACCCTTGGGCGGATCGAACGACAGGCGTTCGACGATCTGGGCCAGTTCATCGATCACGGCGCGGTTGAGCGCGTTGACCGACGCGCCGTCCCGATCCAGCGTCAATACGACGATGCCGCCGCCATCGGTTTCGGCTTTCCAGTGGGAAAAGCGCAGACCTTCGAACATGGCAGCCTCGGACGCGTGCAGGGCAGGACAGCTATAATCCGGGTTCGGCGCGCCCGCGGTCAATCTCGGCTTGCGGGGTTGGGGGCCGGGTCCTGATTGATCCGCCTGTCGGCCGCCTCCATCTATGGCGGATGCAGCGGAATCCCCCGGTGGAACTAAACACGATGGCTCATGGTCTTGCATTGGCGCTCGATCGGGTCGCGGACAAACGGAGCGAAGCCCGGATGGGCGAGACAGACACCGATCAGGCCCTGGTCGAGCGGGTCCAGCAGGGAGACAAGCGCGCCTTCGATCTGCTGATACGCAAGTACCAGCACAAGCTGGTCAGCGTAATCTCCCGCTATGTTTCCGACTGGAGCGAATGCCAGGATGTTGCCCAGGAGGCATTCATTCGAGCCTATCGCGCGATCGGCGCGTTTCGTGGAGACAGTCAGTTCTACACGTGGATGTACAAGATCGCGATCAACACGGCCAAGAACTACCTGGTCTCGCAGGGGCGCCGGCCGCCCCAGGACGATGTGTCGATCGATGACGCCGTCCAGCTCGAGGGCAGCGCGCGCCTGAAGGACCGGGCGACTCCCGAGCACGAACTTTTGCGTCAGGAAATTGAACGAACCGTGTTCGAGACTGTCGAAGAGCTGCCCGAGGAATTGAAAACCGCAATTACCCTGCGCGAAGTCGACGGGCTGAGTTACGAAGAGATCGCCGAAAAGATGAATTGCCCCATAGGAACGGTCCGCTCGCGCATCTTCCGCGCGCGCGACGCGATTGACCAGAAACTGCGTCCCCTGCTGTCC
>DASRTK010000194.1:0-5603 GCA_035655975.1 Rudaea sp.
GGCAGGCGGATTTCGCGCCGGATCAGCACGGTCACGATCAGCACATACAGCGCGGTCGCTGCCGCCGCTTCCGAAGCGGCAAGCTTGCCGGAATAGATGCCGGCAAGGACCACGAAAGGCAGTGGCAACTCCCAGGCGGCGTCTTTCACCGCAGCCCACACTTCGCGTTTGCTCGTGCGTTCGGGTCGCGGGAGTCCGCGCGCGATCCAGGCGCTGTACAGCGACAGCACGATGATCATCAGCAGGCACGGCAGCAGTCCGGCCTTGAACAGCGCGTCGATAGCCACCGGCGGCGTCGTATGGAACTGCTGCGCGACGACACCGTACAGGATCAACGGCATCGATGGCACGAGCAACAACCCCAGGCTGCCGGAGCAGGTAAGCAACCCGAGCGAAAAGCGTTCCGGATATTGCGCGTGGCGCAAGGCCGGGTATAGGACCGCGCCAAGCGCGACCAGGGTCACGCCGGTCGCGCCGGTAAACGCCGTGAACAAGGTGCAGGCGCAAATCGACACGATCGCCAGGCCGCCCGGCAGCCAGCCGAACAGCGCATTCGTCAGGCGCACGAGCCGGCGCGGTGCCTGGCTTTCGGCCAGCAGATATCCAGCCAGTGTAAACAACGGAATCGCGATCAGCGCAGGCATGTCGGCCAGGCGGTAGAACTCGATCGCGACCGCGGTGCCCGATTGTCCGGCCGCGTTGAATCCAAGCAGCGCGATGGCGGCAATCAGTGCGAACAGCGGCGCGCCGAGCGCGGCGAGCAGCAACAGAACGGCGATCAGAAGAATAGTCACTGCGCTGTGCTGCCCGAGTCGTGCAGGAGTGCCGGCGCGTGCGCCGGCGGCGCGAATGCGCGCAGCGCAAACCGCAACGCCATCAGTCCGAACGCAAGCGGCAGGATGCTTTCTGCGAAGCACGCGCGCAGCGCGGCGACAACGCTGCCGCCGCCCGATTTAAGACCTTCGGCATAGTCGATCGCGACCAGGCCCGTGCCGTACCACGCCATCGCGGCGCACAGCAATGCAGCGAAGCCGAGCGTTGCGATCCGCGCGACACGCTGGATGCGCGGCGGCAGGAATCGCTGCAGCACGTCCAGGGCAATGTGCTTGTCATCGCTCACGGCCGCGAGCGCGCCGAGCATGCCGGTCCACAGGACGAGCGAGCGCGAAAAGGAGTCAGCCCACGCCAGTCCGGTCTCGAAAAAGACGCGCAACACGATCTGCGTTCCAGCCAGACCGACGAGAACCAGCACGAGGATCGCGAGCAATCCGTTCTCGATGCGATGCAGGTGGCGCAGGACTTTGCTCGTGGCGCGTTCGTTCGACATTCCGGTGATCCTGGCAGCGACGGTCGCGACGCCGGTCCGCCGCGGCGGATTCCGACGCATTCAGACTTCGCCGCTAAAAAGTGACTACTTGGCCGCTCCGCGCACTTGTGCCAGTGCCTTGTCCAGCGCGGCGCTCATCTCGGGACTGATCTCGTTCTTCGCCGTGAGCTCCGCCCGCGCAGCCACGCCGACAGCCTCCCACGGCTTCGTTTCGGCGGCGTTTGGCGTGAATATCGCCACGCCCTGCTTTTCGAGCGCACCGCGCGCCTGCACATTGTCGTCGCGGTTGATCTTCTCGAGCCGGGCGAACGCCGCTCCGAGTTCCTCGTTCAACGCCTTGCGGTCCTCGGCCGACAATGCATCGAACACCTTCTTGTCGACCACCAGGATTCCGATCACGTAGGTGAGCGGCAGATCCATCATATGCTTGAGTTTGGTGTGCCACTGGAACGCGATGGCGCCGGCCGGCGTGTTCGCCACGGTGTCGATCAACCCGGTTTGCAGGCTCGTGTACACATCGGCGAGCGGCAGCGAAATCGGCGTGACTCCAGCCGCGCTGAGGGCGACCTCGGCGATCCGGTCACCTTGCGGTACCCAGACCTTGGCGGCTTTGAGGTCATCCCTGGTTTTTACGTCGCGGACGCTCATGAGGTAGGCGAACCCGCCACCGCTGATCGCGACGGCCTCGAAGCCGGCGCTCTCGAACGTTTTCTTGAACATCGGGTCGAGCTGCGCGCGCACCTTGTCGACTTCATCCAGATTCTTGAACAGGAACGGGATGCTGTAGATCTGCGCGTCCTTGTTGGTCGGCGAGAACTCACCGCCGGTGAATGCCCCGCCCTGCAACTGCCCGATCTTGATCTTGCGCAGCACCGAGGGCTCGTCACCCATGACGCCGCCGGGGTAGTACTTGATTTCCACACGGTCCTCGGTGCGCTTTTTCACGGCCTCGGCGCCGGCGCGCATTTCGCGCATCCATGCCGTGCCGTCCGGGGCGACCGTGGCGATCTTGATGACCGTGGCCGCCTGTCCCCCGAGCGCGAAGATTCCAAGCACCAGTCCCAGCAACATGCGTGTTTTCATTTGTATACCTTTTGCATACACCATTGCGTGCGCGGCAGAGGCGCATCTGACCAGAGTCGTCCGTCCGGCGGACGTCCTAGAAGTAATCCTTGCCCGATTCGAGCAGCGCTTTCGCCTTGCGCTGCGCCAGGGTATTGATCAGCGTCAGTTTCGGCGCCACCGGATCAGCCGCCAGCACCTCGTTGAGCAGCTTGTCGTGAAGCGCCTGGTCGAACACCAGGCGCGCGTAAAACTGCGCATACAACACCCGCACCATCTGGTTCCTGCCTGCGGAGAGTTCAAGCGCCTTGTCGAAGTACTCCTTGCCCACTTCGGGCTTCCCACCGAGCGACGCCGGGCGGATCGAATTGATCACGCCGAGATAGAGATAGGCGCCGCCATCGTCGTAGTGAGCATCGAGGCTGACTACGTGCAGCAGCAGCGACTGCAGCTTCGGCAGGTCGGCGATCGCGTTCCAGTCGCCGGTATTGACCTGGATTCTGCTTGCCCAAGCCGACGCAAAACCATACAGCACGTCGAGGTTGTCGGCCTTGGTCTTCGCCAGCGCCAGCTGAAATGCATCGAATGGCGCATCCAGCGCCGTGCACAGCTCTTTGTCGCGCAAGCACAGCGCGCGCTTCGCGTAGCCATACGCGCGCTCGGCGAGCCGCCGCGCGCGGACATCATCCTCGACGAAGCCGCCGGCATAGGAGTCGTAGAGCTTTGCGCCGGCCATCAGTGCGCCGACGTTTTCCGGATCGCCCTGGATCATGCCGTCGACCAGCAGCAGATACGCCGGTACGCCATCACGCACGGTGCCGGGATCGTCCTCGTTGAGAATCGCCGTCGTGAGATTGTCGGCAAACTGGCTTGTAGCCCGGCGCATGACGTTTGCGCACGCACACAGCGCGCAGGCGCCCAGCAGCACGACAAAACGAAAGCGGCTGAAATTACTCGGCATGACGAAAATCGGCGATCGGAAGCGGGATTGGGCGCGCATGGTAACCCATGCCTCCCCACAGCGCAGCGGACCGGTCCGAATCGGACGAATTCAAGCCTGTTCGGCCGCCTCGACGGTGTTCTGCATCAGCGTCGCCACCGTCATCGGCCCTACTCCGCCCGGCACCGGTGTGATCCACGACGCGCGTTCCGCCACGCCGTCGAAGTCCACGTCACCTACCAGCCTTCCATCGGCGATGCGATTGATGCCGACGTCGATCACGATGGCGCCTGGCTTGATCCAGTCGCCCTTGACAAACCCCGGACGGCCGACCGCAACCACGACGATGTCGCCGCGCCTGACGGTCTGCGCCAAATCGCGGGTGAACTTGTGGCAGCAGGTCGTCGTGCAGCCGGCCAACAGCAGTTCGAACGCAAGCGGCCGACCGACATGATTGGACACGCCGACGACAACGGCGTCCTGGCCGCGCACCGGACGGTCCGTATGCGCAAGCAGCGTCATCACGCCCTTCGATGTGCACGGCCGCAGGCCGCGTTGGCGCAAGGCCAGCCGGCCAATGTTTTCCGGATGGAAGCCGTCGACGTCCTTGCGCGGGTCGATGCGGTTGATCAGCGAAGCGGCATCGATATGCGCTGGCAGCGGCAGCTGCACCAGGATGCCATGAATGTCCGGATCGGCGTTGAGCCGATCGATCAATTGCGCCAGTTCGGCTTGCGTAGCGGTCGCCGCCAAGTCGTAGTCGCGCGAACGGAAGCCGACATGCTTGCAGGCGCGGCGCTTGTTGCGCACGTAGACGGCTGACGCGGGATCGTTGCCGACGAACACGACGGCGAGGCCCGGCACGATTTGTCCGCGCTGCTTGCGCGCCTGGACCCGCGCACGCAGTTCGTCGAGCAAATCCTCGGCAATGCGCTTGCCGTCGAGAATTCTTGCGGTCATGCCACCGGCCGGTAGAGTTGGTGCCCGCATTATCGCTGTTGCAATCGCGTGGCTCAAACCGCGCGGAATCGCTACGATGGCATGCAGGTCCGGTAACGCGGCCAATCCCGCATCGAGGTGAACATGAATGACCAGAGCACCGAACTGGAAGCCGCTGCATTCCGGCGCCTGCTGCAGCATCTGAACACCAGCCGCACCGATGTGCAGAACATCGACCTGATGATCCTCGCCGGCTTCTGCCGCAATTGCCTCGCCGACTGGTACCGTGAAGCGGCCGAAGCGCGCGGCATGGCGATGAGCAAGGACGAGGCCCGCGAGCGCGTGTACGGCGAGCCGTTTGCGCAATGGAAATCCAGACACCAGAAGGAAGCAACGCCGGAACAGCTGGCGGCATTTGCCGCGGCTCAAGGCAAATCGTGAGCGAACCGGTCCCCGGCTCGACTGATCTGAGCGGCGATGGGTTGCTCCTGCGACCCTATCGGCCGGAGGATTCGTCCGCGCTGGGACAGGCCGTACGCGAATCCGTAGGGTCGGTCGGCGTCTGGCTACCGTGGTGCCATGCCGGCTACGGCGACGCCGAAGCCGACGCGTGGATCACTCATTGTGCCCAGGGCTGGCGCAGCGGCGAGCATTTCGTATTCGCGGCCTTCGACGCTGTAGCCAACCAGTTCCTTGGCGCAGCGGGATTGAACCAGCGCAACCGCGAACACAACTTCATGAACCTTGGCTACTGGGTGCGCACGTCGCAACAGGGCAACGGCGTTGCGGTTCGCGCAGTTCGGCTGGTGTCGCGGTTCGGCTTCGAGCAAGTCGGCCTGACCCGAATCGAGATTGTCACGGCACTGGATAATCGCGCGAGCCGCCGCGTTGCGGAGAAATCCGGGGCCGCCCTGGAAGGGATCGCGCGCAATCGGCTCGTCGATCGCGGAAATCCGATCGATGCGGCGCTTTACGCATTGGTTCCGCCGACGCGCTGATCGGACGCAGGGAGATGCCGTCCGCAGCCATTACACCTTTTTAGCGTGCGCAGATCTGCTGGATCTGTTCGTATCCGCCGAATACCGCGTCGCGTCCGCAACCCGGACAATGCGGATCGCGCGGCAAGCGCAGTTCTCGGAACGTCGCGGCGAGCGCGTCGAAGCACAACAGGCGTCCGACCAGGGGCTTGCCGATATCGAGGATAAGCTTGATCGCCTCGCTTGCCTGCAGCAGGCCAATAATGCCCGGCAGCACGCCGAGCACTCCGGCCTGGGCACAGTTCGGCGCATCTTCGGCGGCCGGCGGCTCTGGAAACAGGCAGCGGTAGCACGGCGA
>DASRTK010000195.1:0-6675 GCA_035655975.1 Rudaea sp.
GGACCTGATCGGTTCAGTGCCACTCGGCAAGCAGCTGTTCGCGGATGCCAACCCGGTGCGCACCGGTGGCCCGATGCAGGTCAGCATCCTGTATGCCGAGCAGTATGCGAAGGAACACCGGTATCCATATCCGATTGGCAACTCGATTCGCGATGAAGTGTTCACGCGCCGCGGCGGCCTCTACTTCGGCATCGCCCACCTGCTCGGCTACCCGGTGAGCTATGACCAGATGCTGTTCCGCTTCGCCGACTACAACGCCGGCTTCTATGCGAGCCGCAACGCGGCATTCCAGAGAGCAGTGAGCCAGACATCGGGCGTCGCACTTGCGCTCGACGGCGACCTGATCCGCTACGACGACAGCGAAATCGGGGCGACCGAGCGCGCCGCCCGCAAGCTCGGGCGCCGCATTGGATTGAGCGACTCCGATATTCGCAGCGCGCTCGAACAAGGTGAGAGCATCGACTTCGAAAGTACCGAACTGTACCTGCGCGCGTTCGCCCTGGCGGATCAGACGGCGCACGCGCCGCAGCCGCGCGCACTGTTGCCGCGCATCGCGCTCGAGAGCCCGAAGATCACGCGCAAGCTCACGACCGAATGGTTCGCCAATCGGGTGGAACAGCGCTATCGCACGTGCCTGAACAAAGGTCCCTGATCGCCTGCAACCGGCTGTTCGAACCTAGTGCTTCGCCGCGAACGCCGCGAGTTCGACCAGCGTATCGCGCTGCGCCTGCGTCGGCTCGCTGGTCGGAACGAGCGTGACGTCGAACATGCGGTCGCCGGACACGAACAGGATCTGCGCGCGCGGATTGCCCCCGCTGCAATGATGCGCAATCCCTGCGACCTTGCCGAACTTCGGCAATGGATCGACTGTGCAGCCGCCGCCTTTCAGCATGTTCGATACTGCTTGTGCGTTCTGCGCGGAGCGATTCACCGACACCATCAGCACGCTGCCGGACGCCGAAACGACGCAGCTGTCCTTGTTCGGAATCGAAATAGTCACGTCCCCCGAAGGCAGCAGGCTCTTGACCAGTTCGCTGTCGAAGTACGGACAGTTGGTTTCCTTTTTCAGCGCCTGCGCGCTGCCTGCGACGCCGAGCGTCGACACAATCAGGTTCGCGGCGAAGTCGCGCTGCTGCGCCGTGATCGCATTCTTGAGGTTGAGATAGCCGGACACACCCACGCGGCCGCTATGTCCGTAAAAGAACATCGACTTCTCGTCGGGCATGCCTGCCTCGTTCTTCATGTTGTAGTCGATGCCGTATTCGCCAAGCACCGGCAGCGTCTCGACGCGGCTCGTCGGGGCGACCGCATCCTTCATCGACTTCGCCGCTTCGGTGGCCTTTTCCGTCGACTCCGAGACCATGTGCGAGAAGCCGAAGCTTACGCTCGTGTCCTTGGCCGTGAAGCTGCACTCGCCCTGCCCGCCCGACATGACGCGCCATGGTGCACCGTCGGGCAAGCCCTTGTTCAACAGCGCCACGTCGATAAACGGGCACTTCGTCGCAGCCGGCGCTGTGCTGGCAATGGCAAGTAGAAAAAGGCCGAGCAGGATCAATGATCTCATACGGGTTCCCCAGTTGGTTCGGACTTCGCATTCCCCGGCCATAAAGGTACTCCAAAAAACCGGAGCCAGGGCTTTCGACGACGCCAGGCTAATGCGCGAGCGCGCCTTTGGGTTTAATGTGATGGGCGCTGGCCCTGGAATCCGTCCCCGCGACCGTCCGAAGCATTCGTCAGCGCCGTGCCACAAATCCAAGGAGAATGCCGTGAACAAATCCGTCTGGATGTTGCTGCTTGTCATCGCCCCGATAGTCGGGTTCTGCGCGACGCCGGCGCAGGAAAAAGCCTTCGTCGACGCCTACAAGAAAGCGATCGAAACCAAGGACGAGAAGGCCCTGACCGGATTGCTCTACACGAAGGGCGCTGATCCGCAAGCACTCGAGTTCTACAAGATGATGGTGACGAGCGAGATGGGCGCGAAGATAACCTCGATTCAACTCGTCGATCTCGACGCCGAAGACAAGAAGCACGCGGCAGGTGGTCCCGGGGCGGACGGCAAGCCGATGAAATACACCCTGCCGCCGGTCAAGAAGCTCGTGATCAAGAGCGAAACCAAGGACGCCAACGGTTCCTCGAGCAGTTCAAGCGAAGTGTTGGTCGCCGAAAGCGACGGCAAGATCGTGATACCTGTCCCGGGACCGGCGAAGTAACGGATTCCTTCGCGAAACTGGTTCGTGGGACGCGAGCGCGGCTGCGGTGCGTCGAGGACTTGCGAATCGATCCGGCATGCCGGGAAGTGCATTCAGAGTGCCGGATCGCTCGCAAGCACAGTGCAACCTTGGACAAGTTGCCAGCTGCTCGATGTAAACCCCGCAACTCGAATCTGCATCCAAGCAGCAACTTCGTGCAGGCGTGGGGATGTCATCATGGGCAAGTTGCTGAGCGCTTTGGCACTTATGGCGCTGCTGCAAGTGGCGCGCGCCGACGAATCGACGCAGCCGACGCCGCCTCCGACTACCTTTGCCTTGACCGTCAGCGACGGCAAGCTGGCGGGACCCGGCGCGGACGTGCTGCGCGCCCAGCTGCCGAACGCGCAGTTCATCCTGTTCGGGGAAGACCACGGCTTCGGCGACTCGCCGATCCTGCTGCGCGCGATCGGACGCGAAGCTCGTCCACTGGGCTTCAAGTATCACGCCGTCGAGGTCGGTCCGCTATCGGTGCAGATGATTCGTGACACGCTCAAGCGCGACGGGATCGACGGGGTCCACGCGCTCGTGCACGGAACTCCGCTCGGAATTCCGTTCCTGTCGCTCAAGGACGATCTGCTGCTGGCGTCCGACTTTCCCGGTCAGGATGCCAATGGCGCGCCGTACCTGTGGGGTGTCGACCAGGAATTCATCGGCTCACCGCCGTTCCATCTGAAACGCCTCGTTGCGATCGCGCCAAACGATGCGGCGCGTGCGACCGTGCAGAAGCTGCTCGATGCCGAAGTTGCCGCGGCTGCCACCGCGGCGCAGCAGGACTTCCTACTGGTGCGCTATACCGACGCCGATTTTGACGCACTCGCAGCGCAGTTCAAAGGAAACGCGGAAGCCGAGCGCATCATCGCCGATCTGAAGGAAAGCGCCGCCGTCTATCAGCTGTGGATGCACGGACACAACTACGAGAACAATGCGCGCCGCGCGCGACTGCTCGCAAAGAATTTCCTTGCCGCCTACAACGCGGCCGCCGACAAGGAGCCAAAGGTCGTGTTCAAGATGGGAATCGAGCACTTGATGCTGGGCACGACCTCGATCAACACGATCGACCTCGGCACGCTCGCCACCGAGATGGCGCGCATCCACGGCAAGACCGCCTTGCGGATCGCCTTCCTGCCGACCGGGGGGCACAATCTCGCCTTCCGACCGCAGCCGGGTAATCCGGCCACCGAGCAACTCTACAAGGGAGAGGAAGCCGAAGAATTCTTCCAGGCCATCGGCATCGACCCGGCGACACTCGCGCGAGACAGCTGGACACTCGTGCCACTGGAACCGGTGCGGCAGGCGCTCGATACCAAGGGCATCGAAAAGCTAAAACCGGAGTCGCGCGCCATCCTGATCGGCTACGACTATGCCATCACGACACCGGATGCCAAGCCGGGCGTTTCGCTCTATTGATTCAAGGCCGCCCGCCGCCATACAGCAATGCGCGACCTGACTGCTATTGCGTCGCGGCGGGCCGTAGCGCGAATGGTATGCCGCGATTGAGCGCGCTGATGGCAGCGGACATGTGCTCCTCTCCGGCGAATTGCGCGAACGACGCATTCACGCCGCTGGCGGCCAGACGTTCGACCAGCGCTCGCGTTTCGGCGCGCTTATCGAACGTTTTTTCCTCCGGCTCGTGGAACAGTTCGTCGATCGCCTCGGCGACCGACATGCCGGGAATGGCTTCCGGATGTTCGGTGTAATAGCGGCGATAGTCGTCGACCAGCGCGGGACTGGCATGAGCTTCGAGTTCACCGACGGTAATGAGCACCCGCGGGGACCGCCGTTTTGGATTCGTTTCGAACAAAGCCGCCTCCTTCAGTATGGCCTTGTCCGAAAACCCGATATGCGGACTTGCCGCGAGGTAGACAGCAAAGCCGTCCGGCTCAGTGAACAATGCGTGCAGCGCGAACAGCCCGCCGAGCGAATGGCCGAACAGGATCTGGCGCGAGGCATCGGTCCGATAGCGAGCCCGTACCCACGGCTTCAGCGTGCGGTCGATAAAGGCCAGGAATTCGTCCGCACCGCCAAGTTGGATCCCTTCGAAATCGGGATCCGCTGAATCTGGCGGAGTGAAATCATAGCTGCGCGACGGATCGAAGAAGAAACGTTTGGGCGAGGCGATGCCGACGACGATCGTCGGCGCCAGCTTCTCGTACTCGCGCATCTTGACGATCTCGACCGCGGCGCCGAACCAGCCGTCGGCATCGAGCACGTAAAGCACGGGAAAGCCTTTCTGCGGCGGCGCGCCTGACGGCGCCGAGACGAGAATCCGGTACGTCCTTCCGTGACCGGAAGTCATGAGCGACTCGCTGGTCCTGCGTGATCGCAGCAACGGCCCCTTCTGCACGGGCGCCGGCGCCGCCACGGGCTGCGGCTGCGACGCCGATCCCGCCTCGAGTGAACTGCAAGGGGCTGCCCAGAGCAGCGCAGTCACAATCAATGCGAGGCGCGCAAACGGTAGAGAAACGCGATCAATTTTCATGGCAGACAAGCCTACATCAAGCCAACTGCATTCGATGCACCAGCGGTCCGACTCCGGCCTCGTGCGCATCCGCACGAACCGGTTTCTTCACCCGTTGCGCGGCGACCTGCACTATGCGACGCTGCCTGACCGGCTTGCGTTTCCAAGGGACAAGACAGCGCGAGCCTGAACTGGCCCTCTCGGAAGCCTGTTTTGCCCCTGATTCGCCCCGGTTTGGACCGAAAGCGGTATTAGCGTGCCTGCAACTCCACTGAACCGTGATCGGGGAATCGGCCATGAAGATCCTCGCTGTCCTGCCCGCTCTTGTGCTCCTACTCCTTGCAGGTTGCGACGACCATTTCCGAACGCTGTGGCATGGCGAGAAGCTGGCATCCGGAAGCATGATCAAAGTAACTTCATTCAATCTCGCATGGGGCATCGAACACGACGATCGCGACGTCGGCCAGGACGCTTTCGCCATCGAATATGTCACCGCGATTCCCGGCGCCGATGTGAAAAATCGGGAGGCTGAAGCCACGGAGGTATTCGCCGCTCTCGTGCGCCCTGCGACTGAACAATGGGGATTTCACACGGCGTCGCTCGCGGCATTTCCGACGCTTCAGCGCAAGGGCCGCTACGATCTCTATCTGTTCCAGCGCGGGCCTGATGGCATCTGGTCGTACACCCGCTCGGAGGCAAAAGTCTTCGCGAACGACTGACACACGGTCAAGCGTTGTCGCATGTCCTATTGGGCAGAGCGGCGTTCACCGTCGACAGCAGCAGGGTTCTTCACAGGAGCAGCACCGCGCTTCGATGCTAGTGACGCCAACCGTGGGGGTTATTGAAGTCGCCCTTGGTGACACCGATCGAAACACCCACGCCGCCAGTCGGAGCATCGCAACTGCCGAACGCCTTGGTGACATGGACGACGCCGGATTGGTAGTTGCCGCTGACATGGTTGCCGCCGACCACGCCAACTTCGGCGCTGCCATGCACCTGCGGCTGCGTGTACGTCGCGTCATTGCATGGTGGCGCCTGGGCCAGGCGATTTCGCGGATTCGGATCGTCGTATTGATAGGCGGATGGCATCGCCGAGGAAGGCTGCACGCTGGTGCCGTGCCGCGTCGCTTCCGCATCTGCCGCATCGACCGCCGCGTTGTCTGCAGGCAACTTCAGGTCGAGTGGCTGCGGCGAGGATTGTGCCCACGCCGACAGGGACAACATACTGGCGAAACCGATCGTCGTGATGCGAAGCCGTCTGGTCTTCATGGCATTCGATTGCGTGACTGACGGAACGGATTCTACCGGGCGGGACGTTAAGAAAAGCGCCGGCAGGTCGATGCGT
The DNA here is from genome assembly GCA_035655975.1 of Rudaea sp. GTDB lineage: Bacteria > Pseudomonadota > Gammaproteobacteria > Xanthomonadales > Rhodanobacteraceae > Rudaea. The sequence goes on from DASRTK010000195.1 coordinate 6,053, forward strand.
GAGCAACTTTGAGCGATCGAGATCGCGTAAAAAAATGAAAAAACCTCCGAAACCGGCCTGAAAGTCAGAACGCAGCGAGGACATCGACGACGTTTTCGCCGATTTCCTCTACCGCGTAGCCGCCTTCCTGCACGAGCACCGTCGGCAGACGCAATGCGGCTAGCATCGCGCCAATCAGCGGAAAATGCCGGCGGCTGAGCTTGAATGCACTGATCGGATCGCCTTCGAAGGTGTCCACGCCGAGCGATACGACCAGTGCGTCGGCGTGGTAGCGCCCGATCTCTTCCAGCGCTTCGGCCAGCGCGACGCGGTAGTCGTCCCACCCTGTCCCGGCCGGAAGCGGGAAGTTGCGCGTGAAGCCCTCGCCCGCATCGATTCCGCGTTCGTCTGAGTAGCCGAGAAAATAGGGATACTCCGTGTCCGGCGTGCCGTGGATCGACACGAACAGAACGTCGTCGCGCGCGTAGAAGATTTCCTGCGTGCCGTTGCCATGGTGATAATCGACGTCCAGCACGGCAACGCGAGCGCTGCCACGGTCGCGCAACTCCTGGGCCGCAAGCGCTGCGTTGTTGAGGTAGCAATAGCCGCCATAGGTCGAATGGCCGGCATGATGGCCGGGCGGG
>DASRTK010000196.1:0-1777 GCA_035655975.1 Rudaea sp.
CCGGCGTTCAACGCGAACATCGCGGCGACGACGACCGTGGCTTCGTTGCTGAAACCGGAAAGGCCCTCGGCCGGAGTCAGGATGCCGAGCGTCATCAGCAGCACGAGCACGATCAGACCGATGACGTCGAAACGCAGCCTCTCACTGACGAACAGCGCCATCGCGCCGATCACCGTCACCGCGACGATCCATGCGTTGACGCTCATGCCGCAGTCTCCGCGTCGCCAGCGGTGCGGTAAATCCTTACTTTCAAATCAAACCATGCGGCCTGGCCGGTGACCGGATCGGCGTTCGCATAGCGGTAGCCGTCGCCGCGCGCCGGCAGCAGGTCGTCGATCACGTGGTTGAGCAGGAATCCCTTTGTATACTCGCGCGCATCGGCCGCGAGCTTCCACGCGCCTTTGCGCTTGCCGATCGCGTTCCAGGTCCACACCGTGCCCGGCGCGGTGCCCGCGTGCAGCCGCGCCGGGACGCGGATGCGCGAATGCGCCGACTCGACCCAGACCCAGTCGCCGTCGGCCACGCCGTGCGCCGCGGCCGTATCCGGATGCAGGTACAGATAGTTGTGCGTCGCGATCTGGCGCAGCCACGCGTTCTGCGAACCCCAGGCGTGATACATGAACATCGGCCGCTGGGTGATGGCGGAGAGCGGAAACTGCTTTTCCCCCTCCCCCTTGAGGGGGGAGGGCCGGGGAGAGGGTGAAAACGGAGTCGTGGCCTTTCCGGTTGCGAGTGCCTCGATGGTAGATTGCAGCCCGTGCGCCCCCTCTCCGGCGCTGCGCGCCGACTCTCCCACGAGGGGAGAGTAAAAAGTCGTCCGCTCCAGCTCGATGCACTCGTACCAGAACGGCAACGGATCGAAGTAGCGCGCGACTCGTTCGCGTTCGCGCTCCGGCGGTTGTTGCGCGCCGTGACCCTGCGCGGCAAGCCGGAACGTCTGCAGCCGTTCCGAATACAACTCGAGCACGATCGCATCGGTCGAGCCGACGAAGCCCAGCGATTTGGCCCAGGCCAGGTAATCGCGGTTCGCCATCTTGTAGTAGCGCCCGGCGGCCGGAACCGGCGCGTGCCAGTAGCAATTGTTCGCCTTGTATACGTCGAGTTGGTGCGGATTCGGTTCGCCGACACCGCTGCGGCTACCGTCGCGGCCGCGCCAGCCGGCGAGCAGGCCGACGCCGGGTGCGCGCTCGTGCTCGACGATGTATTGCGCATAGCCGCCGGGATATTTCGCGCTGCCGTCTTCGTTCGCCAGGCCCGGCAATCCCAGGCGCGCGCCGAGATCGATCAGCACATCCTGGAACGGGCGCACGTCCCGTCCGGTTCCATCGGCGTCGGGATCGCACACCGGCTGGCGGATCGCATCACTGGCGCAGTCGGCGTCGGAAATCGGCCGGTCGAGCAGCGAGATGCAATCGTGGCGTTCGAGGTAGGTCGTGTCCGGCAGCACCAGGTCGGCGAAGTTCACGGTCTCGGACCAGTACGCGTCGGCGTAGATGATATGTGGAATTCTATACTCGCCGCTGGCCGCGTCCCGGTCAGCCAGCATTTCGCGCGTCTGCGTCGTGTTCATTGCCGAGTTCCAGCCCATGTTGGCCATGAACAGGAACAGCGTGTCGATGCGATACGGATCGCCGGCCCAGGCATTGCGGATCACGCTTTGCAGCATGCCGTGCGCGGCCAGCGGGAATTCCCAAGAGAACGCCTTGTCGATGCGCCGCGGCGCGCCGGCGGCGTCGACGAGCAGGTCTTCGGGCGCGTGCACGTAGCCGAGCGGCGC
>DASRTK010000197.1:0-5063 GCA_035655975.1 Rudaea sp.
ACGGGACCGGACCTCGCGCGCATCGGCGGCCGCTATAGCGATGACTGGCAGCGCGTGCACCTGGCCAACCCGCGCAATCTGGTGCCCGAGTCGATCATGCCGGGCTATCCGTGGCTGAATTCGGCGACCTTGTCCGCCTCGGAAGTCGAGTCGCACATGCGCGGCTTGGCCATGGTCGGTCTGCCGTACACCGACGCGGACTATGCCTCGGTTGCCGAAGCGGTCAAGGGCAAGACCGAGATGGATGCGCTCGTCGCGTACCTGCAGGATCTGGGCAAGTACGGTCCGAAGGAGAACCTGCAATGATCATGGGCGTGATTACCGCGTTGTTGATCGTGATCTTCTGCGGCATCGTCGGTTGGGCGTACAGCAGCCGACGCAAACAGGAATTCGAACTGATGGCACGATTGCCGCTTGCCGACGACTTTACGGAGACACGCCCATGACTGCGGGATGGGGAATCTATGTGGCGCTGCTCGTGCTGATCAACGTCATCGGCGCCTTGTGGCTGCTGTTCGCGACAGCCAAGAAACCCGAGCAGGCGGAAGAGGACACGACCGGTCATGTCTGGGACGAAGACTTGACCGAATACAACAAGCCGCTGCCGCGCTGGTGGCTTGGCCTGTTCTTGCTGACGGTCGTTTTCGCCGCAGGTTACCTGGTGTTCTATCCCGGCTTCGGCAACGCCGCCGGCACGCTCGCCTGGACTTCGGCCGGCGAAGTCAAGGCCGACGTCGACGAGACCAACCGCAAACTCGAAGCGGTGTTCTCGCGCTTTCGCGACCGCAGCATCGAAGAACTCGAACACGATCCACAGGCGCAGAGCTTCGGACGCAACGTATTCGTGAACAACTGTGCCGCTTGCCACGGATCCGATGCGCGTGGCGCCAAGGGCTATCCGAACCTCACCGATAGCGACTGGCTCTACGGCAATACACCCGATCAGGTGCTGACGACGATCATGAACGGCCGTGGCGGCGTGATGCCGCCGCTCGGCGCAGCGCTCGGCGACCAGGGCGTGAACGAAGTCGCCAACTACGCGCTCTCGCTGTCAGGCGGCAAGGCCGATCCGGCGCTGGCCGAAGCGGGCAAGGCTCGCTTCGTCACGATCTGCGCCGCCTGCCACGGGCCCGAAGGCAAGGGCAATATCGCGATCGGCGCGCCGAATCTTACCGACAACATCTGGCTGTACGGCAACACGCTCGACGACATCAAGACAAGCATCCGCGACGGTCGCAACGGCAAGATGCCGGCGTGGGGACCGATCATCGGCAAAGATCGCGCGCGTCTCGTCGAAGCCTGGGTGCTGGCGCAGGGCAATCCGGCCGAGACAACAGCAGACAAGCAATGAGCGACGAATCCGCACGCGCAGAGGACGAAGGCGATGCGGGCCTGCGCGCGATGCGCCTGCGCCGCGTCGGAGCCGTCGCCTGGCCATCATTCTTCGCGGCGGGCGTGGCGTCGGTCGTGTTCTTCGCGATCGTCGACCCGTCCGAACTGGCCGACATCACCTGGCCGCACCTGACGATTTCCCGCGAGTTCGGCTACAGCATCGGCTTCTTCATGTTCTGGGCCTGCACCCTCGGTTCGAGCGCGTTTACGGCGTTGCTGCTGTCCTCGCGCATCAAGCGGGCTGCTCGCGAGCGCAGCCAAACGATCAAGAGCGGGCAATGAACCGGCCGATCCCTCTGGCCGTCGTGCAGAATTCCGGCGAATCGCTGTACGAGGCGCAAGCGAAGATCTACCCGCGCGAGATCGACGGGCGTTTCGCGCGCCTGCGCATCATTGCCGTATTCGTCCTGCTCGGACTGTTCTATCTCTTGCCATGGGTGCGTTGGGATGGACACCAGGCCGTCCTGTTCGACCTGCCCGCGCGCAAGTTCTACGTATTCGGCCTGACCTTCTGGCCGCAGGATTTCTTCTGGCTCGCCTGCCTGCTCATAATCGCCGCGATCACCCTGTTCTTCTTCACGGCGCTGGCCGGTCGCCTGTGGTGCGGCTACGCCTGCCCGCAGACGGTGTGGACCGAAGTGTTCCTGTGGATCGAACGATTCTGCGAAGGCCGGCGCAACCAGCGCATCAAGCTCGATGGCGGGAATTGGACGCGCGAAAAAATCCTGCGCAAGTCGGCCAAGCAGTTTCTGTGGATCACGCTGTCGCTCTGGACCGGATTCACGTTCGTCGGTTTCTTCACTCCGATTCTCGACCTTGGTCACGCCGCGGCGTCGTTTTCGTTGAGCGGCTGGGAGGGATTCTGGGTCGTGTTCTACGGATTTGCGACCTACGGCAACGCCGGCTACATGCGCGAGCAGGTGTGCAAGTATATGTGTCCATATGCGCGCTTCCAGAGCGCGATGTTCGACCGCGACACACTGATCATCTCCTACGACGAAGCACGCGGCGAGCCGCGCGGCGCGCGCAAGCGCAGCGCCGATCCGAAGGCGCTGGGACTCGGTGACTGCATCGACTGCGAAGCCTGCGTGCAGGTCTGCCCGACCGGAATCGACATCCGGGACGGTCTGCAGATCGAGTGCATCGCCTGTGCCGCGTGCGTCGACGCCTGCGATTCCGTGATGGACAAGATGGCCTATCCGCGCGGCCTGATCCGCTACACAACCGAAAGCACGCTGGCCGGCCTCGGCCGGCGCATCCTGCGTCCGCGCACTGCGATCTATGCCACGATCCTGACCGCATTGATCGTCGCATTTGCGTGGGGCGTCTCTCACCGCGCCGCGCTGATCGTCGATGTCCTGCACGATCGCAACGCCCTGTATCGCGAGATGGCCGACGGCGGGATCGAGAACGGCTACACGATCAAGCTCGTGAACAAGACCGATCAAACACAGCAGCTTCTGATCGCACTGGACGGCGACAACAGTGCGTTGCGGATCGTCGGCAAGACGCGCGTGACGGTGCAACCCGGCCAGGTCGGCAACGTTCCGCTGACCCTGCACGCCGATCGCGACGCCATAAAGGGAAGGCGCCGCGTCGGCCTGCTGGTGCGCAACGACGATGATTCGATTCACGTGCAGCACACGAGCGAGTTCTTCGCACCGGAGGAAAAATGAACGACGCCGCAAGAAAAAATAGCTGGTACCGCGTGCCCGAAGTCTGGCTCATGATCGTCATGCTGGGCGCGACAGTGATCGGTTCGCTCGCACTGGTCGCGACCGCGTTCGGCAATCGCGATGAACTGCCCCAGGTCGGTCCGCGCATCGCCTCGCCGCTGCCGCCGACATCCGCCGCACGCCCGGCCGATCAGCCGACGCCCTGAATCCAGTAGACGAGCGGCCATGGCTGCCTTGAATTGTTTCCATTGCGGCGAACCGGTTGCCGGCGATGTGCCGCTGGTCGCGCGCGTCGGCGCGCTCGAGCATCCGGTGTGCTGCATCGGTTGCCGCGCCGCCGCCGAATGGATCGCCTCGCTCGGCCTTCAGGACTACTACCGCCTGCGCGATGCGCTGCCACCGCGCGCCAGTGCGATCGGCGACTATTCGGCCTGGGATCGGGCGCAGCTGCAGCGCATGTATGTGCACCAGCGCAGCGATGGTGATGCCGAAGCCTGCTTCCTGCTCGAGGGCCTGCGTTGTTCGGCGTGCAGCTGGCTGATCGAGCGTGCAATGTCGGGGATGCCTGGCGTGCGCGAGACGGGTGTCAGTGTTCCGGGCAAGCGCGTGCGCATCGTCTGGCAGCCCCAGCGCGTAGAACTGAGCGCGCTGCTCGGTGCAATCGCCAAGCTCGGTTACGTGCCGCATCCGCTCGATCGGCAGTCTCTCAGCGACGTGGTTGAGCGCGAGCAGCGCGCGGCGCTGAAGCGGCTCGTCGTAGCGGGCCTGGGGATGATGCAGGCGATGATGTTCGCGATCGTGCTCTACGCCGGCGCGCTCGAAGGCATCGAAACGTCTACACGCGACTTCTTTCGCTGGATCGGACTGCTGGTGACGATTCCGGTCGTGTTCTACTCGGCCCGGCCATTCTTCGCCGGCGCCTGGCGCGAGTTGCGCGCGGGTCGCGCCGGGATGGACACGCCGGTTGCTTTCGCCGTGGCGCTGGTGTTCGTGGCCAGCATCGTCGAGACATTGCGCGGCGGCGCGCAGGTGTATTTTGATTCGGCCAGCATGTTCGTATTCCTTCTGCTCGGCGGACGCTACCTGGAAATGCGCGCGCGCCATCGCGCCACGGACGTCGTCGACGCGCTCGCTCGCCTCCAGCCTGCCGTCGCACAGCGGCTTGGCGCCGGCGGCACCCTGGAAAACGTGGGCGTCTATGAGTTGCAGATTGGCGACTGCGTCGTCGTTGGCGATGGCGCGACCGTGCCTGCCGACGGCGAACTGACCAGCGCGCAATGCCGCGTCGACGAATCGCTGCTCAGCGGCGAGTCGAAGGCGCTGGTGCGCCAGCGCGGCGAGCAACTCATCGCCGGAAGCATCGTCGTCGATGGTCCGGCGCAAATGCGTGTCGTGCGTATCGGCGCCGACACGACCTTGTCGGCCATCGTGCGCATGGTCGGCCGCGCCCAGCAGCAGCGGCCGCGCTGGAGTCGTCACGGCGAACGCGCCGCCGGCTGGTTCGTTGCAGTGTTGCTGCTGGCGACCGCGGCCACGGCGGGCACATGGCTGGTCATCGACCCAAGCCGCGCGTTCGCTGCGTCGCTGGCCGTGCTGGTCGTAGCCTGTCCGTGCGCATTTGCGCTGGCGGTTCCGGCCGCGCTGGCACGCTCTCTCACGGTCCTTGCGCAGCGAGGGATCCTCGGGCTGGTACCCAACGCAATCGAAGGCCTGGTGCGCGCGAATTACTTCGTGTTCGACAAGACCGGCACGCTGAGCGAACGCAGCCTCGAGCTTGCCGACATCCACGCGTTGGCGCGAACGCCTGCGCAAACGTGCCTGCGGATCGCCGTTGCGCTGGAGACCGGCAACACCCATCCCATAGCCAATGCGCTGCGCGCGGCGGCGGGCGACTACAGCCCGGCGCCCGCGCACGACGTGCGCAGGATCGACGGCGGTGGGCTCGAAGGCGAGATCGGCGGCGAGCACTATCGGCTCGGACGACCCGGCTTCGCG
>DASRTK010000198.1:0-29757 GCA_035655975.1 Rudaea sp.
CGAGGGACGAGGGACGAGGGACGAGCGGCGACAAAGCCGCCGTCGATGCTTTTGCTATTGTCGCAGATAAGCGGATCGCGGCGAAGGACCAGCGGGAAACTACTCTCGCCCCTCGCCCCTCGTCCCTAGCTTCTTCTTCAGCAATGTATTGAGCTGCTGGGGATTCGCCTGGCCCTTGAGCCGCTTCATCGCCTGGCCGACGAAGAACTGCAGCAGCTTGTGGTTGCCACTGCGGTAGTCCGCGAGTTGCTTCGGATATTCGGCGATGACCGCGTCGACTGCCGACTCGAGCGCGTTCGTGTCGGAGATCTGGCGCAGGCCGCGCGCGGCGATGATCGTGTCGGCGTTGCCGTCGCCGGACCACATTGCGGCGAACACGTCTTTGGCGATCTTGCCGGAAATCGTGCCGTCGCGGACGCGCAACAGCAGTTGCGCGAGCGCAGCGGCGCTGACCCGAGTCGTCTCGATGTGAATTGCCGCGTCATTCAGCGCAGCGGCCAGTTCGCCGAGCACCCAGTTCGCGGCGAGCTTGGCGTCGGCGCGACTGTCGCCAGTTTCGGCCTGGGGTGCGCCGGCGACCGACAATGCCGCCAGCGCTGCCTCGAAATAATCGGCAGTCGCCTTGTCGGAGCACAGCTGCACGGCGTCGGCATCGGGCAGGCCCAGAGCCGTGACGTAACGTGCGCGGCGCGCGTCCGGCAACTCCGGCATCTGCGTCACGATTGCAGCGATATCGGCTTCGGTTACGGTCAGCGGCGGCAGGTCGGGATCGGGAAAGTAGCGGTAGTCGTGCGCATCTTCCTTGCCGCGCATCGGCTTCGTGTGGTGATGCGCGGCATCGTAGAGGCGCGTTTCCTGGACGATCGCTTCGCCGTTTTCGAGCGCGCGGATCTGGCGCTCGATTTCGTACTCGATCGCCTTCTCGACGAAGCGGAAAGAATTGACGTTCTTGACCTCGGTGCGCGTGCCAAGCTTCGAGTCGCCGGCTGGCCGCACGGATACGTTGGCGTCGCAGCGGAACGAGCCTTCCTGCATGTTGCCGTCGCAAATGCCGAGCCAGCGCACGAGCGTATGCACGGTGCGCATGTAGGCGACGGCCTCGGCTGCCGAATGCAGCACCGGCGCTGAAACGATCTCGAGCAGCGGCGTGCCGGAACGATTGAGGTCGATCGCGGTGGCCGAATGGAATGCGTCGTGCAGCGACTTGCCGGCGTCCTCTTCCAGATGCGCGCGCTGGATCTCGACGTCGAGCACACGGCCATCGTCCATCTGCACGCGCAGGCGGCCATTCGCCACGATCGGCAGTTCGTACTGGCTGATCTGGTAGCCCTTCGGCAGATCGGGATAGAAGTAGTTCTTGCGTGCAAACACGCTGTGCCGCGCGATCTGGGCGTTGACGGCCAAACCAAAGCGGATCGCCTTGTCGAGCGCCGCGTGGTTCGGCACCGGCAGCGTTCCCGGCAGCGCGACGTCGACGACGCTCGCGTGCGTGTTCGGCTCGGCGCCATAAGCGGTCGACGCGCCGGAGAACAGCTTGCTCGCGGTGTTTAGCTGGGCGTGGATTTCCAGGCCGATGACGGGTTGCCAAGACCCGTGAGTCTGCAGCCGTGAGCCGGTAGCCGGATTCATGCCGTCACCTTCGGTTCGCGCAGATGCCAATCCGTGCACTGCTGAAATTGATGCGCGGCTGAGAGCAATTGGGCTTCCGCAAAGGCCGGCGCGATCAGTTGCAGGCCGACCGGCAGTCCGGCGCCGGCCCCGTTCGATGCGAATCCAGAAGGAATCGAGATCGCCGGCAGGCCGGCGAGATTCACCGCGACCGTGTTGACGTCGGCGGCGTACATCGCGAGTGGATCGGCGGATTTTTCGCCGAGCCTGAACGCGACGGTCGGCGCGGTCGGTCCGGCAATCAGGTCAACCTGCTTGAACGCTTTGGCGAAATCGCTCGCGATCAGGCGGCGTACACGCTGCGCGCGCAGGTAATACGCGTCGTAGTAGCCGGCCGACAGTGCGTAGGTACCGATCAGGATGCGGCGCTTGACCTCCGCGCCGAATCCTTCGGACCGGCTGCGCGCGTACAGGTCTTCGAGCGAGGCCGGATCCGCGCAGCGGTGACCGAAACGCACGCCATCGTAGCGGGCGAGATTGCTCGACGCCTCGGCCGGGGCGATCACGTAGTAGGCCGGTATCGCCAGTTCCGCATGTGGCAGCGCGATGTCGACCAGGATCGCGCCGCGCTTCTCCAGCGCCGCCAGTGCTTCCCGCACCGCCGCACCGACACCGTCCTCTACGCCGGCGCCGAAATATTCGCGGGCCACGCCGATGCGTCTGCCTTGCAGCGATGTGGACAATGAAGCCACGTAGTCGTCGACCGGCCGCTGCACACTCGTTGCATCGCGCGGATCGTGGCCGGCGACTGCCGCGAGCACCTCGGCGCAGTCGGAGGCTGAGCGCGCGAGCACGCCGCCGCAATCCAGACTCGAGGCAAACGCGATCATTCCCCAGCGCGAGACCCGACCGTAGGTCGGCTTCAGCCCGGTGATGCCGCAGAACGCTGCCGGCTGGCGGATCGAGCCGCCGGTGTCGGTGCCGGTTGCGAACGGCACGATTCCGGCGGCGACCGCGGCAGCGGAGCCGCCCGACGATCCGCCCGGCACGCGCGTGGCGTCCCACGGATTGCGCACCGGCCCGAAGTGGCTGTTCTCGTTCGACGAACCCATCGCGAACTCGTCCATGTTCGCCTTGCCGATCGTCACGGCGTTCGCGCCGGCGAGGCGTTCGACGACGGTTGCGTCGTACGGCGGCACGAAACCTTCGAGCATGCGCGAACCGCAGGTCGTACGGATTCCATTTGTGCAAAAAATGTCCTTGTGCACAAAGGGAATACCGCAAAGCGGCGCTGCGGCGCCACGCGCCAGCGCGGCGTCGGCGCGTTCGGACGCGGCCAGCGCAGCGGCGTCGGCCTGCGTGATCAAGGCATTCAGCGGCGCGTTCGCGCGCGCGGCTTCGAGCGCGCGCCGGGTCAGTTCGACCGCCGAGGTTTCGCGTGCGCGAAGCGCCTGCGCCTGTTGCGCGATGCTCGAACTCATGCCGCGCCTACTCGATGACCTTCGGCACGAGGTAGAAACCGCCGCGCGCCTCGCTGGCGAGCGCCAGCAGCGCATCGGCATGGTCCGTCTCGGTCACCGCGTCGGCGCGCCAGGCCAGCGCCTGGTCGTGCGGATGCGCCAGCGGCTCGATGCCGGCGACGTCGGCCACGCCGAGGCGATCGGCCAGTTCCAGCAGGCGGCCCAATTCAGCGCCCACGGTCGCCAATTCGCCCTCGGCTATGGCCAGGCGGGCAAGTCGGGCGATATGGCGGACGGTCGTGCTGTCGATGGCCATCGGGGGCTAAGCAGGTTTTGCGGCATAGCAGCATCTCCGATTCGCCGCCGCCACGCAAGCCGGACCCCGGGCAGGCGCAAATCGCGAACAACTGTGAAATGGCGCGCATTTTCTGCCAGTTGCGGCGAAATGCAGACTTGCTGCTTAACGGCATTTTTCCTTGCTTCGCCTGCCCCCGGTTACTACACTGGCGCACTTTTTCCCTTTTACTGCACGTGCTGCACGGCGACCAGGTCGCCGCCACCGGATTTTGCGATGTTCAAAAGTTTCCGCGGGCTGTTTTCCAATGACCTTTCCATCGATCTCGGCACCGCCAACACCCTGATTTACGTGCGCGGCCAGGGCATCGTCCTGAACGAGCCTTCAGTTGTCGCGATTCGCCAGGACCGCGGTCCGGGTGGCCCGCGCTCGGTTGCCGCCGTAGGCGCTGAGGCCAAGCGCATGCTCGGACGCACGCCCGGCAACATCGTCACCGTGCGTCCGCTCAAGGACGGTGTGATCGCGGACTTCTCGATGACCGAGGAGATGCTCAAGCAGTTCATCCGCAAGGTACACCGTTCGCGCATGTTCCGCCCGAGCCCGCGCGTGCTCGTGTGCGTGCCGTGCGGCTCGACCCAGGTCGAGCGCCGCGCGATCAAGGAGTCGGCCGAATCGGCCGGCGCGCGCGATGTGTATCTGATCGAAGAACCGATGGCCGCGGCGATCGGCGCCGGCATTCCGGTGCACGAGGCGCGCGGATCGATGGTCCTCGACATCGGCGGCGGCACGTCGGAGGTCGCGGTGATCTCACTCAACGGCATCGTCTATTCGGCCTCCGTGCGCATCGGTGGCGACCGTTTCGACGAGGCGATCATCAACTACGTGCGCCGCAACCACGGCACGCTGATTGGCGAATCGACGGCCGAACGCATCAAGATGGAAATCGGCTGCGCCTTCAGCCAGACCGAAGTCCGCGAGATCGAGATTTCCGGTCGCAACCTTGCCGAGGGCGTGCCGCGAATGTTCACGATCAACTCGAACGAAATCCTCGAAGCGCTGCACGAGCCGCTCGCTGGCATCGTCGCGGCGGTGCGCTCTGCGCTCGAACAGACGCCGCCGGAGCTGTGCTCCGACGTCGCCGAGCGCGGCATCGTGCTGACCGGTGGCGGCGCCTTGTTGCGCGATATCGAGCGCCTGATTGCCTCGGAAACCGGATTGCACGTGCACGTTGCCGACGATCCGCTGACCTGCGTGGCTCGCGGCGGCGGCCGCGCGCTCGAATTGGTCGATCAGCATGGCGGGGATTTCTTTACGGCAGAGAGTTGAGAGCAGGGGCGAGGGACGAGGGGCGAGGGACGAGTGTGGTGTGAGTTCGTATTGGGCGCATCGGCTCGGACTTGATCCCAAGCAGGCATGACACTGATGGTTCGCGCATTTCCTCGTTGCCGTCTCCTTTCGACCGATCGTCAAGGTGTGTTTGCGCAGCCGGCGCTCCTCCGACTGCTCGCGCCGGGGACCCCTGGCGGCCCGCTGCTCTTCCGTCGCCCCTCGCCCCTCGCCCCTCGCCCCTAGCTCCACCATGGCCATCGCCCGCAATGACTCCTCGCCGCTGTTCGCCGACAGCGCGCTGGGCACGCTGAAGCTGGTCGTCTACCTGGCTGCCGCGGTCATGCTGATGGTGGCCGATCATCGTGGCGATTACCTGGCGCACGTCCGTGCCACGCTGAGCTTTGCGATCGAACCGGTATACCGCGTCGCGACGCTGCCGGCCGAGGTCGGCCACGACGTCAAGCTCGCGCTGGCCGATCGCAAGCAGCTGGCCGAGCGCAACGCGGAACTGGGCCAGAAGCTCATGCTGGCCGAGGCAGCGCTGAATCGCTATGCAGCGGTACAGGAACAGAATCAGCGCCTGCAGCGCCTGCTCGACGTGCAGCGCAGCCTCGGTCTTGGCGCGCAGCTCGCGCGGCTGATCGATGTCGATCCGGGTCCGTTCCATCGGCGCATCGTGTTGAACCTCGGCAGCGCCGACGGTGTTGCCGTCAACCAGGCGGTGATCGACGGTACCGGCGTCATGGGCCAGATCGTCGAGACACTGCCGCATACAAGCACGGTCATGCTGATCACGAATCCGGCGCATGCGATTCCGGTTGCGATCGAACGCACCGGCCTGCGCACGATCGCCAAGGGCGGCAGCAACGCCGACACGCTCGAGTTGCCGAACATCCCGATCAGCGCCGACGTCAAGATCGGCGATCGTCTGATCACGTCGGGGCTCGGCGGCATCTATCCGGCCGGATTCCCGGTCGGCGAAATTCGCGCGATCGCCAATGACGTCAGCGGAATGTTCGCCGCGGCGCTGGCGACGCCGAGCGCGGCGCTCGACCGCAGCGGCGAAGTCCTGGTCCTGCATCAGGTACCGGACGCGATCGGACCACCCGATCTCGCGCCGGCAAATGGTCCGCCGGAATCGCTGGCGGGCGATGCGCCGGTGCCACCGAAGGCGGACAAGCCGTGATCGAGCTTGACGGCGCCTCGCTAGGTTCCCCCCCACCCCTTGCCCTCCCCCGCAGGCGGGGGAGGGGGAGTGATCGTCGCGCTACGCGCGACCACGCTATTTCATTGAAGCTGTGAACCGCTCACGCGCTTCCAATCTGATGTTCTGGGGCAGCCTGGCGATCTGCTACATCTTGCAACTCATGCCGTTGCCGCCGGCACTGCTGCCGTTCAAGCCGTACTGGCTGGCGCTGGTGCTGATCTACTGGTCGCTGGAAACGCCGGAGCGTGTCGGCCTCGGACTCATGTTCTGCCTCGGGCTGCTCGGCGACGTCCTCGCCGGCGAGTTGCTCGGCGAGCAGGCGGCGCGGCTGTGCGTGCTCGGCTTCATCGTGCTGCGCTTCCGGCCGCGCCTGCGCTTTTTCCCGATGTGGCAGCAGTCGCTGGCCGTGTTCGCGCTGCTTCTGAACGACCGCGTTTTCCTGCTGATGATTCACGCGTTCGCCGGCGACCCGCTTCCGCCGGTATCGTTCTGGCTGGCGCCGGCGGCCGGCGCCCTGGCCTGGCCATGGCTGTTCCTGCTTCTCGACGACCTGCGCGCGCGCCTGCGCGTGCACGAGGGCTGACATGGGCGAGTCGCGCGCACTATGAACACGCCGGCGCAACGCACTGCGCTGAAGGACGCACGCCATGAATCGGTGCTGTTCCGTTCGCGCGCGATTGCCGGCTTCCTTCTGATCGTCGCCTGCCTGTCGGTGCTGGCCGGGCGCTTCTTCTACCTGCAGGTCAACCGCCACGACGAATTCATCGGGCGCTCGGACTCCAACCGCATTTCGATCCGCACGATCGTGCCGAGCCGCGGCCTGATCTACGATCGCAACGGCGTGCTGCTGGCCGACAACGTCGCGGCGTTCCGCCTCGAAGTCGTGCCCGAGCAGGTGCCGCACATGGACGCCATGCTCGAACAACTGGGCGCGGTCGTGCCGCTCGGCGACGACGACATCCAGCGCTTCAACGCACTGCGCCGGACCAAGCGCCCGTTCGACAGCGTGCCGCTGCGCCTGAAGCTCAGCGAGGACGAGATCGCCCGCTTTTCGGTCGAACGCTGGCGCTTCCCCGGCGTCGACGTCGTGCCGTACCTCACGCGCTCGTATCCGTTCGGCGCCGAGTTCGCGCACGTCGTCGGCTATGTCGGACGCATCGACATCAACGAAGCCAGCCGGCTCGACGCCGATCTGTATTCCGGCTCGACGCACATCGGCAAGACCGGTATCGAGCGCAGCTACGAGGCACAGCTGCACGGCAAGCCCGGATACGAGCAGGTCGAGGTCAACGCCGACAAGCGCGTGCTGCGCTCGATCAAGCGCGAGGCGCCGACGCCGGGCAGCAACCTGTACCTGACGATCGACGCGCGCCTGCAGAAGGTCGCCGAGGAAGCGTTTGCCGGACGCGCCGGCGCCGCGGTCGCGATCGATCCGCGTAACGGCGAAGTGCTGGCGATGGTCAGCGTGCCGAACTACGATCCGAACCTGTTCGTCAACGGCATCGGCCAGATCGACTACCACACGCTGCTCAATGCCGAGGACCGCCCGCTGCTGAATCGCGCGCTGGCCGGCAACTTCCTGCCCGGCTCGACGGTGAAGCCCTACGTCGCGCTGGCTGGCCTCGAGCTCGGCGTGCGCAAGCCCGAAGACACGATCGTCTCGACCGGCGAGTTCCATATTCCGGGCGACAGCAAGCGCGCCTATCGCGACGACGTGCGCTGGGGCCATGGCCGGGTCGACCTGCGCGAGGCAATTGCGCAATCGGTCAACTCGTATTTCTACGGCCTCGCGCTCGAGATGGGCATCGACCGCTTCTCGAGCTCGCTGGCGAAATTCGGCTTCGGAGCGCCGACCGGCATCGACCTGATCGGTGAGGGCTCCGGCGTACTGCCGTCGAAGGAATGGAAACGCGGACGTTACAACCAGGCGTGGTATCCGGGCGAAACGGTTATCGCCGGTATCGGCCAGGGCGCGTGGGTCGTCACGCCAATCCAGCTTGGCCAGGCAGTCAGCGTCATTGCGGCGCGTGGCGTTCGCCATCCGCCGCATTTGCTGCATGCGATGCAGGACGGCATCAACACCGAGCCGCGCGTTGCGCCGATGCCGCCGGCGGCGCCGAGCTTCATCCGCAATCCGGCGAACTGGACCGCGGTCGAGGAAGGCATGATCCGCGTCGTCAACACACCGAGCGGCACTGCGCACGGACTCGGCGAGGGCTTTCCGTACACGATTGCCGGCAAGACCGGCACCGCGGAAAAGTTTTCGCGCACCGACGAGGAATGGACCAGCATCGGTTCTTCGCCGATCCAGCGCCACCAGGTGCTGTTCGAGTGTTTTGCGCCGGCCGACGACGCGCGCATCGCGGTCGTCGTCGCGCTCGAGGCCGGCCGCAGCGGCGCGCACGACGCGGCACCGATTGCGCGCAAGATCCTCGATACCTGGCTGCGGTTCGACGATCCGCAACTGGCAGGAACGCCGCCGTGATCGAACTCGGCGTGATCGAACCTTTCCTGTTGCGCGCGCGCGCACGCGTCCGGCGCGCGTTGCAGCGTCCCGCACTCGACCTGCCGCTGCTGGGCGCGCTGCTGCTGCTGGCAGCGGTCGGTCTGACGACGCTGTACAGCGCGAGCAACCTCGACCGGCACCTCGTGATCAACCAGGGTGCGCGCTTCGTACTCGGCGGCTTGCTGATGCTGCTGATTGCGCGCGTGCCGCCGACGGTACTGCGCAACTGGACGCCGTGGCTTTACATCGCGAGCCTGGTCTTGCTGATCGTCGTCGAGGTGCTCGGTGAAGGCCGTGGCGCGCATCGCTGGCTAGACCTGAGGATCATGCGTTTCCAGCCGTCCGAACTGGTAAAGCTGACGTTGCCGATGATGGCCGCCTGGTACCTGCACGCGCGCGAACTGCCGCCGCGATTGCTCGCGCTGGCGTCGCTCGCCTTGCTGATCGGCGCGCCGGCGCTGCTGATCGCCAAGGAGCCGGACCTGGGCACGGCTCTGCTGGTGGCCGCCAGCGGCGTATTCGCGGTGTTCCTCGCCGGCCTGGCCTGGTGGCGCATCGGCCTGGCGCTCGCCGCGCTCGGCGCGGTCGCGCCGCTGGCCTGGCACTTCATGCACGAGTACCAGCGCAACCGCCTGCGCATGTTCATGGATCCCGAATCCGATCCGCTCGGCAACGGCTGGCACATCATCCAGTCCGAGATCGCGGTCGGCTCCGGCGGACTGTTCGGCAAGGGCTGGCATCATGGCACGCAGTCGCAGCTGGAATTCTTGCCCGAGCACACGACCGATTTCATATTCGCCGTGTTCTCCGAGGAATGGGGCCTGGTCGGCGTGCTGCTGCTGCTCGCGTTGTATATTTTTATCGTCGGCCGCGGCCTGTGGATCGCCAGCAATGCGCGCGACACCTATTCGCGCCTGCTCGCCGGCTCGATCAGCATGGCGTTCTTCGTCTATGTCATGGTCAACGGCGGCATGATCACCGGCCTGCTGCCCGTGGTCGGCGTGCCGCTGCCGCTGATCAGCTACGGCGGAACCTCGGCGGTGTCGCTGTTCGCAGGCTTCGGCGTGCTGATGTCGATCCATAGCCATCGGCGCCTGCTGCCGCGCTGATGCGCGCGGCTGCGTCCTCGCACGCCGTGTTACCCTAGCCGCTGCCGCACAAAAGCCGAAATTCCCACTGTCGCCGATGCCTGTTTTTTCCCGTCTTCACGCCTTTTGTGCCGGTACCTTGCTCGCGATTGCGACCGCGGCGAATTGCGCGGCTCCCGATCCGGCTGCGCTGGCGGCGGCCGAACAGAAATTCGCCGACGAACTGGCTCGTGACAGTCACTTGAAGCGCGAGAGCGTGCTGGCCACTCTGGCCAAGGCGCGCTACCAGCAGTCGATCATCGATGCGATCTCGCGTCCCGCCGAAGCCAAGCCGTGGAAGGATTACCGGCCGATCTTCGTCACCGAGCGGCGCATCGACGACGGCGTTGCGTTCCTGCAGGCCAATGCGGCCCTGCTCAAGCGCATCGAGACGGAGTTCGGCGTGCCCGCCGCGGTCATCGTGACGATCCTTGGCGTCGAGACGAACTACGGGCGCATCACCGGACGCTACCGCGTGCTCGACGCGCTGAGCACGCTCGCATTCGCCTATCCGCCGCGCCAGGAATTTTTCCGCAGCGAACTCAAGCAGTTGTTCTTGCTGCACGAGAGCCTGATGCCCTACCCGACCGACCAGCTGATGGGCTCGTACGCCGGCGCGATGGGCTGGGGCCAGTTCATGCCGAGCAGCGTCGCCAACTTCGCGCGCGACTACGACGGCGACGGAAAAGTGGATTTGTGGAATTCGCTGCCGGACATCTGTGCCAGCGTCGCCAACTATTTCGTCGCGCACGGCTGGCAGAAAGGCGGCACGGTCGCGGTGCGCGCCGACGTCGCCGCCGATGCGCGCGCGGTCACGCCGGCCGGACTCGAGCCGGCCTACCCGCTGCAGCAGCTCGACGAATGGGGCTACCACGCGAAGACCAAGCTGGATCCGATGACGCCGGCGACGCTGATCGTGCTCGACGGCGCCGACGGCCGCGAGACCTGGCTTACGTTCGAGAATTTCTACGCGATCTCGCGCTACAACAAGAGCCCGCTGTACAGCCTTGCCGTGTTTCAGCTCAGCCAGGAAATCGCGGCCGCCGCCGCGGAAGGGCCGTGAGGCAGCTGCGGCTGCGCGCGGGTGCTGCGGCGATGATCATCGCGTCGCTGGTGGCGCTGGCTGGCTGCGCGCATCCCGCTGCGCCGCGGCCGGCCGCCGCCGCACCGGCGGCGCCAAAATCGGCGCCACCGGCGAAGTCCGGCAGCAGCCGCTACAGCCAGGACCAGGACTCGACGCCGGGCGGCCCGCCGCCGGACGTCAGCAAGATTCCTGAACCGGTTCCAAAAGCCGAACCGCGCTCACAATACGGGAACAAGTCCCCGTACACTGTGCTCGGCGAAACCTACCAGGTGCTGCCGGAGGCGAATGGCTACGTCGAACGCGGCATCGCCTCGTGGTACGGCAACAAATTTCACGGCTTCACGACGTCGACCTTCGAAAAGTACGACATGTACGCCTACAGTGCCGCGAGCAAGACCCTGCCGCTGCCGAGCTACGCGCGCGTGACGAACCTCGAGAATGGCCACAGTGTGATCGTGCGCGTCAACGATCGCGGACCGTTCGTGCAGAATCGCGTGATCGACCTGTCGTACGTGGCTGCGGTCAAGATCGGAGTATGGCCGAAAGGAACGGCGATGGTCGAAGTGCGCGCGATCGATCCGGCGCACCCCGAGGCGGAACCGGCTGCGCTGCGCGCTGTCTCAGCGCGCGCCGTGACGGCTGCGCCAGAAAAAACGCACAAACCTGCGTTATACCTGCAGGTCGGCGCGTACGGCGACCACGCGAATGCCGACCGCGCGGCCGCCAAGGTGCGCGCGGCGCACCTTGGCGACGTGCGTATCGTCACCGCCGAAGTCAATGGCAAGGATGTGCAACGCGTGCGCCTGGGCCCGCTCAGGGACGTCGACGAGGCCGACCGGCTCACGCCGAAAGTCCGCGAGTTGGGGCTGGGCGAACCGCGCGTGGCCATAGACGACTGAATGTCGACGACTGAACAATCAACCGCAACAACCGCAGCAACGGAATCCACAATGAAGTATTCGCAACATTGGTATTTTGGCGCGTTTCTCGCACTGTCCCTGATCGTGTCCGCGGTGCCGCCGGTATTCGCGCGCGCGCCGCAGACCACGAAGGCCAAGCACAGCAAACCGGCTCCGGCCGAAGACACCGCGACGTCGAGCCAGGCCGCGCCCGCGCCGGCGCCGCCCCCGGCCGATGCCGCCGCTGCCGCGCCGAAGCCGGGCGCGCTCAACGTGCCGACTCCGCCGCCGCCGTCGCTGACCGCCAAGAGCTGGGTGCTCATGGACTTCGCCACCGGCCAGGTGCTCGCCGAAACCAATTCCGATGAGCGCGTCGAGCCGGCCTCGATCACCAAGGTCATGACCTCGTACGTCGTTTCAGCCGAACTGGCGGCCGGCAAGATCAAGATGGAAGACCCGGTCTTCATCAGCGAAACCGCATGGCGCAGCGGCGGCGCCGGCACCGAAGGCTCGACCAGCTTCCTCGCGCTCAACTCCAAGGTGCCGCTCAAGGATCTGTTCTACGGCATGGTCATCCAGTCAGGCAACGACGCGGCGATCGCGCTGGCCGAGCACATTGCCGGCTCCGAGCAGACTTTCGCCGAATTGATGAATCAGTACGCCGCCAAGCTCGGCATGACCGGCACGCATTTCGCCAACGCTTCGGGGCTGCCCGATGCGAACCACTATTCAACGGCGCACGACATTGCGCTGCTGTCGCGCGCGCTGATCCGCGATTATCCCGAGGAATACAAGATCTATGCGATCAAGGATTTCGAGTGGAACGGCATCAAGCAGCACAATCGCAATTCGCTGCTGTGGCGCGATTCCTCGGTCGACGGAATCAAGACCGGTCACACCAAAGAGGCCGGTTTCTGCCTGGCGACCTCGGCCAAGCGCGGCGACCAGCGCCTGATCGCGGTTGTCATGGGCGACGCCAGCGAGAAGCAGCGCGCCGATGACAACCAGTCGCTGCTCAACTATGGCTTTCGTTTCTACGAAACGCACAAGCTCTACGAAGCGGAAAAACCGCTGGCCCAGCCGGAACTGTGGAAAGGCGCGAGCAATTCGATCGCGCTGGGCATCGCCGAAGATCTCGTCGTGTCCATGCCGCGTGGCCGTTACAAGGATCTGAAGGCCAGCATGGACATGCCCAGCCGGCTGATCGCACCGTTCACGAAGGGCCAGCAGGTCGGCACATTGCATGTCGCGCTCGACGGTAAACCATTGGCCGAACGCCCGCTCGTCGCGCTCGCCGATGCACCGGCGGGAGGCTTCTGGGGACGCATGTCCGACGGTATCCTGCTGTGGTTCAAGGGCGACAAGAAGAGCGATGTGTCGGCGGTGCCGGATACGCGGTGAAGTTTGGGAGTGCGACGCTTGAATAGTCGCCTCGCGAACGGCACCTAGGTGCGGATGCATACCAACACACTGGCAATGAAATCCCTCGACGACCTCCAGCAGCAGAATCCCGGGCAGGGTTTTCAGTTTCCGGGCGTGTTCGAGATCACGGCGATCGGCACCGGCCATGTCGGGCTCGAAGAGCGCGTGCCTGAACTGATCGTCGGCCTCGGGATGGCTGTGCTCAACGGCAGCCTACGCACGCGCCCTTCGAACGAAGGCCGCTACGTTTCGGTCAGCGTGACTTTCACCTGCCCATCGCGCGAGAAGTACGAGGCTGCGCATGCTGCGCTGCGCGCTGATCCGGATATCCGGTGGACTCTCTGACGTTTGCCACACCACCCCCGTCCAACCCTTCCTTCCAGGGGGAGGGTTCGTTTCGCCTGCCCGTCCGATGCCATCCCTTCTGATCCGGCGATTTCCAGGCTTCCAGCCGTACGAGCCGATGTGGCACGCGATGCAGGCGTTCACCGACGCGCGGACCGTCGAGACGGCCGACGAACTGTGGGTCGTAGAGCACGAGCCGGTGTTCACGCTGGGCCAGGCCGGCAAGTGGGAACATGTGCTGATGCCCGGCAATATCCCGGTCGTGCCGGTCGATCGCGGCGGCCAGGTGACCTATCACGGTCCCGGCCAGATCGTCGCGTATCCGCTGATCGACCTGCGCCGGGCCGGCATCGGCGTGCGCGAGTTCGTGCAGCGGATCGAACAGGCGATCATCGACACGCTGGCCGAATGGAACATCGTCGCCGTGCGCAAGGACGGCGCGCCAGGTGTCTACGTAGCCGGGGCCAAGGTCGCCGCGCTCGGCCTGCGCGTGCGCCGCGGCTGCGCGTTCCATGGCCTGGCGTTCAACGTGAACATGGACCTGGAGCCATTTCACCGCATCAATCCATGCGGTTTTCAGGGCTTGCAGGTGACCCAGGTGCTAGACTTGGGCGGCCCGTCGCGGCTGGCCGAGGTCGAATCCGTCCTGGTCGCCGAACTGGCGCGGCAGCTGCGCCTGCAACCGGTGCCTGCCGAACCCCACCTGACTTCTGACGCTGGCACGCGCGACGTGACCGGCGTTACCGTACCGGCATGAGTGCACGCGTGGACAAGAGCATCGCGATTTCCATTATCACCGAGCCACCCGCAGCGATTTCGCCCGGGCCGGGCGACAAGCAGCTTGGCGGGGACAAGATCGCGCGCAACCGTGCCGAATTCGACCCGGCCGCGCCGGTGCTGCGCAAGCCGAGTTGGATCCGCGTGCGCATTCCGCCCGGCAACGCGGTCGCCCGGCTGAAGTCCAAATTGCGTGCGAACCGCCTGGTCACGGTTTGCGAAGAAGCATCGTGTCCGAACATCCACGAATGTTTCGGCAAAGGTACGGCAACGTTCATGATCCTCGGCGAAGTCTGCACGCGGCGCTGCTCGTTCTGCGACGTCGCCCACGGCCGGCCGAAGCCGCCCGATGCGGACGAACCGCGCCATCTGGCCGAAACGATCCGCGACATGGGCCTGCGCTACGTGGTCATCACCTCGGTCGACCGCGACGACCTGCGCGATGGCGGGGCCAGCCACTTTGCCGAATGCATCCGCGAGGTCCGCGCCGCCAGCCCGGACATCCGGATCGAAATCCTGACCCCGGATTTTCGCGGCAAGGGTCGCATGGAGCGCGCGCTCGAGGTGCTGGCGACGGCGCCGCCCGACGTGTTCAACCACAATCTGGAAACCGTGCGCGGCCTGTACCCGAACGTCCGTCCGGGCGCCGACTATGACTGGTCGCTGAGCCTGCTGCAGCGGTTCAAGGCGCAGCACCCCGATATTCCAACGAAGTCCGGCATCATGCTCGGTCTGGGCGAAACCCCCGAGCAGGTGCACGGCGCGTTGAACGATCTGCGCGCGCACGATGTCGATATGGTGACAATCGGGCAATACCTGCAACCCACGCCGCACCACCATCCGGTATTGCGTTACTGGACGCCCGACGAATTCGACGCACTGGCGCGCTATGGCGACGGGCTGGGTTTTCAGCACGTGGCCTCCGGCCCGTTGGTGCGCTCGTCGTACCACGCTGACCAGATGGCTCACGCCGCGGGCTACGTCGAAGTGGCTTGAGAATTGAGAAGTGCGGCCACGGATGACGGCTTTGTGATCTTCGCAATCACGGACGATTGCAAAAGTACGAAAATCGGGGTGGATATCCGCCGATTTGGCGGTCAGATCCATTCGAAGAGGCCGGTCAGGGAAGGTTGCAGAAGGATGGGTTTGAATGCACTCAAGGACGAATGAACACAGTCGATGAACATCCCGCATCGTGTGGGAACGAACAGATAACCAAAGGCGTATTTTGTGGAAACCTCGTTGCGTAAGACTCTTTTCCTGGTTGCGTTGACGCTGTCCTGCGCCGTCGCCGTATCGGCCAAACCGGCGCCGCACTCCAGTGACGTCGCGGTCAAGCCGACGCCGACGCAGGCGCAGACGGCCGTGCTGGCCGCGCGCTTCCTCACGCGCTTCCACTACAAGCCCGAAGCGCTCGACGCGAAGATGTCGCAGCAGATCTTCGATCGCTATCTCGACGCGCTCGATTCGGACCGCCTGTTCCTGCTGCAGTCGGACGTCGACCGTTTCGCCGCGTCGCGCGACAGGCTCGGCGACGCGATCTACGACCAGGACCTGTCCGCGCCGTTCGCGATCTTCAACTTGTACGTCCAGCGCGTTGTCGAACGCACCGCCTATTCGCAGGAACTGCTCAAGCAGGGATTCGACTTCAGCAAGGACGAATCCTATCGCTACCAGCGCGACAAGCTGCCGTGGGCCAAGACGACCGAAGAACTCAATGACGTCTGGCAAAAGCGCGTCAAGAACGACTGGTTGCGGCTGAAGCTGGCCGGCAAGAAGGACGCCGACATCCGCACCACGCTGGAAAAGCGCTACGCCAATTACGGCGATCGCCTGCGCCAGCTCAACGCCGAAGACGTGTTCCAGACGTTCATGAACGCCTATGCGATGGCGATCGAACCGCACACGAATTACCTCGGCCCGCGCGCCAGCGAGAATTTCGACATCGCGATGAAGCTCTCGCTCGAAGGCATCGGAGCGGTGCTGCAGCGCGATGAGGACTACACCGCGATTCGCGAGATCGTTCCGGGCGGCCCGGCCGGGTTGTCGGGCAAGCTCAAGGTCGGCGATCGCATCGTCGGCGTCGGTCAGGGCGAATCCGGTTCGATGACCGATGTCGTCGGCTGGCGCCTGGACGATGTCGTCGAGAAGATCCGCGGCGCCAAGGATACGACCGTGCGCCTGGAAGTCATTCCGGCCGACGCCGGCCCGGACGGCAAGCACTTCACGCTGTCGATGGTTCGCAAGAAGGTGCTGATCGAGGAGCAGGCGGCCAAGAGTTCGGTCATCGACATCAAGGACGGCGACGTCAGCCGCAAGATCGGCGTGATTTCGCTGCCGACGTTCTACCAGGATTTCGACGCGCGCCGGCGCGGCGACAAGGACTACAAGAGCGCCACGCGCGACGTCGCCAAGCTGCTCGGCGACTTGAAGAAGCAGAATGTCGAAGGCGTGCTCGTCGACCTGCGCAACAACGGCGGCGGCTCGCTGTCCGAAGCAACCGACTTGACTGGCCTGTTCATCGGCAAGGGTCCGGTCGTGCAGGTGCGCAGCGCCAACGGCCGCATCGAGGAAGAGCAGAACGCCGACATCGGCATGGCCTGGAGCGGTCCGCTGGCCGTGCTGCTCAACCGCAACTCGGCGTCGGCTTCGGAGATCTTCGCTGCCGCGATCCAGGACTACGGCCGCGGCCTGATTATCGGCGAACCGTCGTACGGCAAGGGCACGGTGCAGAACCTCGTCGACCTCGACCAGGTCAAGGGCAACGAGAAGCCGTCGTTTGGCGAGCTGAAGATGACGATCGCCCAGTTCTTCCGTGTCAACGGCGGATCGACGCAGCTGCGCGGCGTCACGCCGGACATTTCGTTCCCGTTGACCATCGACTTCGACCAGAACGGCGAGCAGGCATTCGACAACGCGCTGCCGTGGACGTCGATCGCCGCGGCCGGCTACACGCCGTCGGCGAATCTGGCTGCGGTCGTGCCGATGCTCACGACGCGCCATGAAGCGCGCGTCGCGCAGGAAAAGGAATGGCAGGCGCTGCAAGCCGACATCTCCGACTACCGCAAGCTGCGCAAGGACACGACGATCTCGTTGAACGAGCAGGTGCGCCGCGCCGAGCGCGACGAGCAGGAGAAGAAGAAGCACGAACGCCATCCGGAGCTGGCGGCAGCCAATTCGGCGACGTCGAAGGAAACGGTTGCGTCGGCAGAGCCGGGTAGCCAGAAGCCGGTTGACGGCAAGATTCCTCGCGTGCCTGTCGACGCGAGCGTTCCGACCGATTCAAAAGCAGGCACGGCGTCAGCGAAGTCCGGCGCGCAGGCCCGCGCCGATGCCGACCAGCCGGAGGCTACGGCAAAGTACACCGATGTCCACAAGCCCAAGGTCGACACCGCGGCGACTAAAGATGCATCTTCGGATGCCGCCGCGGATCCGGCGCGCGACGAAAGCGCCCAGGACGACGGCCTGCAGGCCGACGAACGCAGCCTCAAGACCGACCTGGCCGCCGAGCGCAAGCGCAAGATCGAAAAGGACGTCGTGCTGAACGAAGTCGCCCACATCCTGGCCGACGAGGTCACGTTGATTCGCGCCGACAACAAACTCGCGGCGCGCGTGCTGCCGCACACGGCGCTGAACAACAAGGATATCGTCGACTGATTCCCAGCGTCCGACGACGGCCGTAAGGCGCGCGCGGCGTCCGCAGCCCGCGGGTTGGTGACGGTGGGCCAAGGCCCACCCTACAGCCCTCGTAGGGTGGGCCTTGGCCCACCGCAATCCTCGACACACGCCGGTAGGGTGGGCCTTGGCCCAACGCCGTTTCTAGATCGGAGTGACTCGATGCCGAGGGACGGGATTTGCCCCTCGCTGTGTCAGGCAAAAGTTCGGCCCGTGCGAGGCTGCGAGGGGCAAATCCCGCAGCACCGCACGGGCCGCGCGTGTCCTTCCTAGACGCGCGGGTAACGCTGTTCGAGAGCGGCGAATATGGCGCGCAATCCCTGCGCTTCTCCACCCTGCGGCCTGCCTGGCTTGTCCGCATCGTTCCAGGCGTAGGCATCCAGATGCAGCCATGGCATTGCTTTCGGCACAAAGCGCTGCAGGAACAACGCAGCCGTGATCGCTCCGGCATGCCGCGAGGGACCACTGTTGACCAGATCGGCGAGACGCGAATCGAGCATGCTCATGTAGGGCTGCCACAGCGGCAATTGCCAGAGCGGGTCCTGTTGCGCGCGTCCCGCGGCCAATACGGCTTGAGCCAGGTCATCGCTGTTGCTGAAAAGCGCAGGCAGCTCCGGCCCGAGTGCGACGCGTGCCGCGCCGGTCAATGTCGCCAGGTCGACGAGCAGATCGGGCTTGGACTCGACCGCATAGGCCAGTGCATCGCAGAGCACCAGGCGGCCTTCGGCATCGGTGTTGTCGACTTCGACCGTGACCCCGGCGCGCGTCCGGATCACTTCGCCGGGCCGATAGGCATTGCCGGAGACGGCGTTCTCGACCGCCGGAACGAGCAGAGTCAGGCGCACCGGCAAACGCGCGGCCATGATCATGCCGGCCAGCGCGATCGCGTGCGCGGCGCCGCCCATGTCCTTCTTCATCCAGCGCATGCCGTCGCCGGTCTTGATGTTCAGTCCACCGGAGTCGAAGCACACGCCCTTGCCGGCCAGCGCCAGGTGCGGATGCGCCTTGTCGCCCCAGGTGAGTTCGACCAGGCGCGGCGCATTGTGGCTGCCGCGACCGACCGCGTGGATCGTCGGAAAGTTGGCCTTCAACAATTCATCGCCGACCCACTCGCGATGACTCGCGCCGTGGGCCTGCGCCAGCGTTGCGACCTCGGCCGACAGTTGCGCCGGACCCATATCTTCGGTCGGCGTGTTGACGAGGTCGCGGACCTGCCAGGTCGCGGCCAGTGCCGGACCGACGCTGTTCAGGGTCACGGCGTCGACGGCAAGCCGCGCCGGCGCGCGCCGGGAGCGGCGATAACGTTCGTAGCGATACGCGCCCATTCCCCAACCGAGCGCGACGCGCGCTGGGTCGAGCGGCAATCCGGCTGAGTCGATCCGGTAGGTGCCGGCTGGCAACGCGTAAGGCAATGCCGCGAGGGCATAGAGGTCGTCGGCGCGGGTTACGCCAACGAGCACGCAGCGCAACTTGCCGCGCGTGTCCGGCACCAGGCAGAAGCGCCCCGCCTCGCCGCGGAATTCACATTGCCGTGCCCACTGCGTGGCTCCGGCGCCAAGCTTGGCGAGCACGCCACGCAACTGGCCCGCGCCGACCGCTATCAGCGGTGTGGCGCGCGGTGCGCGTCGCAAATCGACCAATGCGTACATCGACCATCCCCTTTGGGCACATGTTGCCGCAACGCAGGGGCAAAATTCCTGCGCCGCGTGATGAATGCAAGCAATGTGCCCGTGGGGGCTGGTTTTGTCTCACGCCGCCGGCGGGGCGGCTTCCAGTGTGTGCGCGAGTTCGGTCAAGTCGCGGATCGTCAGGTCCGGGGCGACCGCGTGCCTCCAGGCCTCCCCTTTGCGGTTCAGCCAGGCGCTGCGCATGCCGGCCTGGCTCGCGCCGACGACGTCCGTCAACGGATCGTCGCCGACATGGAGCACTTCGGACGGCGGCAGATCGAGCCCGGCGCACGCGGCATGGAATATTTCCGCCGCCGGCTTGGCCTTGCCGAAGTTGCGCGAGGAGATCGAGAAGCGAAAGAAACGCGCGATGCCGATGCGCTCGAGGTCGGCATTGCCGTTCGACAGGCTCACGAGCGGAAAGCGCGCGGCCAGGCGTTCGAGCGCCGGCAGCGCGTCACCGTAGCATTCGACCTCGTTGCGCGCGCCGTAGAATTCGGCGAAGGCCTGCTCGACATGCGTCTCGCCATAGCCGTGCGGCACCAGCGCCGAGCGCAGGCACAGCAACCGCTGGGTCGTGAAGTCATGCGCGAGATCCGGATTGGCCGCGGCGACCTCGTCGCGCAGCGCGCGCATCGCCGCGATCGGATACTGGTCGGCGACCGGCGGACAGTGCGCGCGCAGCCACGCGTCGAGGCGCTGCTCGGCGCGCAGCATGACCGGTTCGATCGGCCAGAGCGTGTCGTCCAGGTCGAGCGTGATGGCGCGAACGCGCATGATCGCAGCGTTCAGTGGTCGGGCGTCCCCTCGGGCTTGGCCGCGGCTTTTTCCAGCTGCGCGCGGGCCGCGCGATCCTTGGCCTCCTGCGTGGCCGGCGCGGTAGGCGCGCTGCGGATCTGGTAATCCGCCGTGGCGACCGGCGCCGACACGGGAGTTCCGCTCGTCGTCGCTGCAACCGCCAGCGTCCCCAGGTGCCCGTCGATGAACGCCACGCGCGCGTTCTCGTTGGCAACGAGGTTCGGCGCGTCGGCATAAGGCACCAGGCCGTGCTGGCGCATCAGCGCCTTGACCGGATCGGACGAGGTGTACTCGACGAACTTCTGGACGTTCGCGATATTCTTGCCGTCCTCGCGTGCCACGAGGAACAACAATGTATACAGCGGATAGGAGCCGTCCGTGATCGTCGCCGGCGAAGCGCTGAGGCCTTCGACCGTAAGTGCCTTCAGGCCATGGTTACTACCCACGCTGGCCAGCAGGCTGATGCCGACCGCGTGCGGATCGATTGCGACGCCTTCCTCGAGTTTTTCGATGTTCACGTAAAGACGGGGCACGGAAACACGCTGGTCGCCGTCGTGATACAGCAAGTTGCGCAGGCTGTACTCGATGCCATCGGTCGGGCTGGCGACCGCATACAGGTTGATCGGCGCGTCTTCGCCGCCGAGTTCCTTCCAGTTGGTCAAATGGCCGAGATAGATCTCGTACAACTGCTTGAGCGTGACGTTGCTGACCGGATTCTTCGGTGACGTGATCGGCACCAGCGCGTCCCAGATGACCGGGTAAAACGTCAGCTGCTTTTCCTCGATGCGAGCCGGATCCGGCGCGCGCGCGCTGCCGGCGATATCGGCGCTGCCGTCGATAACCGCGTCGAGTCCCGAAATCGTGTTGAACGGCTGCAGTTCGATGCGGCCCTGCTTGGACGTCTCGTAATTTTTCGCCAGCTCCCGCACGAACGCGCGTGCCGTCGCGCGATCGCCGCGCCAGATGATCGTCGGCAGCGAGACGGCGGCTGCCTTGGCCTTCGGCGCAGCCGGCGCGGCCTTCTTCGCGGCGCCCTCGGCGCTGGCGTCAAGACAAAGGCAGATCCCCAACAGCAGCGCGAGCACGCGCCATGCAACAGACTTGTTCACGAATGAATTCCACGAAAGAGAGGCCGGAACCGCATTATGGCGCAGAGCGGCCTCTACTGCATTGACAGAAACTCCAGCGCCTTGTTGCGCACGACCGCCAAC
This sequence comes from Rudaea sp., assembly GCA_035655975.1. GTDB lineage: Bacteria > Pseudomonadota > Gammaproteobacteria > Xanthomonadales > Rhodanobacteraceae > Rudaea. The sequence continues at coordinate 21,411 of DASRTK010000198.1, forward strand.
TCCAGTTGCCGCGGGTGCTTTGCCGTCAGCGAGGTCAGGTCGGCGAGCCCGGCAATCTGAACCTGGCCGACCGCTACGATCAAATCGCCCTGCTTCAGCCCGTTCTGCGCGGCGCGGCTGCCAGGCGCGACGCGCGTGACGCTGACGCCATTGAGGCCCCCACGGCGCACGCGCTCGCCGACATCGGACAACTCGGCACCGGCAATGCGCGGATCGACCTTGCTGCCCTCGGTGCTGCTCAACTGCTCGGCCGCCAGCGGCACGGTCAGAGTCAACGTCCGGCCTTCGCGCACGAGCTTCAGCTCGACGCTGGAATTGACCGGCAGCAGGCCTTCGGCGTTGTACAGGTCGTTCTCGTTATTGACCGGCCGGCCGTTCAGCGCGACGACGATGTCGCCGGCCTTGATCCCGGCCGTGTCGGCCGGCGAGTTGTCGCGCACCTGCGTGACGACGGCGCCCTGCGTGAGCTTGGTGCCGAGCATGTTGGCGATCTGCGTCGTCAGGTCCTGGGCCTGCACGCCGAGCGTGCCGCGCTTGACCGAACCGGTCGCGATCAACTGGCGCATGACATCGGCGGCCAGGTTCGACGGAATCGCAAAGCCGATGCCGTTGCTGCCGCCGGAGGTCGAGAAGATCTGCGAGTTGATGCCGACCAGTTCGCCGCGCAGGTTCACCAGCGCGCCGCCGGAATTGCCCGGGTTGATCGTCGCGTCGGTCTGGATGAAGTTCTGGAAACCGCGTCCGCCAAGGCCGGTGCGATTCAGACCCGACACGATGCCGGACGTCGCCGACTGGCCGACACCGAACGGATTGCCGACCGCCACGACGAAATCGCCCACGCGCAAATGGCCCGAATCGGCGACCGGCAGCGCGGAAAGGTTCTGCGCGGGAATCTGGATCACCGCGACATCGGTATCCGGATCGGTGCCGACGACCTTGGCCGAGAGCGTGCGCCCGTCATGCAGGGTGACGGAAACGTCGTCGGCGCCTTCGACGACGTGATTGTTCGTCAGCACGTAACCCTTGCCGGCGTCGATGATCACACCGGAACCCAGCGACTGCGCGATGCGTTCGCGCGGCACGTTCTGCATGCCGAAGAACTGGCGCAACAGCGGGTCGTCCATGACCGGATTGCGCACGCGCACGCGCGCTTTCGAATTGATGTTGACGACCGCGGGCACGACGCGCTCGAGCATCGGTGCCAGCGACGGCAGCGCTTGTCCGTCGACCGCCACCGGCAGCGCCGCGCGGGGCACCCGCGGCGCGCAGACAAAGGCCAGCAGCATGATGGCCGCCAGAGCCGCCAGGACGGGCGCGAGACGTTTTCGGAGCGCGTTTTCAGGCATCTTGAAATCCCTTGTTGCAGCCAAAAGTCAGATGATGGACCACAATCCGTGACCCCGGTTTCCGGCCCTCGAAGCGCTCGGCGCGCTTGCCTTGGCGAAGAATTTCTGCGGTTCAAGCTGGTTCAGAAATTTCCCTCGCAAATTATTGAATTTGAAGGCCAAAAAAAACCTTTTGACAACGCCTTTTTTCCGGCGTAGTTTGCCAGCCCTGACACAACATCTTGTGCCTGACTTCAACAAGCGCCCCAAAATATGCGGGTAGCGGGTTACACAAACAAGTCGAAAGAAGCGCGAGAAAAGTAAGTGGGGCGGGCGTAGAGACGATAGACGAGACGGCCACAGGTTCGGCGAGCCGGTAACCGGTAGTTTCCGGAAACCACGCTGAGGGCGGAGCTTTCTTCCGCGCACGCAGAACCGACGTCCAGAAAGTGGTCGAAACCATAACAAGATCGGTTGGGACGAAACCGGGAGGACGATAAGAAAATGAGCACTGTGCGCCTTGAAGCTCTGGGTCGCGGCGCGGCGGAAATCCCGCTGCAGGCAGCCTCCTACGATATCTGGGACAAGAAATACCGGCTGAAAACCAAGCAGGGCGAACCGGTCGATGCGAGCATCGACCACACTTACCAGCGTATCGCCAAGGCACTGGCCGGCGCGGAAACGACGGCCGAGAAGCAGAAGTACTGGGGTGAACGGTTTCTCTGGGCTCTGCGCCGCGGTGCGATCCCGGCCGGCCGCGTGACCTCGAACGCCGGCGCGCTCGAGCACAAGCCGGCGACCTCGACGATCAACTGCACCGTCTCGGGCACGATCGAAGATTCGATGGACGGCATTCTGGACAAGGTGCACGAGGCCGGCCTGACCCTGAAGGCTGGCTGCGGCATCGGCTACGAATTCTCCACGCTGCGTCCGCGCGGCGCGTATGTGTCCGGTGCTGGCGCCTATACGTCCGGCCCGATGTCGTTCATGGATATCTACGACAAGATGTGCTTCACCGTCAGCTCGGCCGGCGGCCGGCGCGGCGCGCAGATGGGCACGTTCGAAGTCGCCCATCCCGACGTCAAGGATTTCATCCGCGCCAAGCGCGAAGACGGCCGGCTGCGCCAGTTCAACCTGTCGCTGCTGATCACCGATGGTTTCATGAAGGCGGTCGAAGACGATAGCGATTGGCCGCTCGTGTTCCCAATCAACGCCAAGGAAAAGGCCGAGATCGAGCTCGACCAGTCCGCCGAGATCGTCTGGCGCGAGTGGCCGACCCACAAGAACTACGTGACCCGCGATGACGGCCTGGTCGCCTGCAAGGTGTATGGCCATATCCGCGCCAAGCACATGTGGGACATGATCATGACCTCGACGTACGACTACGCCGAGCCGGGCTTCATCCTCGTCGACCGCGTCAACGAGATGAACAACAACTGGTGGTGCGAGAACATCCGCGCGACCAATCCGTGCGGCGAACAGCCGCTGCCGCCTTACGGCTCGTGCCTGCTTGGCTCGGTGAATCTCACGACGTTCGTGCGCGATCCGTTCGGCCCGAAGGCGCGCTTCGACTGGGACGAATACAAGGAAGTCGTGCGCGTGTTCACGCGCATGCTCGACAACGTCGTCGAGATCAACGGCCTACCGCTGGCGCAGCAGCGCGACGAAATCATGCGCAAGCGCCGCCACGGCATGGGCTTCCTCGGCCTGGGCAGCACGCTGACGATGCTCAAGATGCGCTACGGCACCAAGGAATCGTGCGAGTTCACCGAGCAGGTCGCGCGCGACATGGCGATCGCCGGCTGGGAAGTCGCGCTGTCGCTGGCCGAGGAAAAAGGCGCGGCGCCGATCATGACCGAGGAGTTCGAGGTCACGGCCGAGATGCTGCGCAAGCGCCCGGAAATGGTCCAGGACGGCTACAAGGTCGGCGACAAGGTGCCCGGCCGCGTATTGCACGCGATGTACAGCCGCTACATGCAGCGAGTCGCCGGCGCGGCGCCGGAACTGGTCATGCAGCTGGCCGAGACCGGCGCGCGCTTCACGCACCACAGCTCGATTGCGCCGACCGGCACGATCTCGCTGTCGCTGGCCAACAACGCCAGCAACGGCATCGAGCCGTCGTTCGCGCACCACTACAGCCGCAACGTGATCCGCGAAGGCCGCAAGACCAAGGAAAAGGTCGAGGTGTTCAGCTACGAGCTGCTGGCCTACCGCGAACTGATCAACAGCAAGGCGATGCCGTTCTCGAACGAGGCCGACGAGAAGCTGCCGGACTATTTCGTCTCGGCCGACGACATCTCGCCGGTCGAGCATGTCGACATCCAGGCCGCGGCGCAGCTGTGGGTCGATTCGTCGATCTCCAAGACCGCCAACGTGCCGACCGATTACCCCTATGCGGACTTCAAGGACATCTACCGCTACGCCCACCAGCGTGGCCTGAAAGGCTGCACGACCTTCCGCTTCAACCCGGCCGCCTTCCAGGGCGTGCTGGTCAAGGAAGCGGATCTTGAAAATACCCTCTATCGTTTCGAGCTGGAAGACGGTACCGTAATCGAGGCCAAGGGCAACGAAGAGATCGAATACGACGGCGAGATGCACACGGCCGCCAATCTTTTCGATGCGCTCAAGGAAGGCTACTACGGCAAGTTCTGAGAACTTCCGGATCGTGTTGATGGGTCACGGCAAGTTCTGAGGGAATACGCTTTACGGCAGGTTTCCGCGTTGCAAAATATACAATGCAACAACGTGGAAACTTTCTCAGCTCATCAGATATCGTCGGAGGGATTATGCAGAATGAACACACGCCCATGGGCGAAGGCGCCGCCAGCGCGGTTGACGCAGTCGTCGAGAAAGCGCAGGAACTGGGCCAGGCTGTCGCCGACAAGGCGCAGCAGGTCGGCCAGGCCGCGGCGACCACGGCCGGCAACGTCAAGGACGCAGCGGTACAGAAAGCGGTCGAGGTGAAGGACGCCGTGGTCAAGCAGGCCAGCGTCGCGAAGAAGGCCGTCGTCAAGAAGGCCGTCGCGGTGAAGAAGGCTGCGAAGAAGCAGGTGAAGGCCGCGAAGAAGGCGGTGAAGAACGCGGTGGCCGGCGCGAAGAAGGCGGTAAGCAAGAAACCGGCAAAGAAGGCGGCAAAGAAAGCGGCGAAAAAGGCGGCAAAGAAGGCCGTACGGAAAGCCGCGAAGAAGGCCAAGCCGGCGAAAAAAGCTGCGCGGAAAGCGGCGCGGAAAGCCAAGCCGGCGAGAAAGGCGGCGAAGCGGGCCGTGAAGCGCGCACCGAAGAAGGCGGCAAAGAAAGCCGCGAAGAAAGGCGCCCGCAAGGCCGCGAAGAAAGGCGCGCGCCGCAGGAAATGATCGCGTCACACCACCGGTCGACGCGCGGCGATCGACCGGTGGTGCAAGACGGATCGTTGCCGCGGCACCAGTACAGTTTCGGATAGCAGGAGTTTTGGCCGATGGCCATCAAGATTTCAAAGAAGATCAAGGGTTACAGCGTCGGCAAGCCCGAAGACAAGGCGATGATCCCGACCGTCGCGCCCGATCCGCGCGACGTGATCGAAATTCCGGTGAAAGCCGAAGTCATCCAGATGCACGAGAAGGTCGAGCGCCCGGACACGCTGATCGGCGCCACCTACAAGATCAAGTCGCCGCTGTTCGAGCACGCGCTGTACGTCACGATCAACGACATCGTGCTGAACCAGGGCACCGAATACGAAATGCGCCGCCCGTTCGAGATCTTCATCAACTCGAAGAACATGGACCACTTCCAGTGGATCGTCGCGCTGACGCGAATCATGTCGGCCGTGTTCCGCAAGGGCGGCGACGTGACGTTCCTGGTCGAGGAACTCAAAGCCGTGTTCGATCCGCGCGGCGGCTATTTCAAGGCCGGCGGCGTCTACATGCCGTCGATCGTCGCCGAACTCGGCGCGATCATCGAAACGCACCTGAAGATGATCGGCCTGCTGCTCGATCCCGAACTCGACCCCGAACAGCGCAAGCTGATCGCCGAGAAGCGCGCCGCATACGAAGCGCGCGCGAACAAGGACACCGCAAAAAAAAAGTCTGAACCCCGCGTCGTAGCAAAGTCCGAAGAGCCGCTGAGCGGGTTGAGCAACGACCTCGCCGGCGCGTTCGGCGAGTCGGCGCGCAAGACCGCCTCCTCGACCGACGCCGGAGAGGCAGAATCGGCCCCGGCATCTAGCGCCTTCCCCCCCGGCGCCACGATGTGCCACAAGTGCCACAACAACGCCGTCATCCTGATGGATGGGTGTGCTACTTGCTTGAATTGCGGGTATAGCAAGTGCGGGTAACGCGCGCACCAAGACATTTGCGGCAAAGGCATGGTCATGGATACGACAATCGGACCGATAGTGGATGGTCGCTATCGAATTATCGGTCTATGTAGCGACGCCGGTGGAATGGGAGCGATCCTACACGTCGAGCCGATCGCGGCACGATCAAATCGCCCCTTATCAAATCGCCCCTTAGTATTGAAATTCTGCAAGGTCTCTGAAGCAGAGTTAGTCGCTCGTTTTCGGCGTGAGATCCGGTTGCTTTCTGAATTCGCGGGCAATCCCCGAGTCGTGGAGGTTGTTGATAAAAACCTCGCTCACGACCCTCCCTATTTTGTGGATGCCTTATTACGAACACGGCGATCTGACTGGAAAGAATAATGGTGTCAGGGACCATTTTTGCGCTCTCACCCATGAACGCATCCGCCGGAAAAACGGTGACAGTAAAAATGCTGCGCCGGTCAGCTTGATCCATGCAGAAACCCGGGGCAGAGCTGGTCAGAGTACTCTTTCCCGAAATGGTACTCTAACCCTGCTCTTCACACATGCACAACGCATTCAGACGCGGTCCCTCGGGAGGGTGCAATGAGACGTGAACATTTCGGAATTTGTTCTGTCGCTTTCGCGGTTCTGGGGTTGCTGGCGGTTTCGGCACCAGCGGCGGTGATCACGGTGTCGGGGACCGGCGACACGATTGCCGTCGACGCGGCCGCGACGCTGCGCGAAGCGATCATCTCGATGAACAATCAGTCGGACGTCAATGCTGACGTGACCGGCAAGCGGCTCGGGATCTATGCGACGTTGCCGGGCGGCACGGCCGACGTGATCAACTTCAACATTGCCGGGAGCGGGGTGCGGACGATATCGCCCACTTCGGCCGAGCCGACGATTGTCGTCCCGCTGACGATCAACGGTTATTCGCAATCGGGCGCTGCCGCCAACTCCCTCGCGAACGCCGACAACGCGGTCATCCTGATTCAACTAGACGGCGTCGGCGCCGGAGCGAATGTCACCGGCTTGACTCTCGGCGCCGGCAGCGGTGGCAGCACGATCAAGGGCCTCGACATCGTCAGGTTCGCCGGTGATGGCATCCTCGTGCTGAGCGACGGCAACAGTATTCTCGGCAATTTCATCGGCGTCGATCCGTCCGGAACCACGCGCATGCCCAACGGCACCTTCCCCAACAGCGGCGACGGCATTCGCCTCGTGAGCGCATCCAACAACCAGATCGGCTCGGCCGCTCCCGCGGACCGCAACATCGCCTCCGGCAACGCGCTCAACGGCATCCACCTCGTGGGCTCCATCGCGGCGCCTGTCACGGCCAACAAGATCGAGGGCAATTTTGTCGGCGTGGCCGCCGACGGCAAGAGCAGCGTGGGTACGCGCACCGAGCCTGCCCCTGCTCCGGGAACAGCCGAAGGCAACAACCTGGGCGGTATCGAGGTCAGCGGTGGCGAACTCAACGCCGTCGGCGGCACCGCCGCAGGCACCCGCAACGTCGTCGGCTTCAACGGCCTCGGCATCCAACTGGACAATGGCGCACAGCAGAACGCCATCCAAGGCAATTTCTCGGGCGTCGGCGCCGACGGCGCCACCGGCGCGGGCAACCTGCTGCAGGGCATCGTCTTGCGCAGTTCCAACGGCTTCGGCGCGCCGCTCGGGCCGGCGCAGGCCAGCGAGCCGGGCGTGTCCTTCAATTTGATCGGCGGCACGGCGGCTGGGGCCGGCAACCTCGTCGAGTTCAACGGCGCCGCGGGCGTCGCGGTCTTTGGCAACCCCGTGTCGGCTTCCGGACAGCCGAACGTCGGCAACGCGATCGAGGGCAACGGCATCTTCGAGAACGGCCGCAGTGCCCCGGCGACGCGGCTCGGCATCGATCTGACAAACGGCTTCACGTTTCCCACGGAAGACGGTGCGACGGCCAACGACTCCAAAGGACACGGCGCCGCCAACGACCCGAACAACTTTCAGAACGCTCCCGAGTTGACCATGGTCAAGTCGGCAGCTGGCCAGACGACGATCGCCGGTACTCTGACTCAGAGCGCCTCGCCAAACTCGACGTTCCGCATCGAGTTCTTCGCCAGCGATCAGGACCCACTCGGCCTTCACGCCGAGGGGCAGCAGTTTCTCGGCTTTTTCAACGCCATCACCGACGCAGGCGGTGTCGCCAAGTTTGCCCCCACGCTTCCTGTTTCGGTGGCCGCCAGCCGAATAGTGACAGCCACCGCCACCGACCAGCTCGGCAACACCTCGGAGTTCTCGGAGGGGGTTGCCGGCGACACGATCTTCACTGACGATTTCGAGTGACTCGGAACGCAAAGACGGTGACGGGTTCACTTAGGCCCGTTTGAATCGGCCCGAAGTGAACCCGGCACCATTCTCGCTGCGCCGGTCAGCCTGATACATGACCCGTTGCCGGATTCGGCGCGAATTCCTGTTGCGTCAGAAAAGGAATCGCAGGGAGATTTCGCATGCGCGTCACATCGCGCCTGCAACATGCGCAGCGCGTTCTGTCGTCGGCAATCCGCGCCCGCGCCAACAAAACAATGGTGTCAGGGACCATTGTTGTTTCGGTGTACGCTACCGGCCACACAGGGGATCTGAAACATGACCATCGCCGACGGCTGCATCCTAGTCTCGTGCCTCCTGCCGGTGCTCTGCGCGGGCGCTGCCAAGTCGCCGGGGTTCGGCAAGCGGCGCCGCGATGGTGGCTTCGACAACAACAATCCGC
>DASRTK010000199.1:0-7874 GCA_035655975.1 Rudaea sp.
AAGGTGACCGGGTTGCGCCACGACGCGTCCGGGCGGATCGCGACGATTCATCCGTATGGCGAGTGACCGCGGCCCGCCACTTTCGGCGGATGCTGCGCTCGAGCCGCTGGCGCCCGGCGCGCTGATACGCCTGTCTGCCGGGCCGCTGACAGTCGATATTGCTCCCGCGGCCGGCGGCCGCATCGCCCAGATCGTGCACAACGACATCGAGTGGCTCGTCGGCTACAGCGAACACCACGCAGCAGTGATCGCCTGGGGCAGCTACCCGATGCTGCCGTGGGCTGGACGCGTTCGAGGCGGCCGATTCGACTTCGACGGATACGCCGTTCAGCTTCCGCTGACTCTCGGCGAACACGCGATTCACGGCGTCGGATTGGCGTTGCCGTGGCGCGTGGAAGAGCGTTCTTCCGTTCACGCCGAACTGTCGCTGCAACTTCCCGAGGACCAGCGCTGGCCGTTCGGCGGCACGGCGCGCCAGCGTATCGAAGCGAGTGAAAGCGCCTTGCGTCTGCGCTTGTCCGTGACGGCCGGCAAACGCGCGATGCCGGCCGTCGTCGGCTGGCATCCGTGGTTCCGCAAGCCTGACCGGCTCGAGTTCAAACCGAGCGCCATGTATCCGCTCGACGCCGAAGGCATCGCCGTACGCCCGTTGCGGCAATCATCACCGGGACCGTGGGACAACTGCTTCGTCAACAGCGAGCCGGTACTGCTCGAGCGCGGCGGACAGCGACTGCGGCTGACGTCGAACTGCACGCACTGGGTCGTCTACGATCAGCCTGCGCACGCCACCTGCATCGAGCCGCAGAGCGGCCCGCCGGACGCGTTCAACCTCGAACCCGCCACGCTCGCGGCCGGATCGTCGATCGAAGCATGGTTCCTGCTGGAGTGGTTGTAACGCTGCTTTGTATACCCGAGCGAAGAAGCGCCGACGCTATTCGACGGTCACGCTTTTCGCCAGGTTGCGCGGCTGGTCGACGTCGGTGCCCTTGAGCACGGCGACGTGATAGGCCAGCAACTGCAGCGGGACCGTGAACACGATCGGCGCGATCATCTCGCCGCAGGCGGGCAGGGTGACCAGGTGGCCGCGGCCGAGCGGCACGTGCTGGGCAACGTCGGCATCGGCTAGCACGTACAGTTCGCCGCCACGCGCGCGGACTTCCTCGAGGTTCGACTTGAGCTTCTCGAGCAGGTGATCGTTCGGAGCGACCGCGATGACCGGCATGCTTTCGTCGACAAGAGCGAGCGGCCCGTGCTTCAACTCGCCGGCCGGGTACGCCTCGGCATGGATGTAGGAAATTTCCTTGAGCTTCAGCGCACCTTCCATCGCGATCGGAAACTGCGTGCCGCGGCCGAGGAACAATGCGTGGTGCTTGTCGCCGAAGCGCTCGGCGAGCTGCTTGATGTCGGCATCGAGCGCGAGCGCATCGCGCACGGCACCGGGCAGCGTTTCGAGCTGGCGCACGAGCGCCTCGTAGCGTTTCGCGTCGAGGCCATGGTGGCGGGCGAGCTCGAGCGCCAGCAGGGCCAGCGCCGTGAGCTGCGTGACGAACGCCTTGGTCGAAGCCACGCCGATCTCCGGACCGGCGCGCGTCATCAGGGTCAGCCCCGACTCGCGCACGATTGACGATTCCGGCACGTTGCAGATGCCGAGCGTCGACAGGTAGCCTTTCGACTTGGCAAGTTTCAGCGCCGCCAGCGAGTCGGCCGTTTCTCCGGACTGCGACACGGTCACGAACAACGTATCGGCCGGAACGACCGCATCGCGGTAGCGGTATTCCGACGCGATCTCGACGTTGCACGGAATGCCGGCGAGGCTCTCGATCCAGTAGCGCGCGACCAGCGCGGCGTGATAGCTCGATCCGCACGCGATCAGGTGCACGTTGCGCGTTTTCGTCAGCAGCTCGCGCGCGCCGACGCCGAAGATCTCGGTCAGGATGTGGCCGCCACTGATGCGTCCCTCGAGCGTGTCGGCGATCGCCTGCGGCTGTTCGTGGATTTCCTTGAGCATGTAGTGGCGGTATTCGCCGCGCTCGACCGCGTCGGCGCCGAAGTGCGCTTCCTTGACAGGTCGCTGCACCGGCTTGCCGTGCTCGTCGTATATTTGTACACCGTCGATGCGCGCGTCGGCGACATCGCCCTCGGCCAGATAGATGAAGCGGCGCGTGACCGGCAGCAGGGCGTGGATGTCCGAGGCGATGAACTGTTCGCCGTCGGACAGGCCGACGACCATCGGACTGCCGCGGCGCGCGCCGATCACCCGGCCGGGTTCGCGCTTGCTCAGCACCGCGATCGCATAGGCGCCGCGCAAACGCGCGATCGTCGTGCGCACGGCGTCGAGCAGGTCGGCGCCGGCGCTCTGGTAATGGTCGACCAGGTGGGCGACCACTTCGGTGTCGGTCTGCGTCACGAATTCGTAGCCGAGCGCCTGGAGCTCCGCGCGCAGCTCGTCGTGGTTCTCGATAATGCCGTTGTGCACGACCGCGACGTTGTCGCGCGAAATGATCGGATGGGCGTTGACCGTGTTCGGCGCGCCGTGCGTCGCCCAGCGCGTGTGCGCAATGCCGGTAAATCCGGCGATCGGACCGGACGCCTGCAACGCCTCGAGGTCGCGAACCTTGCCTTTCGTGCGCACGCGTTCCAGGCCGCGCTCGGTCAGCAGCGCGATGCCGGCCGAGTCGTAGCCGCGGTATTCCAGTGCCTTGAGCCCGGCGATCAGCGTTCCAACCACGTCGCGCCGCGCGGCCGCACCGACAATTCCACACATGGAGCAAGTTCCGAAAGTCCGATTGCGCCATTTTACCCCTTTCCCTGCGGCCCAACGGGCGTCGTTGTGGCATTTTGCGGGCTGGTAGGCTAGAAACGCGGCAGCTGCGCACCAAGGCGCAATTCCGACGAACGAGTCCCGGAGAGACAACATGCACGTGAAGTGGCTATGGCTGACGCTCGTCCTGAGTTGCGTCTCGCAGGCGGCAACGCCGCGCGAGGACGAAATCCTGCTGCAGGGCAACGTGCAGGGCAAGCAGACCGTCACGACGCTCGACGGCGGCGCGATGAAGGCCGAGTACTCCTACAACGATCGCGGCCGCGGCGATAACATCACGGCCACGTGGAAGGTCGATGCAAGCGGAGTGCTGACCGAATATTCCGGTTCGGGCAACGACTACATGAAGGCCGCGGTCAGCGAGAAGTTCAGCATCGCCGATGGCAAGGCGAGCTGGAGCAATCGCACCGAGCACGGTGAACAGGCGGTGGGCGGCGCGGCGTTCTACGTGCCGCTGAACTCGCCGCCGGAATTGTTCGGCGTGCTCGCGCGCGCCCTGCTCAAGGCGCCGCAGCACAAGCTCGCGTTGCTGCCGGCCGGCGAAGCGCGCATAGAAGCGGCGGGCGACGTGGAGATTTCGACCGCTTCGGGCAAGCAGACGCTGACGCAGTATCGCGTCATCGGACTGAGTTTTTCGCCGGTATCGGTATGGCTCGACAAGGATGGCAACACCGCGGCACAGGTGTCCGGCTGGTTCACCGTAATCCCGGCCAGTTATCACGACGCGATCGCGCAGCTGCAGGCGGCGCAGGATGCGACCGACAGCGCGTGGTCGGCGCGCCTCGCGCGTGAACTGACGCACGATCCCGGCGCCGCCCTGGCGATCCGCAACGCGCGCCTTTTCGATCCGCGCAATCTGTCCGTGACGCCTGGCATGAGCGTGTTGATCGAAGGCGAGCGCATCGCGCGCGTCGTCGCTGATGCCGACCTGAAGTTGCCGCCCGGCGCGGAGGTCATCGATGCGCACGGACGCTTCCTGATGCCGGGCCTGTGGGACAACCACCAGCATTTCAGCGACAACGACGGCGCGCTCGACCTCGCCAACGGCGTGACCAGCGCGCGCGACATGGCGAACGATACCGACGCCTTCCTCAAGCGCGTCGAGCGTTTCGACAACGGCAGCGAACTCGGCCCGCGCGTCATCAAGGCCGGCATCATCGACGGCACCGGCGAACTGGCCGGGCCGACCAAGATGCGCGTCGACACGGCCGAGCAGGCGATCAAGGACGTCGACTGGTACGCCGATCATGGCTACGCGCAAATCAAGATCTACTCTTCGATCAAGCCGGAACTGATGCCGGTCATCGCCGAGCATGCGCACGCGCGCGGCCTGCGTGTCAGCGGCCATGTCCCGGCGTTCATGTCGGCGCGCATGTTCATCGACGGCGGAGCCGACGAGATCCAGCACCTGAACTTCATCGTCCTTAACTTTCTGTTCGACACGGTCAAGGAGACGCGCAACCGCGACCGCTTCATCAAGGTCGCCGAACATGCGCGCGAGTTCACGCCGGACAAGCCGCAGGTGCAGGAGTTCATCGCATTCCTCAAGGCGCACTACACCGTGCTCGATCCGACCGTCGGCATCTTCCAGGGGCTGTTCAGCGGCGATCCGGCTGCCGTGACGCCGGGGCTGGAAAAGGTTGCGCCGCGATTCCCGCCGCAGGTGCGCCGCGTGCTGCTCAGCGACGCGCTCGAAGCGCCTCCGGACAAGAAGGACGCGTACGCCGCGGCGTTTCCGTCAATGCTCAAGCTGCTCAAGGCGCTGCACGACGCGGGCGTCACGATCATTCCAGGCACCGACGCGCTGGCGGGCTACATGTTGCACCACGAACTCGAAATGTACGCGCGCGCCGGCATCGCGCCGGCCGAGGTGCTGCGGACCGCGACCTGGACATCGGCGCAGGTCATGGGTGTGGAGAGCAATCGTGGCGCGATTGCCGCCGGCAAATACGCCGACATGATCCTGATCGACGGCGATCCGACCCGCGACATCGCCGACATCAACAAGATCGACGCGACGATCAAGGGTGGAAAAGTATACGATCCGGTGAAGATCGAAGCCGCGCTCGGCATCCTGCCGCGCCGCTGAAGGCAAGCGTCGGCTGCGGCTTTAAGCCCTCCCCTTCAAGGGGAGGGTTGGGTGGGGATGGTGCTTCCTGTGCCTCCATCCGATCACCGCGGCAAAAAACGCCCGCTATCTCTTGCAGGCGCAAAAAATACTCAGGCCTTCTTCGGCCGCTTCCAGCCAAAGATCGTTGCCTGCGTGGCGCGGGCGACGGTCAGTTCGCCGGCCGGTGCATTCTTGTTGATCGTCGAGCCGGCGCCGATCGTCGCGTCCTTGCCGACTGTCACGGGCGCGACCAGCGCCGTGTTCGATCCGACGAATACGCCGTCCTCGATCGTCGTGCGGTGCTTGTTCACGCCATCGTAGTTGCAGGTGATCGTGCCGGCGCCGATGTTGACGCCTGCGCCGATACTGGCATCGCCGAGGTACGTCAGGTGGTTGGCTTTGGAATTGGCGCCGATCGTGGCGTTCTTGACCTCGACGAAGTTGCCGACGTGCGCACCCGCGGCCAGTTCCGTGCCGGGCCGCAGACGCGCGTACGGACCGATGATGCTGGGCCCGTGCGTGACGACGCCGTCGAGATCGCAATGCGCGCGCACTTCGCTGCCGGCGGCAAGTTGCGAATCGCGGATGCGGCAGAACGGGCCAATGCGCACGCTGTCGCCAAGCTGCACGTTGCCCTCGAACACGGCGTCCACATCGATTTCGACATCGCTGCCGCAGTGCAATTCGCCGCGCAGGTCGAAACGCGCAGGATCGGCCAGGCGCACGCCTTGCGCGCACAGCGCTCGAGCCTGGCGCTGCTGATAGTGCCGCTCGAGTTGTGCGAGCTGCCACGCATCATTCGCTCCAAATGCTTCGTTCGCGTCGGCGCAGGCGATCGCCGCTGCCGGCGAACCTTCGGCGGCGGCGTTCGCAAACACGTCGGTGAGCAGGTATTCGCGCTGGGCATTGTCGTTGCGCAGCTCAGCCAGCCAGCCGCGCAGGCGCGCAGCATCCGCGGCGACGATGCCGGTATTGACCGTGGCGATCGCGCGCTGGGCCGGATCGCAGTCCTTTTCTTCGACAATTGCGCGAACGCGGCCATTGCCGTCGCGCAGCACGCGGCCGTAGCCGTGAGGGTCAGCGAGGTCGGCGGCGAGCACGGCGAGCGGCGCCGTCGCTTCGACCAGCGGCCTGACGGTTTCGGCACGGATCAGCGGCACGTCGCCAAGCAGCACGAGCACGCGCGCGCCGTCGGGGACGTTGGACATGGCCAGCCGCACGGCATGGCCGGTGCCGTGCTGTTCGGCCTGATGGATCCAGTCGAGGTCGCCCTGGCCGGCGAACGCGGCACGTACCTGGTCGCCGCGGTGGCCATACACGACGTGGATTTGCTGCGGCAGCAGTTGCCGCGCGCTTTCCAGCACGTGCGCCAGCAACGGCCGGCCGGCCAGCGGCAGCAGCACCTTCGCCTGTGCCGACTTCATGCGCTTGCCCTCGCCGGCGGCGAGGATGATGACGTGCAACGGAGATTGGCTCATGCGCTAACGATAGCGCACTGCGCGGGTCGCATTCGAGCGTTTTTGCGGGCGATTCTGCGTCTGCGCGCTGGCCGCGCGCCGTTTCGGCCGAACTGGTCGGGTCTAGGCCCGGTTCGTTGTCGACGCCGAACGAGAGCGTGCCGCGGAAGCGAACGCGCCGGCACGGCGGCCCGCCAGAATCAAGGAATGGGGAGTCGGCACTCGATCATCGCCACGCCCGGCTCGTGCCGGTGACAATCGGCTTGCCATCGCGCACGTCGAAGCTGAATTCGTAGTCGAGGCTGAAAGGCCTGGCTTCGTCTTCGACCAGGCGCGAGTCGGTCACGTTGCCTTCCGCGTCGAGAACCTCCTCCCAGCGTTGAAAGCGCAACGGCACGTAGCGCCAGCTCGCGGTGGCCGCGAGCACGGCGGCGTCGAACTCTTCGGGATAGGCCTCGGCGTTCGCGGCGTGATCGACGTGCACGTCGCTGACTGCACCCTGTGCGTCGACGACCACCTTCGCACGCACGTCGACGTGAGCGATGTGGCGTCCGATCAATGCGGCGGGGTACGTCGGCGCTGCGGCCTGAATTTGCACGGGCGTGTTCGAATTTTCATCGTCGCGCAGTTCGTAACGCGCTGTGCCCGGCGCATCCACGGTCGTGTAGGCGACTGCGGTTTCGGATGCCGGCTTCGTCGGCCCGCGATGCGCACAGCCGGCGAGCGTGAGGCAAATGATGGTTGCGGCTAGCCTGCGCACGGCGGGTAGCTGTCCGGCGGTCGCGCCCGACCCGGAAAGATGTGCGCGTTGCATCCTCATGATGGCTTATCGGACCGGCGCCACGCGCGAGTTCTTGCATCGGGGTCGCGCGATTTTCGCCTGGGCGCGCCGGGACGCCTGGTAGCGGGTGCGCAGCGCGGTGTGTAACAATTTCCGCGGGCAGGAGGAGAGGAAAGAAATGCACGCGAACCGATCCCGGCAGTCAGCGGTGCTTGCGATCGTGGCGGTGCTGTACTGCGTTTTTGTGCCGTCGACTGCGCGCGGCGCCAGCTTGCTGGTGCGCAACGTCAACGGCTACACGCTCGACGCAGGCGGCAAGCTGCAGCGCTTCCAGGCCTTGCTGGCGAGCGACGGCAGGATCGTGGCAACCGGCACTGCCGACGAACTGGCCGCCCGCGATGCGTCGGCGCGCAGTATCGACGGCGCAGGGCGCACGCTGCTGCCGGGGTTGATCGATGCGCACGGTCATGTCATGGGGCTCGGTTTCCTCAGCACGCAGCTGGACCTGACCACGACGAAGTCGCTCGGCGATGCGCTGGCTGCGGCAGAAGCCTATTCGGCACAACATGCCAAGGCCGCGTGGATTCGCGGGCGCGGCTGGAACCAGGCGATCTGGAAACTCGGCCGTTTTCCTACGGCACACGAGCTCGATGCTGCGACCGGCAATCGTCCGGCCTGGCTCGAGCGCGTCGATGGCCACGCCGG
>DASRTK010000200.1:0-4306 GCA_035655975.1 Rudaea sp.
GGATGCGGGGCGATGCCCGTGCGCGCCATAACTTTGCGCGTAGGCGACGAAGTCGGGGTTGCCCATGTCCATGCCGAAGTTGGCGAAGTGCATGTGCGCCTGCTTCCACTTGATCATGCCGTAGGCGTTGTCGCGCAACAGCAGCACGGTCAGATTCAACTTCAGACGCACGGCCGTCTCGATTTCCTGGGAATTCATCATGAAACCGCCGTCGCCGGCGACGGCAACGACCTTGCGGCCCGGATGAACGATTTGCGCGCCGATCGCCGAGGGCAAGCCCGCGCCCATCGTCGCCAGCGCGTTGTCGAGCAGCAGCGTGTTCGGCTGGCGGCAACGGTAGTAGCGCGCGAACCAGATCTTGTACATGCCGTTGTCGAGGCACAGGATGCCGTCGTCGGGCATGACCTTGCGCACGTCGGCGACCAGGCGCTGCGGATAGATTGGCCAGCGCGCGTCGTCCTTGCCTTCGGCCAGGTGCGCGTCATGATGCTTGCGCACGTTGTCGAAATAACCGAAGTCCCAATGAGGCTGTTTGCCGACGGCTTCCTTCAGCCGCCAGATCGTGTTGCCGATGTCGCCGACGACTTCGACCTGTGGAAAGTAGACGGTGTCGACTTCGGCCGAAAGATAGTTGACGTGGATGACCGTGCGCAGGCCGCGGCGCATGAAGAACGGCGGCTTTTCGATGACGTCGTGGCCGACGTTGATGATGCAGTCGGCGTGCTCGATCGCGCGATGCACGAAGTCGCCGTCGGACAGCGCGGCATTGCCGAGCCAGAGCGGATGCGACTCGTCGACGACACCCTTGCCCATCTGCGTCGTGAAGAACGGAATGCCGGTCTTGTCGATGAATTCGCGCAGCATGCGGCTGCTGGTCTTGCGATTCGATGCTGCGCCGAGCATGAGGATCGGGCGCTTGGCCGCCAAGATCGCGTCGGTCGCGTGCTTGATCGCCTTTTCGTCGGCGATCGGGCGGCGGTGGTAGCTTTCCGGAATCAGGATGACGTCGGTCTCGTCGCGGGCGATGTCCTCTGGCAGTTCCAGGTGGACCGCACCGGGGCGCTCTTCGACGGCGCGGCGGAACGATTCTCGCACGCGCGCCGGAATGTTGTCGGCCGAGACGATCTGGCGCGTGTACTTCGTCAGCGGCTTCATCATGTCGACGATGTCGACGATCTGGAAATGTCCCTGCTTGGACGCCTTGACCGGTTTCTGCCCGGTGATCATCAGCATCGGCATGCCGCCGAGCTGGGCATAGGCGGCGGCGGTGACGAAGTTCGTCGCGCCGGGCCCGAGCGTAGCCAGGCAGACGCCGACCTTGCCGGTCAGCCGGCCATAAGTGGCCGCCATGAAGCCGGCCGCCTGCTCGTGGCGAGTGAGGATCAGCTTGATCGACGAGGTGCGCAGCGATTCGAGCAGGTCGAGGTTTTCCTCGCCGGGGATGCCGAAGACGTACTCGACGCCCTCGGCTTCCAATGCTTTCACGAACAGCTCGGACGCTTTCATGACGTTCTCCCCGGAGGTCAGGCTCGATTGTCGGTGCTTCGGCGACATCAGACAAGCTCAATGCATTAAGATTCGTCGACATGACGTTTGAAGGGATGCGAGCGAATGCGGCTCCAATCGATGAAGGCCAGGCAGGAATTGTTTCGGGATCGTCGGTTTCAGTATTGCTGGATGGTATCGGTCGCCGCGCTATTGGTCGCATCCGCGACCTCTGCCGGCCAGTTGCCGGTGCGAGTGGTCAAGCCCGATGACCAGAGCGGACCGGTCGCCGGCTGTTTTGGCAAGGCAGTGGCGATCTCGGGCGATTTCGCTTACGTGGGCGACCCTTGCGAATCATCGCCGACCCAATTCAGTGCGGGAGCTGTGTATCGCGCGCACCGGCAAGGGTCTGGATGGGTAATCGACCAGCGCATTCAGTCTCCGAACCCGGTCTTATACGGCGAATTTGGCGCATCGCTCGCATTCGACGGCTTTCGCCTCGGTATAGGCGCGCCGGGCGAAGGCACCGGCGGGCGGATCTACGAGTACATGAACACCCCGGATCAGCTCGAGTTCGGAGTGGCCTGGGGTCCGTTTCTCGGCGATCAGAGCGCCCGTTTCGGTGCATCGATCGCGCCTTACGTGGTCATCGCAAATTTCGTCGGCGGCTCGCCCGCCGGCTCCTGCTACACGGGTGCCGTCGGCGGGTTTGTCTTCCCGGCCAGCGCATTCAATTTCTACTTGTGCGATCCCGACAAGCTTACCCCGGGGAAGTTCGGGACATCGCTGGCGAGCCACAAGGGATACATGTTGATCGGCGCGCCAGGCGACGGATCCGTGCAGGTACCTTCCGGTGCGGGTTACCTGTACGCGATGGGAATCCCTGGATATCAGTCCGTACTCAAGGCTGTTTTCGTTCCGACAGACCCCAGCGTCGCGCGGCGTTTCGGCGTGGCGCTGGATCTGGGCGACACCGATGCGGTGTTCGGAGCTCCGATTGGCGCCGCCGATCAGCACGGGCAGGTCTGGGTCTATCACGAGAACGACTCCATCTGGAGTCTCAATGCCGTGCTGGAGGAACCCGTCGATGGGCCGACTTCGTTGTTCGGTTCCAGTGTTGCGCTGTCGGGCGACTTGCTCTGGGTCGGCGCGCCCACCGCCGCGGGCGGCGGTGCGGTATACAGCTATTCGAGAACCGCCGGCGGCTGGACCGTTTCCAACAGTTACCATTCGGATGATCTCGATGCTTCATCGAGCATGGGCGCCTCGCTCGGCGCCGATCGGGCCACGTGGATAGCGGGTGCGCCGAATGGAAATATCTTCGAGCCCGATAACTGGACCGGCGTGGTCTACATCTCGGCGGACGATTACGTCTTCAAGGGTGATTTCGACCGGTAGTCGTGACTTTCCTGACTGCCAGCAAACTTGCTGCCGGAAATAGATTGACAACATGAGTGGGTATGACTACCGTGCGCGCACCTTTCAGAACGAGGCCGTCCTCCGTGGACCCTTGCAGTAGAAACAACAAGACTGCAGCTTTCCAGGCTTGATTCCACGGAAGTCCGTTCCAGCGGCCACTTCCGTGTAGGCGGAAGTAGCGCCGGCAATTCGCCCATCGGCGAGAACCCGCGTCTCATCTCTGTAATCCAGGCTTGGCAGGCTGCCCGATTGAATTCGGAGTAAGCGATGCTGGATTTGTTCAACCTCACCATGCTGATCGGCGGTGGCGCCGGGCGCGACCGTGCGCGCAATGAAGCCGCAGCGCGCGCGGCGGCCGAACTCGTGGCACTGGCACATGCCGATGCGCCTGAGGTGCTCGTGCGCCTGGATGCAAGTGCCGATGGCCTGAACCCGGAGCAGGTCGAGGAGCGCCTCGAACGCTTCGGCGCGAACGTCATCGCCCAGGAAAAGGCCAAGCCGGTCGTCCTGCAGCTGCTCGAGCGCTTCATCACGAACCCGATCAACATCCTGTTGACCGTGCTGGCCGTGATCACTTGGGTCAGCGGCGAAGAGGCCAGCGACAAGATTGCGGCAGTGATCATGTTCGCGATGGTCGTCATGGCCGTGTTCGTCGCGCACTTCCAGGAAGCGCGTTCGAGCCGCGCGGTCGAGCAGCTGCGGCGCATGGTCAGCAACACGGCCACCGTGCGCCGTGAAGCCGAGGAGGCGCGCGGCCAAACCGACGATGGCGACGACAGCGACGACGACGACATCCCGCTCGTACGCATCGTGAAGAAGCTCGAGATCGAGATCGATGCGCTCGTGCCGGGCGACATCGTCTATCTGTCGGCGGGCGACATGGTGCCGGCCGACCTGCGCCTGCTCAGCGCAAAGGACCTGTTCGTCAACCAGTCGACCCTGACCGGCGAATCGATGCCGGTGGAAAAGTTCACCGGCGCGGACGCCGAAGCCAAGACGGCGCTCGACGCGCGCAACCTGTGCTTCATGGGCTCGAACGTCGTCAGCGGAACCGCTACCGCGGTTATTGCCGCGACCGGTGCAGGCACTTATTTCGGCGCACTAGCCGGCTCGCTGGTCGGTCAGCGCGTGCAGACCAGCTTCGATCGCGGTGTTTCGCGTTTCGCCTGGCTGATGCTGCGCTTCATGGCGGTCATGGTGCCGCTCGTATTCCTTGTCAACGGGCTGACGAAAGGGCAGTGGTTCGAGGCGTTCATGTTCGCCGTCGCCGTGGCTGTCGGCCTGACGCCCGAGATGCTGCCGATGATCGTGACGGTCTGCCTCTCCAAGGGGGCGCTGGCCATGAGCCGCAAAAAGGTCATCGTCAAGCGGATCAATGCCATCCAGAACCTGGGCGCCATGG
>DASRTK010000201.1:0-2742 GCA_035655975.1 Rudaea sp.
GGATGGCGGCGTAGCCTTCTTCGCTCCCTCTCCCCCAACAGCTTCATCGTTGGGGGAGAGGGCTGGGGTGAGGGGGAGGCGCGTCGCACTGCGCCGCCGCCGGGCAGTTCTTTGGCGCTGCCCCCTCACCCAACCCTCTCCCCCGAACAAGTTCGGGGGAGAGGGCTCTCGCTACAGAGCACGGTCACGTCATGTGCGCAATTTCCTGCACGAAGTGCGCAAGGCGGCGTGCGAAGCGCGAAAGGCGGCGTAGCGTTTTGCTAAGCGCGGATGGCGGCGTAGCCTTCTTCGCTCCCTCTCCCCCAACAGCTTCATCGTTGGGGGAGAGGGCTGGGGTGAGGGGGAGGCGCGTCGCGCTTTGCCGACGCCGAGCAGTTCTTTGGCGCTGCCCTCACCCAACCCTCTCCACCGAACAAGGTCGGGGAGAGGGCCTTCGTACTTCGCTATGATTGACGCTGCAGCGAGTCCACCGCCCCGGCCTGTGATCTCATCCAAGTACCAAATCGGAGGAAGCGAGTGCCGATAACCCCGCAACAAGCCCTGCAGCGCGTGATCGTGCATCGCGAGATCTTTCACGACGAGATGATCGATCTGATGCGCCAGATCATGCGCGGTGAAGTCTCGGCGCCGATGGTTGCGGCGATCTTGACCGGCCTGCGCGTGAAGAAAGAAACGGTCGGCGAGATCGCGGCGGCCGCAATGGTGATGCGCGAAATGGTTGCGCGTGTGCCGTATCCCGTGGCGGGCCTCTCCGGAAGCGCCGCGGCTGACAAGCATCTCGTCGACATCGTCGGCACAGGCGGCGACAGCGCTGGCACGTTCAACATCTCGACCGCCTCGATGTTCGTCGCCGCCGCGGCCGGCGCGCGCGTCGCCAAGCACGGCAACCGCAGCGTGTCGTCGAAGTCCGGCAGCGCCGATGTGCTCGAGGCGTTCGGCGCGGCAATCGACCTTTCGCCCGACCGCGTCGCTCGGTGCCTCGACGAGGTCGGCATCGGCTTCATGTTCGCGCCGAACCACCATCCGGCAATGAAAGTCGTCGCACCGGTGCGCAAGGAAATGGGCGTGCGCACGCTGTTCAACATCCTGGGCCCCCTAACCAACCCGGCCGGCGCGCCGAACATCCTGATGGGCGTGTTCCATCCCGACCTCGTCGGTATACAAGTGCGTGTCCTGCAGCGATTGGGCGCCGGTAACGCGCTCGTGGTCTGGGGCAGGGAAGGGCTCGACGAAATCTCGCTCGCCGGCGCGACCTTGATCGGCGAACTGCGCAACGGCCGGGTGACCGAGTACGAAGTCGAGCCGGAGCAGTTCGGTCTCGCTCGTGCCGACAGCGCGGCGCTGCGCGTCGAAGACCCGGCACAGTCGAAGACGCTCGTGCTCGAAGCGTTGTCGAACGTTCCCGGTCCGGCGCGCGACATCGTCGCGCTGAATGCCGGCGCGGCTCTGTATGCCGCCGATGTCGCCGCATCGATAGCGGACGGGGTCGCGCGCGCAAAAGTGGTACTGGAAAGCGGCGCGGCGCGTGCGAAACTGGATCAGTTCATCGCGACGACGCGGCGACTGAAGAAGGCAACCGAATGAGCACGAGCAGATTCGCCGGAACGCCCAAACCGCCGTACTACGCCGTGATCTTTTCCTCGAAGCGCACCGCCCATGGCGAGGCCGACTACGAGGAGGCTGCGACGCGCATGTTCGGACTCGTCCAGCAGCAGCCTGGGTTTCTCGGCGCGGAGTCGACGCGTGATGCGGAAGGCTTCGGCATCACCGTCGCCTACTTCGACAGCGAGGAAAACATCCGGCTCTGGCGCAACCACGCCGAACACGCCGCGACGCGCGAGCGCGGCAAGCGCGAGTGGTACGAGCACTTCGAAGTGCGCGTGGCCAAAGTCGAGCGCGCTTACAATGGGCCGCTCAAGTAGACTTCCAGTGACTTGCGCCGGCGGCGCGAGTGACTGAAGAATTGCATTTCTCGTCAGCGTTGGGTCGCTATAGCCAAGTCCGGCGGAAGCCAATTCGCTTCTCACGCGCAAGGCTCAGGCGACTGGCTACAGATTGAAACCATTGGCGAAGACGCGGTCCGGATCGAACTCGACTGCGCCGATATCGGGCTTGGCTCCGACCACGCGAGCGAACCCACGCTGGTCGAAGGGGACTCCGACCACGGTCTTGCCCTTGTCGATGGCGGGGCTTCCGGGCAGCAGCGCCTGCGTGCGGGTCGCGCCGCCATTGTCGCCCAGCGGTCCGAGCAGCGGATCGGCGGAAATCGTATCTCCGGGTACTGACGTTGTCGCTTTCGCAACCATGATGAGGTTGTTCGAGCCGAGGATGGGCAGGCCATTGGCGGTTCCCGCATCGAACTCGATCCCATCGGCCGTATTGTTGGCGACGATCGTATTTTGCAGATGGGGCGATGAGTACCCCGAGAACAGCCCGGCCGCAAGCGTGCCGCCACTGGTGTTGCCCGCAATCGTGCAACTCGAGACGTCCATCACCTGTCTGGCGTACACGCCGCCGATCAGGCCATCGGACGGCGTATGGTTCCCTGAGACCGTGCTGTCGCTGAGATAGGCGCGCCGCGCATAGATACCAGCACCCGACCTCGCCTGGTTTCCGGAGATTGTCGAGTAGTCGGCGTACACGGTAGCAGCCAACATGCCGCCGCCCGCCGAGGCTGCCGCGGACGACGCGGTGTTGCCGCTGATCGTGCTGCGGTTGAGATCGACGATGTGCGCGTAAATG
>DASRTK010000202.1:0-6119 GCA_035655975.1 Rudaea sp.
CGGGCAACAGGTCGCTCGGCGTCGCCTTTTCCGGATGGATCGAGGCGCGCAGCCCGGCCGCATAAAGCGGGCTGGTCAATTCGGTGACCGGCATCTTCACGTAGTCGGGATCGCCCAGATACGTGGCGCGATCGCGGTAGGCGCGGCGCATCGACTCGATGATCAGGTGCAGTCGATGCACGCGGTCGAGTTTGGCCAGATCGTAGCCGCCGAGGATGTTCAGCATTTCGGCCAGGGCGATGCCGCCCGACGAGGGCGGCGGCGCCGTGACGATGCGCCAGCCGCGGTAGTCGATCGTCAACGGAGTGCGTTCCTTGACCTGATAGTCGGCCAGATCCTTGAGCGACCAGTTGCCGCCGGCCGCATTGATGCCGTCGACGAGGCGCTTGGCGAATTCGCCGTGATAGAAACCCTCGTTGCCCTTGGACGCGATCAGTTCGAACGTCGCGGCGATGTCGGGGTTCTTGAATACCCAGCCGGCCTTCGGTGCGGCGCCGTTGTCCAGGTACAACGCGGCCGATCCGGGATAGCGCTTGATCACATCGATGCGCGAGGAGATTCCTTCCAGGAAGCGATCGTCCGGCTGGAATCCTTCACGTGCGATGCGGATCGCCGGCGCGAACGACTTTGCCAAAGGCAACTTGCCGTAGTGCTGTGCGAGCCAGACCAGACCGGCCGGCTCACCCGGAATCGCTGCCGCCAGAGGGCCGTTGCGCGCCTTGTCTGCGTCGAGCTTGCCCTGCGCATCGAGATATTTTTTCGCATCGACCGCAGCCGGCGCGGTTTCGCGCGCGTCGATCATCGTGTCCTTGCCGTCGCTCGCGCGGTGCAGCAGAAAGAAGCCGCCGCCGCCGATGCCCGAACTGTGCGGCTCGACGACCGACAGCGCCGCCGCGACCGCGATCGCTGCGTCGAACGCGTTGCCGCCCTGCGCGATCACTTCGAAACCGGCTTCCGTCGCCAGCTTGTGCGCGCTAGCGATCGCCGCCTTGCCGGTTTTCGGCGTCGACTCGTCCGCCGGGGCAAGCGCCGGAGCCGCCCACAACAGCAACACCATGAATATGCGCGTGACTGCCTGTTCCAATGTGCGCTTGCTCACTTCTTCGCCTCTCCAGTCAATTCTTCGTATTTGGCCAGCAATTGTTCGCGCGTCTCGGTGTGATCCGGATCGACGAAAATGCACTCGACCGGACAGACCTCGACGCACTGCGGCGTGTCGAAGTGCCCGACACACTCGGTGCAAAGCGACGGCGCGATCTCGTAGATGCTCGCGCCCAGCGAAATCGCCCGGTTCGGGCATACCGGTTCGCACACATCGCAGTTGACGCAGGCTTGCGTGATCGTCAGTGCCATGACCGCATTGTGCCGCGTCTGTGCGGCAACCGCTGTCTATTCATGTAAACGTCGAATGTCCAAGGAGTGCGCCACAAGCAATCGCAATATCGTCATGCCGCACTCGGCGGCAGGCGCGGATGTTGCCCGGCCCATCCAATCTGCGAGATGAACGCGGCACCAGCGAGTACGCTGCGTTGCCAACGTTGGGCGCGGATCTCTGCTCTCCTTCCCCCGCTGGCGCGAGAAGGCCGACGTAGGGTGGGCCTTGGCCCACCATTTTTCCTCTGGGGCAAAAACGAGAGCGGTGGGCCAAGGCCCACCTTACCCATCGAATCACTTCATCTCGACGAAGCGATACTCCGCGGAGCTTTTGGCGAGTGCATCCTTGACCCGGTCGCTGTCCGCCTGTGCGCCGATGAACAGCACGACGACGCCCTTGAGCGCGCCATCCTGCGCGGCCTTGGACGACTCGACGATCATGTCGGCCGTGCGCTTGGAGTCCGGGCCGCCGAACGCCATCATGTTGCCCGGCAGCACGCCGCGCTGCACCGTGAGCGAAACATTGTCGAGCTGGTCCTTGCGCGCGCTGTCCTGATCGGCGCCGTCGCCGGCCGGAACGAAGTACATGAACGGGCGGTTCGTCTTCACGCCTTTCATGTTCTGCATGACGGTCTTGCTCAGGTACTTCTGCCAGGCCGTCTTGTCGGCCCCGGCGGCCGGCACCGGTACCGGCTTGGCGGCTTCGGCCTCAGCGGCGGCGGCGGCGGCTTTCGCCTTCTCCTCGTCGCTCTGGCCGCAGCCGCCCAGGAGCAGCGTGGCACACGCGGCAAATGCGAGTGTACGAATATACTTGTTCATGTTTTCACCTCTTGGTCGAATCGGGAATCACGCCAGCGCTGTCGCAGCGCCTGTTGCACGGCCGGATGGACGAATCCGGACACGTCGCCGCCCAGGCGCGCGATTTCGCGCACCAGCGACGAGGAAATGAAACTGTACTGCTCCGCAGGCGTCAGAAACAGGGTCTCGGCCTGGGGAATCAGATGCCGATTCATGCTAGCCAGCTGGAATTCGTACTCGAAGTCGGACACGGCGCGCAGGCCGCGCAGGATGACACCGGCACCGGTTTCCCTGACGAATCCGGCGAGCAGCCCCGTAAACCCTCGTACCTCGACGTTCGTCATGCCGGCCAAAGCCAGACGCGCCAGCGATATGCGGTCATCGAGCGAGAAACTCGGGTTCTTGGTCGCGCTCTCGGCAATGCCGACGACAACGCGGTCGAACAGCGGCGCGGCACGGCTGACCAAGTCAATGTGCCCGTTCGTGATCGGGTCGAAACTGCCCGGGTAAACCGCGATCCGCGATCGGGCCGGACTGATTGGCTGGCTTGGCATCGGCGGTCTGGGCAACCTAAGCTGTTGCGCTACAGCTTAGCGGATGCGCCAAGGCGACGGTAGAGCGCATAGCGCACGGCACCGGCGACGGATTCGCGGTGCGGGCCCCAGGTCTCTGGCGCGTCAACTTGGGTGGACGCCGGCATCTCCAGGTAGATCAAGGCGCCGGCGCGCAACCAACCGTTACCCTCCAGGGCGATGACAACCGCCTGCCACAGCGATTCGGTAAACGGCGGGTCGACAAAGACGACATCGTAGGCATCCGCGGGCGGCTCGCCGAGCGCTTGCAGCGCGTCGGCGCAACGGACGGCCGCATCGGTCTGCCGCAGCCTCTCCAGATTCTGCCGCATTGCCTGCGCGAGTCTCGGATCACGCTCGATGAAATCGACCCAGCCCGCGCCGCGCGAAAGCGCCTCGATGCCGAGCGCGCCGGTGCCGGCGAACAAATCGAGGCAGCGCGCCCCTTCGATGATCGGCGCGAGCCAGTTGAACAGCGTTTCGCGCACGCGATCGGGCGTCGGCCGCAGGCCCGGCGCGTCCGGCACTTCGAGCCGCGACCGGCGCAGGCTGCCGCCGATGATGCGCACAGATCCGAACGCGGGCCTAGGCGCGGCGCGGGGCATGGAAACGGATGTTTGACGGCACCGGTGATAGCATGCGCGTATTGTCGTTCAACTCGATGTGCAATGCTCAAGTTCTGGAAAAAGAAGCCGGCCGAAGAGGCGCAGGAGCCACTGGCCGAAGAGGTGATGCCGCAAACCGACCCGGTGGCCGTAGAGTCCAGCCCTCAGCCCTCAGGCCTCGGCCCTGCCGAGAAAAGCAGCTGGCGCGACCGCCTCGCCGGAAGCGTGCTCAATCGCGATATCCGCACTTTGTTCGGGCGCAACCCGATACTCGACGAGACGCTGCTCGATGAACTCGAGACCGCCCTGATCAGCGCCGATGTCGGCATCGCCGCAAGTACTGCGCTGGTCGAAGACCTGCGCAAGCGCATGGCAAGACGCGAGTTTGCCAATGCCAATGCGCTGCTCGATGCGCTGCGCGGCGATCTCGTCGCACTGCTCGCGCCGGTAGCCGAGCCGATCCGCGTCGATCCTGATGCGCGGCCGTATGTGATCCTGATGGTTGGCGTGAACGGCGTCGGCAAGACCACGACGATCGGCAAAATCGCGCGCCGCCTGCAGACGCAAGGTCGCAGCGTGCTGCTCGCGGCCGGCGATACGTTCCGCGCGGCCGCCGTCGAGCAGCTCAAGACCTGGGGCGAACGCAACGACGTCCCGGTGATCGCGCAGGGTCCGGGCGCGGATTCGGCGAGCGTGATATTCGACGCGCTGCAGTCGGCGCAATCGCGCTCCATCGACGTCCTGATCGCCGACACCGCCGGTCGGCTGCACACGCAGACCGGATTGATGGACGAACTGACCAAGATCCGCCGCGTGCTTACCAAGCTCGATGTGAACTCGCCGCACGAAGTGTTGCTCGTGATCGACGGCACGACCGGCCAGAACGCGATCAACCAGACGCGCCAGTTCCGCGCTGCGATCGGCGTGACCGGGCTCGTCGTGACCAAGCTCGACGGCACGGCGAAGGGCGGCGTCGTATTCGCCTTGGCCAAGGAATTCGGCCTGCCGATCCGCTACGTCGGACTCGGCGAGACCGCCGAAGACCTGCGCATATTCAACCCGGCCGCGTTCGTCGATGCACTGCTGCCGACAGACCTCGGCAATGCCTGAACCCCGCACTCCAACATCGCTCGACGCTGATACTCCCTCCCCCCCATGTCGGGAGAAAGGGCTGGGATGAGGGGGCCGCGCAACAAATCGCTCGACATAGACACTCCCTCTCCCCCGACCACGTCGGGGGAGAGGGCTGGGGTGAGGGGGCAGCGCGTCAGCCAGTCGCAACGTCCGAGGAACGCGAAGGAGCAGCGCGCCGAAAAGCCAAAACGTCGCAGCAGCGCGAAACGTCTCCCCCTCACCCAACCCTCTCCCCCGTCGCAAGCGACAGGGGAGAGGGCTTCTTCGACTGCCGCCCCATCAGCGATCGCACCACGCCTGCTGCGCTGGTATGCCAAGCACGGCCGCAGCAACCTGCCGTGGCAGCATCCGCGCAGCGCGTATCGCGTGTGGCTGTCCGAGGTCATGCTGCAACAGACCCAGGTCGCAACGGTCATTCCGTACTTTTTGCGCTTTGTGGAAAAGTTCCCAGACCTCGCAACGCTCGCCGCAGCGCCGCTCGACGACGTATTCGCACTGTGGTCGGGCCTGGGCTACTACAGCCGCGCGCGCAACCTGCAGCGCGCGGCACAGCTGTGCGTCGCCCAGCACGGCGGCGATCTGCCACGCGACTTCGACGCGCTGTCCGCCCTGCCCGGCATCGGCCGTTCGACTGCCGGCGCAATCCTGGCGCAGGCGCACGGACTGCGTTTCCCGATCCTCGACGGCAACGTCAAACGCGTGCTTGCGCGCTGGCGCGGCATCGAGGGCTGGCCGGGCACAACCGCGGTAAACAGCACATTGTGGATAATTGCAGAAAGACAAACGCCGCGGCGCAGGATCGTCGACTATACGCAGGCGATCATGGATCTCGGCGCAACCGTTTGCGTGCGCGCGCGCCCGCGCTGCGCGGATTGCCCGCTCGCCGACGACTGCGTTGCCCTCGCGCGCGGCCTGACGGCAAAACTCCCCGAGCGCAAGCCTGCCCGCAAGATCCCCACGCGCAGCACGATCATGCTCGTGCTGCGCGACGCGCAAGGCCGCCTGCTGATCGAGCGCCGCCCGCCGACCGGCGTCTGGGCGGGATTGTGGAGTCTGCCCGAGGCAAACGATCAGGCGACCGCAAAGCGTGATGCCGCTCGCTACGGTGGCCGGGTCCACGGCACGTCGACATTCGCCGCGCTGCCACCATTCGTGCATGGCTTCAGCCACTATCGCCTGGAAGTTACGCCGCTCTCGCTGCAAATCGCAACCGGCCGGCAAATTGCCGACAATCCCGGTCGCCGCTGGGTGCATCCGGAGCAAGCCGCAGCTCTGGGATTACCCGCGCCGGTGCGCAAGCTGATAGCCTCCCTGACTGATCCCGTTTAGCGTCTGGATAAAATCAGGTTTCGTCATTCCCGGGCAAGCGGGAATCCATCTTCATGTTGCAGAATGATCCCGGCTTGCGCGGGACTGACGGCAACTGTTGATAGTCGCATTTCGATGGAGCACCCAATGTCCCGCACTGTGTTCTGCGTCAAACTGAAGCAGGAAGCCGAAGGCCTGAACTTCGCGCCCTATCCCGGCGAACTCGGCAAGCGCATCTACGAGCACATCAGCAAGACCGCGTGGTCGCAGTGGTTGGCACACCAGACGATGCTGATCAACGAGAATCGCCTGTCGCCGCTGGATCCGA
>DASRTK010000203.1:0-2450 GCA_035655975.1 Rudaea sp.
TGCTGGACGAGGTCGAGTGTCACGCCGAAGCATTGGGCGAGGAACAGCGTCGTGAGCCCCTCGAACAGAGCCGTGCCGTGATGATTTGCACTCGCGCCGATCGTCAGCACGAACCGCGCGACGCGCGGCGGCAGTCGCAGGTTCTGTTCGGCAACCCTGAGCGTCGTCGGCAGCGTGCCGGCGCTGGACGCCGTCGAGAACGCCGTCAGGATCGCTTCCTGGCTGCCGCGGAAGAAGAACGCCGGCGACATCCCGCCCTTGAACTGCACCCACAACGGCAGTACGACGAACATGTGCAGGCCGATCGCCAGCAACACGGTGAAGACGAAGGTTCCGAGCGTGAACAGCAGGTCCCAGCCGAAGCGCGCGCTCAGGGCGAACATCAGGCAGGCCACGGCGTACGGCGTCAGCCGGACGACCAGCCCGATCAGCTTCATGACCAGTTCGTTCAGCCCCTGGATCGTCGCCTTGAAGGCAGTGGTTGCCGGCGACGGCGTCAGCACCAGCGCGACGCCGAGCAGCAGCGCGAAGAGCATGACCGAAAGGAACTGGTCTTCGACCGCGGCCCTCAGGACGTTCCGCGGCACGATGCCGAGCAGCATGTCGACACCGGACAGCGCGGGATGCGCGGCGGCGATTTCATGCGAGCGGACGCTCGATCCGGCCATCACCGACTCGCGCAGAGCCGGATCGAAGGCGACGCCCGGCTGGATGAGATTGACCAGAAGCAGTCCCAGGCCGACCGCGATCGCGGTCACTACGGCGGTGTAGGCGAGCGTACGCGAGCCGACCCGGCCCAAGGTCGCGATGTCGCCGAGTTCGGCGACGCCCAGTATCAGTGCGCTGAACATCAGCGGCAGTACCAGCATGAACAGCAGGTTGAGGAACAGCGCACCCGCCGGCCTTGCGACATAATCCACAATGATATTTATGCCAGACAGTTCGCCGCCGAAGCGCGCCCAGGCGTATGCCGCAATCCCCGCTGCGGTTCCGAGGCCGAAGCCGAGCAGGACCTTCGTGTGCAGTGGAAGCGCCATCCTTCAGGTTCCTCGATAGCGGGCCGCGCGGGCATTCCGCGCTGCTGACCGTTCGGTGGTTGCCCGAACGCAGAACGAACTGGCGCGGCCGTTTGCGCCATCGGCCGGCGCCTGCCCTCGATAGGGGGACGTCGACCGCCTTGCGCTGTCGATTGCCTACGTGCGCGCGCCGGTCGCGGCGCCGCGATTGCGCGAGATTGCGCTCACGACCGTGCAGCCGGGTGATTCCGGCGACGCCCGCGCGCCCATGCGCGCAATGGCCGTCCCGTACCAGGCGGCAACGTCGCGCATGCCGATTCTGAACAGGCTCGTGAGTTCCTCGATGCCGAAGCCGCGCTCGCGCATGAAGCAATCGAGCATCTCGCGAAGCGTGGCGGCTTCCTCGTGCGACGGCGGTTGCGGTTCAGCCGGGTGGCGCCGGAGCCTGGCGCTGGTCCAAAGCCGGTTTCGCGTGTCCGTATCGATCAGGTTCAGCGCAAGGGCGCGATCGAGCAGCGTTGTGGCCGCGACCCGCCAATGAATCCTCATGCGCTCCAACTCATCCGGCACGATCCTGGCCGGCGTCTGAAATGCCGACTCCATCTGGCTGCGCGGAAGCAGCAGCTCGAGGGCGAATGTGTCGGCCTCCGCTTCCGCCTGCGCGCTCACGCTTTCCTGGTGCATGACCAGATGCGCCAGTTGATGCGCAAGCATCATGCGGCATTGGTCGACGGGAATGGCTCGATCGATCAGGATCAGCGGCGGCATGCCTGCGATCTGCTGACTCGTCGCGCCCAACGTGGACATGCCGAAGTCGCTGCGCACGATCACGACCCCGGCGCTCTCCACCAACGCACCAAGATTGGCGATCGGACCTCCGGGAATCTTCCACAGCGAACGAATCGCCGCAGCGGCACGCTCAGGATCCACGCCGGACGGTTCGTGCGCGAATGTCGGGAGCTTGCGGCAGGGGACGATCCTCACCGTGCCGAGCAGTTTGCCGATGTTGATGCGCAACACGGTCAATATGCCGCGAACCCGCTTCTGGTCGGCCTCGTCGAGCACGGTCCTGCCGGCAGGACAGCATGGGCTCGCCGCGGATCCGGCCGGTGTTCCGTCCTGCCGGAAGAACTCAACGGGAAACTCCAGGGCGTCGGCGAGCGTCAGCGCCTCCTGGTTCGAAACCGCTTCGACCAGGCGTCTTTCGACTCGCGACAGGGCGTACAGGCTCATGGAGAGCCGGGACGCAAGATACTGTTGCGTCATTCCGCGGATTTCGCGCGCGAGCACGACCATTTTTCCGTTTATCTGCATGCTGGTCAGCGCAAGGTCCAGGGGCCGGTACTTGCCGCCGCGCTCGATCGCGATGGCATCGCATCTACAAACGAAGAACCGAGCGAGAAACGAAGATCGGCGTTCGGTTGCGCCATGCGA
>DASRTK010000204.1:0-7656 GCA_035655975.1 Rudaea sp.
TCATTGTTCGTTGAAGTGCAAGGCTTCCACTCGCCCTGCGGGCGAGCGGGTTACTTTCTTTACTCCGGGCATCCTGCCCTCCGCCGCTACGCGGCCAGCTCTGCTGTTCGCGCCGCTCCTGCGGCGCAGTGCTTGTGCAAAGAAAGTAACCAAAGAAACACACCCCCGGTCGCGCGCTCTCCGGGCATCCTGCCCTCCGAGTTCGCGAGCGGCCTACGGTGTTCGCTGAGCGCACGTCCATGTGCGCGCAGCGAACTGGCGCGCATCCTGCGCGCCACCCTTCGGGCTTTTCCTCCGCCCGCTCGCCGCGCCACAGGGGGCCCCATTGGGCGGCATCCTGCCGCAGAAGCAAAAGCAATCGCTCGCACTTGTTGCTCTTGTGACAGATTTCTAGCAATGCAAACGATTGGGTCGACGCAGTGCAGGGATGCACGGATTCGTGCATAACCGGCTCCGTTCGCGGCGCTGAGCATCGCAGGGTGCGGCGGAAAATGCCCGAAGGGGCGCGCGCACGATGCGCGCGCGTCGGCTGCGAGCACATGGACGTGCTCTCAGACGACCCCGCCGTACCCGAGAAGCGCAGGGGAGTCCGATTCGCACGATGCGAATCGGACCGCCGCGTCCGGTGCCTAGCCTTTTTGGTTACCTTTGGGCACTGCGCCGCAGGAGCGGCGCGAACAGCGAAGCTGGCCGCGTAGCGGCGAAGGGCAGGATGCCCGGAGTCATGCCAAAAAGTAACCGGCTCGCCGCAGGCGAGACGAAGCTTTGCACTTGAGAGCAAAGTCAAAATGGATTCCCGCTTGCGCGGGAATGACGGCAAAAAGGAAGCGCGCGATTCCTGCTTGACCAGCTCCGCTGTTGAACGTAGCCGGAATGACGAGCGCAGAGAGAGCGAGA
Organism: Rudaea sp.; assembly: GCA_035655975.1. GTDB lineage: Bacteria > Pseudomonadota > Gammaproteobacteria > Xanthomonadales > Rhodanobacteraceae > Rudaea. The sequence continues at coordinate 898 of DASRTK010000204.1, forward strand.
AGAGCCAACCCCGCGTGATCACGCCCCGCGCGCGATAAGATCCGCCGCAACCTCGGCAATCATGATCGTCGGCGCGTTCGTATTGCCGCCCGGCAGGTTCGGCATGATCGACGCGTCGACGACGCGCAGTCCGCCGATGCCGCGCACGCGAAGTTGTGAGTCGACGACCGCATCGTTGTCCGTGCCCATGCGGCAGGTGCCGACGGGGTGATAGACGGTTTCGGCCTTGCGCCGGATGTAGTCGGTGATCTGGGCGTCGCTTTGCACGCTGTTGCCGGGGAATATCTCGTCGCCCCGATAGGGATCGAACGGCGCCGCGGCAAAAATCTGGCGGGACAACTTGACGCCTTCGATCAGCATGCGCAAATCGTAGCCGTCGGGATCGCTCAGGTACCTGGCGTGGATTGCCGCCTTGCTGTTCGGATCGGCCGATTTCAGCCGGATCGAGCCGCGGCTTTTCGGGCGTAGCATGCACGCGTGCATCGTGTAGCCGTAGCCGGGCAGGCGGTTGCGGCCGTGGTCGTCGAGCAGGGCCGGGATGAAATGGAACTGCAGGTCGCATCGCCCGTCGGTCGCGTAACGGCTGCGGACGAAACCGCCGCCTTCGGCAATATTGGAAGTTCCAGGGCCCTGGCGTTGCAACAGGTACTTCAGAGCGACAACGGTATCGCTGAGGCGGTCGTAGGTGACCGGCTGCACGCAGCGCTGCAGCGTGCAGATGTCGAGGTGATCCTGAAGGTTCGCACCGACGCCGGGCAGGTCCTGCGCGATGCGGATGCCGAGTGCGCGCAGGTCATCGGCTGGACCGATGCCCGACAACAACAACAGTTGCGGCGAGTTGATCGCTCCGCCGCAGAGGATCACCTCGCGCGCGTCGGCGCGGGTCAGGCGGCCGTGATGGCGATAGTCGACGCCGGTCGCGCGTTCGCCGCTCATCAGCACGCGCTGGACCATTGCGCCGGTGCGCACCTGCAGGTTCGCGCGGCCGCGCGCGGCGCGCAGGTAGCCGGCTGCGGTCGAACAGCGGGCGCCGTTGCGTTGCGTGACCTGGTACAGGCCGAACCCTTCCTGCCGCGCGCCGTTGAAGTCGCGATTGGCCGGATGGCCACTGGCGATCGCGGCATCGACGAACGCCTGCGACAACGGATTGTGATAACTCAGGTCCTGCACGCCGAGCGGCCCGGCGTTGCCGTGCAACTCATCGGCACCGCGCGTGTTGCCTTCGGCGCGCTTGAAGTACGGCAGCACGTTGCGCCAGTTCCAGCGCTCATCGCCGGCGGCGCGCGCCCACTGGTCGTAGTCGTCGCCCACGCCGCGGATGTAGCACATCGCATTGATCGAACTCGAGCCGCCTAGGACGCGCCCGCGCGGCCACCAGAGCCGGCGGTCGTCGAGTTGGGCTTCGGGCTCGGTGGAATAGTCCCAATTGATGCCTTTCTTGCCGACCAGCTTGGCCAGGCCCGCCGGCATGTGGATGAACGGATGCCAGTCGCGTGGCCCGGCTTCCAGCAGCAGCACGCGGCTGTTCGGATTCGCACTGAGCCGGTTCGCCAGCACGCAGCCGGCCGAGCCGGCGCCGACGATCACGTAGTCGTAGGTCATGGGGATTTCTTTAAAGCGCTTCCAGCAGGCTAAGCGTTGACGCTAGAGCAGATGCTCGAAGCAGATGCTCGAAGCGCGCGCTCGACTGCAGCATGGTGGCGGGCGCGCTATTTCGGAGCCGGCTTCAGCGTGGGGCTGTCCAGATCGAGTCCGGCAATCGTGTAGCGCGCGCTTTTCGGGTAGGCCTTGCCGAGCGCGTCGGCGAACAGCTGCGCGTCTCCGGCGATGATCACGCTCATGCCTTCGCGGCCGAGATGCGCCTGGGCGAACGTGCGCACCTGATCGGCGGTCACTGCCTGCACCTTGTCCAGATAGTGTGCAAGTTCGTCGAGCGGCAGTCTGTAGACGGCAAGATTCGCAACCTGGCCGAGCAGACCGCGCGTGGTTTCCAGCGAAAAGCCGAAGTTTCCGCTCAGCGTCGCCTTGCGCGCGGCCAGTTCGTCCGCATCCGGCGGCGCGGACGACAATCGCTCGAACTCGCCGAGCAGCAGGCCGGCGACTTCGACAGCGGACGGATTCTTCGTTTGCGCGCTGCCGCCGAACGAGCCGGCCTGGCGGCGCGTGTCCAGTCCGCTGTGCGCGCCGTAGCTCAGCCCGCGCTTGATACGGATTTCCTCGTTCAATCGCGCCGAATACGATCCGCCGAGCACGGCGTCGGCAACGATCCCCGGGTAGAACTCCGTCGAGTCGCGTGCGATCGCGCCATGGACGGCCGTCACGGCCGCCTGACCGGAACCTGGAAGATCAATCGCGATGGTCGGCGCAAGCTTGCGCGCGCCTTGGCCTGCAGGCACGGGCGGCAATGCGGCCGCCGGCGCTTTCCAGTCGCCAAAACTGCGCTCGGCCAGTTGCACGGCGCGTGCAAGATCGATATCGCCGGCCAACACGAGCGTGGCATTGTCCGGACGGTAGTACGTGTCGTGCAGCTTGACGATGTCGTCGCGCTGAATGCGCGGCAACGACGATGGCGTGCCGCCGGCCGAGTGACCGTAGGCGCCGTCACCATACACGGCGCGCGCCGCCACGAACCGCGCAATGCTGCCCGGCTGGCTCAGCGCGACGCGCAGGTCGTCGAGCATCTGCTTGCGCTCGCGTTCGATTTCCTCGGGCGCGAACGCCGGATTGCGCACGACATCGGCGAGCAGGTCCATCGCTGCGGCAATCTTCGGCGTCGTGACGCTGATCGAAACCTGCGACTGGTCGAAGCCCGCGCCGGTGCCGAATGAGCCGCCGAGCGCATCGGCCGCCTCGGCGATCTGCGGCGCACTGCGTGTCGTCGTGCCCTGGTCGAGCAGGCCGGCGGTCAGGTCGGTAAGACCAGCCAGATTCGGCGGATCGATTTCGGCGCCCGAGCGCACATACAGCGCGATGCTGACCAACGGCGTGACGTTGCGGCTGGCGACGACGACGCGCAGGCCATTCGGCAGAGTCTTTTCCTGTGCGACCGGAATGCTGACCTTGCGCGCCGGACCGGGCGCGGGCAATGCATCGGTCGCTGTGCCGGCGTCGGCGCCATGTGCCGTGTCCACTGCGGCCGAAGCCAGCAAGGAGCACAGCGCAAACATCGCGAACCGGTTTGAATGCCTGGTCATTTTGCCGCTCCTTTCGCCGGTTTTGCCGCTGCGGGCTTTTCCGCCTGCTGCGTGTAGTCGATCGTGACGCGGTGCGCATCGAGCACGTATTGCTTGAGCACGCGCTGCACATCTTCGGCGCTGACCGCCTGCAAGGCCGCCAGATCGCTGTTGGCGGCGCTCGCGTCGCCCTTGAGCAGTACGGCCTCGCCGATCGCGAATGCCTTGCCTTCGGCCGTCTGCAGCTGCGTGAGGGCCTGCGTCAGCAATTTGGTCTTGACCTTGTCGAGCTCCGTCGGCGCGATCGGCGCCGTCGCAAGCTTGCTGATCTCGGCGAGCATCGCCTGTTCGGCCTCGGCCGGTTGGTGGCCGCTCGCAAGAATCGCGAACGCAGTGATGAGACCGTTGTCGGCCTGCGCACTCGCATCGAAATTCACGCGCTGGGCGATCTGCTGCCGGTAGACGAGTGCCTGATGCAGGCGCGAGGAGTCTCCGTTGCTCAGCAAGGCGGACGCGATTGCCAACGCGGCGTCATCGGCGCTTCGCGCGGGCGGCCCGAGCCAGGTCAGCGCGACCGCCGGCAGCGGCACGTTCGGGCCATGTTCGCTGTAGCGACGATCCTTGCTCCACTTCGGTTCGACCGCGGTCACGCGCGGAATCGCCGACGCGGGTTTCTGCAACGGAGCGAAGTACGCATCGACCCATTTGTCGAGCTCGGCCGGATCGAAATCGCCGGCGACGATCAGCGTCGCGTAGTCGGGACGATAGTAGGTCTGGTGAAACGCGATGACGCTGTCGAGCGACGCGGCTTCGAGTTCCTCGACGCTGCCGATGCCCGGTCGCTTGTACGGATGCACCTGATAGGAATCCTTCGGAACCGCATTGAACAGGCGGCCATACGGAGAGGCGAGCACGCGCTGGCGCAGTTCTTCCTCGACGACGGCGCGTTCGGACTTGAAGCTGCCGGCATCGACCGTGAGGTTGGCCATGCGCTCGGCCTCGGCCCAGAGCAATCGCTGCAGGTGGTTCGACGGAATCGCCTCGAAGTAATTCGTGAAGTCGTCGTTGGTCGAGGCGTTGTTGTGACCCCCGACGTCCTCGGTCAGGCGATCGAACTGCTCGGCCTTCAGATGCTTGGTGCCCTTGAACATCAGGTGCTCGAACAGGTGCGCGAAGCCGCTGCGTCCGGCCGGATCGTCCTTCGAGCCGACGTGATACCAGACCTGCACGGCGACGGTCGGGCTCGTATGGTCCTCGATGCCGATGACCTGCAGGCCGTTGGCGAGCGTGCGCTGCTTGAACGCGATCGGCGGGATCGTCAGCGTGTCCGCCGCGCCAGCCGCGGCGCAGGCGACGATGCCAAGGCACAGGCCGGCAAGGATGCGTCGCAGCATGATGTTCTCCAGCCAAAGCGGCGCTGAAGAATAGCAAAGGTCCCGTGAACGGACGCACGGCCGGAAGTCACGCCGGAACCGATCGAGCGCTGCCGAACCTACGCGAGCACTTCGACCGCATCGCCGCGGCGCAGGATCCCGCCGCCGCGTGGAATCAGGTTCTGACCGAACGTCACGCCTTCGGCGCTGCGCCGGTATTTCAGCAAGGTGCGTAGCGGCTCGCCTGACGGGTCGAACGCGCCGCGTTCGAATTCGACGGTCGTGAACACGCAGCGCACGCACGGCTTGAGCACTTCGAATTCGATGGCGCCGACACGAATGCGCTTCCACTGATCCTCGGCGTGCGGCGCCGTGCCGGCGACGACGAGATTCGGGCGAAAGCGCAGCATAGGAACCGGCGCGGCAAGTTTCGCGTTGAGCTGGTCGAGCGCGGCCTGTGAAATCAGCAGCAGCGGAAAACCGTCGGCGAAGCTGACTTCGTCATCGTCGTGGCCGTAACGGCCGTCGTACTTCGCTTTCATCGGCCGCGCACAGGCTGCGTCCATGTGCACGAGCCGGTGCGGCGCACGCATATACGTGCTGATCCAATCGTGGGCGGCATCGTCAGCCAGCAGCGGTTTGACCGGCGCGCCCCAGACCTCGCTTTCGATACGCGTGCCCGTGCTTGGCGCAGCCAGATCGATGTCCGGCATGTCTGGTGCGGAGAGTCGCAATCCGTTCTCGAGCGGCTGCGCGCGGATCAGCGTCAGGCGCGGCTGCTGTCGCCCGGTCACGAACTTGCCGTTCGCATCGACCAGCATCCAGCGCCGGTCACGGGCGAGCCCGCGCTTTTCGACGACAGCCTCGTCGAGCGCGAGCGGCGCGCCGGACTTCAGCGGGTAAATGTGGATGGATGCCAGGACGCTCATGCCATGCAAGGATAGCACCGCCCGCATGCTACCCTTCGCCGCAATTCCGGATCACGGGTTCGAAATGGCGGCAGTCGATCGCACCGAACGGCGCGGATTCGCAGCGGCGCTTACCGGCGTGGAGCGCCATGAGTGGCCCGCCGTGATCCTGGCGTTCTTCTACTTCTTCCTGGTGCTCGCCGCGTACTACGTCCTGCGCCCGGTGCGCGAGCAACTGTCGGCGGCGGTCGGCGTCCAGGCCTTGCTGCCGTTCTACTCCGCGACCTTTATCGTCACGCTGGTGCTGACGCCGGTCTACGGCTGGCTGGTCGCGCACTTCCCGCGCAAGCGCTTCGTGCCGCTGGTCTACCTGTTCTTCATCGCGAACCTGCTGGCGTTCATACCGGCATTCCAGGCGCAAGGCACGCTCACGCCGGCAATCCTCGGTGCGGTGTTCTTCGTCTGGATGAGTGTTTTCAACCTGTTCGTCGTCGCGGTGTTCTGGAGCTTCGTCGCCGACGTCTTCAGCGCGAACCAGGCCTATCGGCTTTTCGGCATCATCGCGCTCGGCGGAACGCTCGGCGCGATTTCCGGACCGCTGCTGACCAAGGCACTGGTGCACGTCATCGGCATTGCACCGTTGCTGGGCGTGGCGGCGGCACTGCTCGGCGGTGCGGTGGCCTGCGTCCTGGGCCTCGTCGCCTGGTCGCGGCGCCATCCTGTGGCGCAGGATGTTTCCCGCAACGAAGCCGTGATCGGTGGCGGATTCTGGACCGGCGCAAAGTTGGTGGCGACCTCGCCGTTGCTGCGCCGCATCGCCGTGCTGGTATTGCTCGGCGACAGCGTCGGCGGCGTGCTGTACAACCTGCAGACCGACATCGGCCATCGTTTTTACCATGACGGCGCCGAACGCACCGACTTCTTCGCCGGCATCGACGCGGCCACGAACATCCTGATGGCGCTTACGCAGATCTTCGTCACGCGTATCGTGTTGACGCGCTACGGACCGGCGCAGAGCATCGCCGGCACGGAAGTGGTCAAGCTGCTTACGCTGGTGACCCTCGCCTTCATCGGACAGCCCGGCGCGGTGGCGGCGGCACTGATCGTCACGCGCGCAGGCTCCTACGGCGTCAACAATCCGGCGATCGACAGCCTGTTTACGCGCGTCGACCGCGAAACACGCTACAAGGCCAAAGGCTTCATCGACACGGCGATCTGGCGCTTCGGCGACGTGCTCGTCGTCGCCACGGTCCAGGTCCTGCGCGAGTTCGGCGCGACGACGCCGGTACTGGCGTCGGTCGCGGC
>DASRTK010000205.1:0-4419 GCA_035655975.1 Rudaea sp.
TCTGCGATCGATCGAAGCGCCGTAAATCGAATAGTCGTGAATCGGGGCGCGCTCAGCCGCGCAACAGGATAAGCACGCCGAGCACGGCGAACAGCGCCGAGGCAACCAGGCGTGTGGCGCGCATCGGGAGACGGTGCGCAAAGCGTGCGCCGAGAAAGACGACCGGAACGTTCGCTGCGAGCATGCCGACTGTCGTTCCGGCGATGACTGCCCACAGCGGCTGATAGTGTGCCGCCAGCATTGCTGTGGCCACCTGCGTGCGGTCGCCCATCTCGGCGAGGAAGAATCCGATTGCAGTCGCGGCGAAGACGCCGTAGTGGCTCGTGCGCTTGGCTTCCTCTGCGCCGATCTTGTCCGGGAACAGCGCCCAGACGGCGACCGAAAGAAAGCTCAGGCCCAGCAGCCAGCGCAGCACGTCGGGCGACAGCAACTGCGCAAGCAGTACACCGGCCTCGCCGGCAAGAGCGTGATTGACCAAGGTCGCAACGAGGATACCGGCGCAGATCGGCCACGGCCGGCGATAACGCGCAGCCAGGACCAGCGCCAGCAATTGGGTCTTGTCGCCGACCTCCGCGAAGGCGACGGCGACGAGCGATATCAGGAGCGCGTGCACCTAAATCGAGCGCGCTCAGGCCGGCGCTGAAACGATGGAACTGTTGCCGCGCTTGCGCACGATCAGCATCGCCATTTCCAGCGACTGCTCGTAGTTCAGGCGCGGATCGACGGTCGACTTGTAGGCGCGCGTCAGGTCGGTTTCGGTCAGATCGCGCGCGCCGCCGAGACACTCGGTGACGTTCTCGCCGGTCAGCTCCAGATGCACGCCGCCCAGGCGCGTACCGCGGTCCGCGTGTATGTCGAAGGCCAGATCGAGTTCACCGCGGAGGTTCTCGAAGCGCCGCGTCTTCACACCGTTGCTCAAGGTTTCGCCGTTACCGTGCATCGGATCGCAACACCACAGCACGCGCCGGCCGTCGTTTTTCACCGCATCGAGGAGCGGCGGCAGTTCGGACTCGATCTTTGCCGCACCCATGCGATGGATCAGTGTCAGTCGGCCCGGTTCGTTGTCGGGATTCAGTGCCGTGATCAGGCGCAGCAGCAGATCGGGCTTTACGCCGGGTCCGACCTTGAGCCCGATCGGATTGCGGATACCGCGGCAATATTCGACGTGCGCGCCGTCGAGCGCGGCCGTGCGCATGCCGATCCACGGGAAATGCGTCGACAGGTTGAACCAGCCCCAATGCCGCGGGACCTGGCGCGTCTGCGCCTGCTCGTAGTGCAGCAGCAGCGCCTCGTGCGAAGTATAAAAATCCACGCGGCTGAAGTTGCCGATCTGTTCTCCGGCCAGCGTCTCCATGAAACGCACCGAATCGCCGATCGCTTCGACCATGCGCCGGTATTCGACCTGCAGCGGCGAGTGCTCGACCCAGCCCAGATCCCAGTATTCCGGATGGTGCAGGTCGGCGAATCCGCCATCGATCAGCGAACGGACGAAGTTCATCGTCAGCGCCGATTTCGAATGGGCTTCGATCAGGCGCAGCGGGTCTGCCGCGCGTGCCGCCGGCGTGAATTCCGGAGCATTGACGACGTCGCCCCGATAGCACGGCAGCGTCACTCCGTCGCGCGTTTCGGTGTCGGCGGAACGCGGCTTGGCGTACTGGCCGGCAAAGCGTCCGAGGCGCACGACCGGCAGCTTCAGGCCATGGACCAGCACGACGCTCATCTGCAACAGCACCTTGAGCCGGTTTGTGATCAGCGAGGAATTGCAGTCGGCAAAACTTTCGGCGCAATCGCCACCTTGGAGCAGGAAGCAGCGGCCCTCCGCGGCATCAGCCAGCTTGCGCTTGAGCGACAGGACTTCCCACGAGGTAACCAGCGGCGGCAGTTCGCTGAGTTGGCGGAGCGCGTGATCGAGAGCGACCGGATCCGGATAGGTCGGCTGCTGGACTGCCGGCTTGGCTTGCCAGGAGGCAGGGGACCAATCCTGCGGTTCGCGGACTGCGCTCATATTGCGTGGATCAGACCTCATGATTTCGCCGATTGCTGCACTGCAGAAAGACAATCATGCCACAGTGCGGCCGCGGCGCAAGCGGGAGGTGGGCCAACGGATCAGCCGGGAAACGGCGGGCGTCAGGCCCGGCGGCGCAGGCCGGCCCACAGGCCACCCGCTCCGATCAGGACGAAGGAGACCAGCGTCCAGTACGGCATCGACAGTCCCAGGAAGGTCCAGCTGACTTCGGCGCAATCGGCCGACCCGGTGAACGCCTTCTTGATCGCATCGGCGATCGGGAAATTGGCAACCATGTAGTTCCAGCCCGGGGCGCAGCCGGCCATCGGGTCCGGCGGTTGATGCTGCACCCAGATGTGGCGCAAGGCGATGGCGATACCGGCGCACGCGCTCAGCAAGACCAGTAGCGCAACGGCGCGACGGCCGCGCTCGCGCGGATCGCTGATCGCGCCGACCAGGAAGAACAACGCCATCGCGATGAAGGCAAAGCGTTGGAAAATGCAGAGCGGGCACGGCTCGATGCCGAGTTGAAACTGCACGTAGTACGCATAGGCCAGGAAGGCTGCGCACACGGCGAAGCCCGAGAAGTACTGGGCGCGAAAGCTCCAATCAAATGGATTCAGCATGATTTCCCCGGAAGCGATGTCATCGCGCTAAAGACCACGTTCAGGCAACAGTGTTCCCGATGTCCGCAGCTGTCCTCGCAAAGCGAACGGCCCCGGCAGTTTCCCGCCGAGGCCGTTGGCAATCATCCTGCGGGAAAACTTACTCGGCCGCGGCGTCAGCGTCCGTGCGCGGACGGTCGACGAGTTCGACATACGCCATGGGCGCATTGTCGCCGACGCGCGAGCCGCACTTGAGGATGCGCAGATAGCCGCCCTTGCGCTCGCGATAGCGCGGACCGAGTTCGACGAACAGCTTGCCGACCGCGACCTTGTCGCGCAGGCGCGCGAACGCCAGGCGGCGATTGGCAACGCCGTCGGTCTTGGCCAGCGTGATCAGCGGCTCGGCGACGCGGCGCAATTCCTTCGCCTTCGGCAACGTCGTGCGGATCAGCTCGTGCTTGAACAGCGACGCAGCCATGTTCTTGAACATCGCTTCGCGATGGCTGGAAGTACGGTTGAGCTTGCGGCCCGATTTCATATGACGCATAAATAAATTCCTTTGTACAACTTTATAATTGTATCTTCCGGCGGACCATTCCGCGGGAAGTGAACTCTTGGTTCATGAGGTTTCGGAGAAACCCTTGTATCAACAACAAACGGCGGCCGACCATGGTCGGCTGCCGCTTAGTTCATCTGCATGCCGTGCTGCAAACCGACCGGCGGCCAGTTTTCCAGCTTCATGCCGAGCGACAGGCCGCGCGAGAACAGCACGTCCTTGATCTCGGTCAGCGACTTCTTGCCGAGGTTCGGCGTCTTCAGCAGTTCGACTTCCGTGCGCTGCACCAGGTCGCCGATGTAATAGATGCTCTCGGCCTTCAGGCAGTTCGCCGAACGCACGGTCAACTCCAGGTCGTCGATCGGACGCAGCAGGACCGGATCGACACCGGCCTTGTCGGCCTTGGTCGACTCGCTCTCGCGGCGCGTGAAATCGCCGAACACGGTCAGCTGATCCTGCAGGATCTCGGCCGCCTTGCGCACGGCTTCTTCCGCATCGATCGTGCCGTTGGTTTCGATGTCGAGCACGAGCTTGTCCAGGTCGGTGCGCTGTTCGACGCGCGCGCTGTCGACTTCGTACGCCACGCGGCGCACCGGGCAGAACGACGCATCGAGCTGCAGACGGCCGATCGGGCGCGATTCCTCGTCCGGACGGCGGCGCGATGTCGCCGGCTGGTAGCCGACGCCGCGCGCGACCTTCAGGCGCATGTTCAACGCGATGTCTTTCGTCAGGTGGCAGATGACATGGTCGGGATTGATGATCTCGACGTTGTGATCGACCTTGATGTCCGCCGCCGTCACCACGCCCTTGCCCTTCTTGCTCAGGGTCAGCATGGTTTCGTCGAGGTTGTGCATGCGGATAGCGACGTCCTTGAAGTTCAACAGGACTTCGATGACGTCTTCCTGCAGGCCTTCGAGCGTCGTGTATTCGTGCAGCACGCCGTCGATTTCGACTTCGGTGATCGCCGCACCAGGAATCGACGACAGCAGCACGCGCCGCAGCGCGTTGCCGAGGGTATGACCAAAACCGCGCTCCAACGGCTCGACCACAACCTTGGCGCGATTGTCACTCGTGCGTTCTACGTGAATGCCACGTGGGCGCAAAATGGTAGTTGGCGACAGGGCCATGCACTACACTCCAGCTAAGTATGAGTTCTTTCAAATCCGACCACGACCAGCAAACCGAACCTCTCGATTCAGCCCCCTCGTTCGAGGGAGCGATCAAACCTTCGCTGCGCGGTGGTTCGATCGGAT
>DASRTK010000206.1:0-6547 GCA_035655975.1 Rudaea sp.
CGATGCGTCAGCGGCACGCCGGAATAGGCCGCGCACGCCAGCGCCGCGGTGACACCAGGAACAACTTCATAAGCTATGCCGTGACTGCGGAGGAACTCGAGTTCCTCTCCGCCACGGCCGAACACGAATGGATCGCCACCCTTGAGCCGGACCACGCGGCGACCCGCTTGCGCATGCTGCCGCAGCAGGGCGTGAATCTGCTCCTGCGTTGCATGGTGATTGCCGGCCTCCTTGCCGACTTCAATGCGCTGCGCATCGCGGCGCGCGAGGTCGAGCACTTCGGCGCTGACAAGCCGGTCGTGGAGAATAACGTCGGCTTCGTTGATCACGCGGAGCGCACGCAGCGTCAGCAAGCCGGGATCGCCCGGCCCGGCACCGACCAGGGCCACGTGGCCGCTTTGCCGCTGTTCGGGCCGGCGCAAGCTGCGACGCAATTCGGTTTCGGCCGCCGCGACCTTGCCCGCTCGAAGCATTTGCCAGATCGATCCGCCGAGCACGCGATCGTAGAAGCGCCGTCGCGCGGCCAGATCGCGATAGCGAAACCGAATCGCGCCGCGCGACCGTTCGAGCAGGGTCGCGAGCGGACCGATAGCGTGATCGAGAAACAGTTCGAGCCGCTCGCGGATCCAGCGGGCAAGCATCGGCGCATTGCCGCCGGACGAAATCGCGACCTGCACTGGCGCGCGGTCGATCACAGCCGGCACGTGGAAACTCGACAACGCGGCGTTGTCGACGACGTTGATCAGGATGCGCCGCGCGGTTGCATCGTCGGCGACACGGCGATTGACGGTGATGTCGTCGGTCGCGGCGATGACCAGCCATGTCTCATCGAGCCAGCTCGACCGATAGTGACCCTGCAGGTGCGTGATCCTGCCGAGACCCACCCATTCGCTCAGCCGCTCATTCAGCGCCGGCGCGCCGACCCGCACCTGCGCACCCGTGCCCAGAAGTGCTTCGCATTTGCGCGCCGCAACTTCGCCTCCGCCGACGACGAGCACGGAACGATCGGCCAGATTCGCGAACAGGGGATACAGCTTCATCAAGCATACTTTGCGGACGACAGGAGCAACCCTAAGCGGTCGAACAGCCGCGGACAAATAACTTTTGGTCAATGCGATATGTCTACCCGGCCCTTCGACTTCGGCCTGCAATGGGCGGGATGCCCCTGTGTCGAGGCCATGGATGGCCAGGAGCGGCCGGCCTATGCTCAGGGCGAACGGGTCCAAGGATGGCCATTACCGCGATCCGGTCGTCGGGTGTGAACATTGTCGGTAGTAAACCGTTCGCGCTGAGGGTAGCTCGCTGGCGAGCGAAGTCGAAGCGTCGGCGCGGCCCTTCAGGCTCGGCATGCGGCCTGCGCGAGAGCGAACGGTTCTAACGACGGCCACCACCGCGATCGGATTGTCTGGACGGCCAAACCGGGCCGCGATATGCTGCAACGCAGCCGACTCTTCCGTTAGGGTTTACGTCCGTGCATCCAATTCGCAAACAGTGTTGTTGCTGAACGGTTCGTGCTGTTTGAACTGACTCGACATTATCTGCGAATACGACCATGACCCTGACCCAACTTCGCTATTTCATCGCCATCACCGATTCCGGCCTCAACATCACCACGGCCGCCGAGCGCGTTCATGCAACGCAGCCGGGAGTCAGCAAGCAGCTCAAGCAACTCGAAGACGAACTCGGATTCCAGTTGTTCTCGCGCAAGGGCAAGAGCCTGCACGCAATTACGCCGTCCGGCCTGCAGGTGCTCGAGCGTGCTCGCGTCATCATCTCCGAGGCGGCGAACATCCGCTCGATTGCGGCCGACCTGCGCGGCGAGGAAGCCGGCGATCTCGTCATCGCCACGACGCACACGCAGGCGCGGTTCGTCCTGCCCGAGGCGATCGCCGCGCTGACACGCCGCTATCCCGGAGTCGACGTGCATCTGCGCGCGCAAGGCGACGCCCAGGTCATGGAGGTATTCGAACGCGGCGAAGTCGACCTGGCGATTGTCAGCACCAGCGACGCCGCGCCCGAAGGCGGGCTCGCCGTGCCGTTGTTTACCTGGCGCCGCGCCGTCATTGCGCCGCGCGGTCATCCGCTGGCGGCCTTGAACCGGCGCCTGGTCCTCGCGGATCTCGCGCGCCATCCGCTGGTAAGTTACGAGTCGTCGCTACGGCCGGAATCCTCGTTGCGCCAGGCATTCTCGGCTGCCGGCGAGACACCGCACTTCGCCTTTACCTCGCGCGATGCGGACCTGATCAAGACTTATGCGCGTGCCGGCCTTGGTATCGGCATCCTGGCGGAAATGGCGATACTCGCCGAGGACACGCGCGATCTGCAGGAACTCGACGCTGCCGATCTGTTCGCGCCGTGCACGACCTGGCTGATCCTGCGACGCGACCGCGTTCCACGTACCTACGCTATGGCGCTGGTCGAACTGATCGCGCCACAACTCGATCGCCGCGATCTGCAGCGCGCGTTGAGCGGAGAAATTCCGGCGCAATGGCCGGCGCCGCCGAAGTGGCGCGAGCGTGCCTCTGTCGAAAGCCGCGCGGTAGCCTAGGCAGAACTCGGAGCGCCCCAGTCTGCCGGGGACAGTTGCTCGCGTTCGCTCACTAACCGAAGTGCAGACCGCACTCGCGCTTCAGGCCGAAGAAGCGAGTGTCTTCCTCGCGCATTCCCGGCTCCCAGGGACGCGTCGTATGCACGTCGCCGATCGAGAGATAGCCGCGCTCCCATAGCGGGTGGTAGGGGAGGCGATTGTCCTGCAGATACTTCCACACATCGCGATCGGTCCAGTCCGCAATCGGATGGAACTTCCAGCGGCCATCGCGCAGTTCGAGAAAATCGATCGACCCACGCTCCGCAGTCTGGGTGCGGCGCAAGCCCGCGATCCACGTGCGTGCGCCGATTTCAGTCAATGCACGCTGCATCGGCTCGACCTTGCGCAGGCGGTTGTAACGTTCCAGTCCGTCGAGGCCCTGTTCCCACAGGCGGCCAAGGCGTGCTTCCATCCACGCCACGCCAATGGTTGGGCGATAGACCTTCAGATTCAGGCCCAGCCTCTCGGTGAGGTCGTCGGCGAAGCGGTATGTCTCCGGAAACAGGTAACCCGTGTCGATCAGGATGACCGGAATGTCGCGCTGCGAGCGCGTCACCAGGTGCAGCACCGCAGCGGACTGCGCGCCAAAACTCGACGAGAGGGCATGCTGGTCCGGCAGCGTCGCTATGGCCCAGGCAACACGGTCGCCGGCGCTCTGCGTCTCCAGCCAGTTGTTGAGATCCTTGAGTGCACGGTCGTCTTCAGCCGCGCTGACCAAATCGGGGGGCGTCACGTTCTTGTCTCCAAAGTGATGGGTATTGCGGCACGCGCGGCGGCGACCACGCCGCAGCGCAGCAGGAAATCGCCGAAGCCTTCACCGTTCGCGCGCTCTGCCGCGTAGCGCGCGAACAACGGCTCGAGTGTTTCGAGAATCCCGGCTTCGTCGATGTTTTCGCGATGCAAGGTATTCAGGCGCTGGCCGCGCGCGTCGGCTCCGAGCATCAGGTTGTAGCGGCCAGGAGCCTTGCCGACCAGCGCGATTTCGCCAAGATAGGGGCGCGAGCAGCCATTCGGGCAGCCCGAGATGCGCAGGCCGATCTGCGCGTCACGCAGGCCGGTTCGATCGAGCAACAATTCCACTTTGTGCAAAAGGTCCGGAAGGTAGCGCTCCGCCTCGGCCATTGCCTGGCTGCAGGTCGGGAAAGCGACGCAGGCCAGCGCATGCAGGCGTACCGGCGATGCGGTGCGGTACGAGTCGAGTCCATGCGTAGCGACCAGAGCCTCGATCTGCGCGCGTTCGGTCCGCCCGATGTTCGCGATCACGAGGTTCTGGTTCGGGGTCAGGCGAAACTCGCCGCGATGCACGCGCGCGATCTCGCGCAGGCCCTTCAGGTGCGGCGCACCCGGGCGATCGGCGATGCGGCCGGACTCGATGCGCAGCGTCAGGTGATGACGTCCGTCTTCGCCTTCGGTCCAGCCGAAGCGATCGCCATTGTGGTCGAAAGCGAACGCGCGCGCGGGAGCGAAGTCGAATCCGGCGCGCCGCTCGACCTCAGCCTTGAACCAGTCGAGCCCGTGGTCGTCGATCGTGTACTTCAGGCGCGCATGTTTACGTTCAGTCCGGTCGCCGAAGTCGCGCTGCGTCGTCACGATTGCCTCGGCGGCGGCGATGACCTGGCCGACCGAAACGAAGCCGAGCAGATCGGCCAGGCGCGGATAGGTCTTCGCATCGCCATGCGTCGCGCCGAGTCCACCGCCGGCGACGACATTGAAGCCGGCCAGCGCGCCGTCTTCCAGGATCGCGATGAAACCGATGTCGTTTGCGAACGCATCGACATCGTTGACGGGCGGCACCGCGAACGCGATCTTGAACTTGCGCGGCAGATAGGTCGGCCCGTAGACCGGTTCGTTCTCCTCGCCGCTGCCGGCGACCTGTTTTTCGTCCAGCCAGATCTCGTAATACGCCCGCGTCTTCGGCATCAGGTGCTCGGACAAGCGCTGCGCGACTTCGTGCACAGCCGCATGCGCGCGCGATTCGAACGGATTGGCGGCAACCACGACATTGCGGTTGACGTCGCCGCAGGCCGCAATCGTGTCGATCAACGCGGCATTCAGGGCTCGCATCGTCGCCTTCAGCTCGCGCTTGATCACGCCGTGGAACTGGAACGCCTGGCGCGTAGTCAGGCGCAGCGTGCCGTTGGCATAACCGGTCGCGATCGCGTCGAGCTTCAGCCATTGCTGAGGCGTGATCACGCCACCCGGCAGGCGCGTGCGGATCATGAACTGGTATGACGGTTCGAGCTTCTGCAACCGGCGCTCCTCGCGAATGTCGCGGTCATCCTGCTGATAGCTGCCGTGAAACTTGATCAGTTGCGTGTCGGGATCCGAGATCGCCCCGGTGACTGCATCGGCGAGGCCTTCGACCAGCGTGCCGCGCAATCGCCGACTGGCCGACTTGATGCCCTCGACCGCAGACAGGGGAGCAGTCACGCTCATCAGTAGATGTCCCGCAGGTAACGGCGCTCGTTGGCCAGGTTCTGCAAATACGCTTCGGCGTCCTCGGAGCTTTTCCCGCCGTGTTCGACGACGACGTCGCGCAGGGCGGCATGCACGTCGACGGCCATGCGCGATGCATCGCCGCAGACGTACAGGTGCGCGCCGCTCTCGAGCCATGCATACAGTTCACGGCCCTTGGCACGGATGCGCTGCTGGACATAGACCTTGTCGCGCTGGTCGCGCGAAAACGCGACGTCGAGCCGATGCAGTTCGCCGCGCTTGAGCGCGCGCTGCCACTCGAGCTGATAGAGGAAATCGGAATGGAACCGCGGATTGCCGAAGAACAGCCAGTTGCGGCCCTTCGCGCCAGCCACCGCACGCTCCTGGACAAACCCGCGAAACGGCGCGACGCCCGTGCCGGGGCCGATCATGATCATGTCGCGCGCCGGATCCTGCGGCAGGCGGAAGCGCTCATTCGGCTCGATGAAGATCGGAACGCGGCCGCCGGCGCTGCGTTCGGCCAGATAGTGCGAAGCGGCGCCCGTATGGCGAATGCCGAATGCCTCGTAGTCGACCAGCGCGACGGTCAGGTGCGCCTCCTCGTCGACGGACTTCAGGCTCGATGCAATCGAATACAGCCGCGGCTGCAACGGGCGCAGCGCCGCGACCAGTTCCTGCGCATTCCACTGCGCCGGATATGCGCGCAGCAAGTCGACGGTCTGGTAGTCGAACAGCATCTTCAGAAAAGCCACCGGCGAGGCGACGACCGCATCGAGATCGTCGTGCCGCGCGCGTTGCGCGTGGGCAAAAACGAACGGCCGGGCAAGGCGCGTCAGCTCGCGTTTTTCGAGCAGCCAGTCGCGCAACGGCAGGGTCTGCGAGTCGTGCGTGACCGGCTGCTGGGAATCGAGCTTCAGTGCGGCGACGATGGCATCGACGAGGGCAGGCGGATTGCTCGGCCACACGCCGAGCGAGTCGCCGGGCTCGTAGGTCAGGCCCGAATCGCCCAGCGCCAGTTCGATGTGACGCACGTCCTTGCCGCCGCTCGACGCGGTAATGCGCTGGTTGACCAGTACTTCGGCCGAGTACGGGCGGTCGTGAGACCATACGACCGGCGCGCGCTGCGGACGCAGCGGCGTCACCTTGGAGATTGGCGAAGAGGTCGTGGACTTCAGAGCCTCGCGCGCGCTGGTCAGCGCGCGCGCCAGCCATGGCTGGGCGATCGTGTCGAAATCGACATCGGCTTCACCACGCGCAAACAGGCGCTTGCCGCCGAGTTCGGCAAGGCGCTCGTCGATACTCGCTCCGACGGCGCAGAACTTCGCGTAGCTGCTGTCGCCGAGGCCGAGCACGGCAAATTCCAGATTCTCGACGCGCGGAGCGCGCTTGCCCGCGAGGAACTCGACGAATCCGCGCGCATCATCCGGCGGATCGCCATCGCCCTGGGTGCTGATGACGACGTAGAGCAGGCGCTCGGACTTCAGCTCGCGCAGAGGGTAGGCATCGGCGCGCAGCAGGCGCACC
>DASRTK010000207.1:0-3898 GCA_035655975.1 Rudaea sp.
GCGCGACCCTTCGGGCTTTTCCTCCACCCGCTCGCCGCGCCACAGGGGCCCCATTTTGGCGGCATCCTGCCGCAGAAGCAGTCGCTCACGGCTCTTGGTCCCGCGCCAAGTTTCTATGCGCGCGAACGATCGCAACGACGCAGTGCAGGGATGCACGGGTTCGTGCACAAACCGGCGCCGTTCGCGGTGCCGAGCATCGCAGGGTGCGGCGGAAATTGCCCGAAGGGGCGCGCGCACGATGCGCGCGCGTCGGCTGCGAGCACATGGACGTGCTCTCAGACGACCCCGTCGTGCCCGAGAAGCACAGGGGATTTTGCCGCGCACGATGCGCGGCAAAACACCGCGTCCGGTGCCTAGCCTTTTTGGTTACTTTTTGGGCAATGCCAAAAAGTAACCGGCTCGCCCGCAGGGCGAGACGAACGCTTTGCACCTAGGAACAAATAAAGAGCGA
Organism: Rudaea sp.; assembly: GCA_035655975.1. Classification (GTDB taxonomy): domain Bacteria; phylum Pseudomonadota; class Gammaproteobacteria; order Xanthomonadales; family Rhodanobacteraceae; genus Rudaea. The sequence goes on from DASRTK010000207.1 coordinate 452, forward strand.
GGAGCTGGATTCCGGCTTTCGCCGGAATGACGAGCTAAGAAGAAAGGAGCTGGATTCCGGCTCGCGCCGGAATGACGAGCCAAAGAGGAAGAGGGTGGATTACAAAAAAAAGCCGCCTCGAGGCGGCTTTTTTCAGCGACTCGCGCGACGCGCGAAAATCACGCCATCTGCGAAGCAGCAAATTCCCAGTTGGCGAGATTCCAGAACGCCTCGACGTATTTCGGCCGCGCGTTGCGGTAGTCGATGTAGTAGGCGTGTTCCCAGACGTCGCACGTAAGCAGCGGGCGGTCGGCGCCGGTGATCGGCGTGGCGGCGTTGCTGGTGCTGACCAGGCCGAGGCTTCCGTCCGCGCGCTGCACCAGCCAGGCCCAGCCCGAACCAAAGGTGCCGACGGCGGTCTTGCTGAAATCCTCCTTGAACTGCGCAAATCCGCCGAAGCTCTTCTTGATCGCGTCGGCGAGCTTGCCCGACGGCTCGCCGCCGCCCTTCGGCGACAGGCTGTTCCAGTAGAACGTGTGATTCCAGATCTGCGCGGCGTTGTTGAACATGCCGCCCTGCGATTTCTTGACGATCGCCACGAGGTCGAGATTCTCGAACTCCGTGCCCTTGATCAGGTTGTTGAGATTCGTCACATAGGTCTGGTGGTGCTTGCCATAGTGATAGTCGAGCGTTTCGGCGGAGATGTGCGGCGCCAGGGCGTCGCGCGCGTATGGAAGAGGGGGTAGTTCGATCGCCATGCCAGACTCCTTGCTGTCGACGGGGAGGGCGCAATTATAGACGCGAACGCGATCGTGCAGGCCGCCGGCGTGGGCGCGCTGGTACAATGCGCCATCGCGCGTCAGCGCCAATTCATTTTTGCAGAGGTCCCATGGACGTTCTCGATCGCATTCGCAAGACCGTTTCCGACAACCCCGTCGTGTTGTACATGAAGGGAACGCCGCAGTTTCCGATGTGCGGATTTTCCAGCCGCGCGGCCCAGGCGCTGAAGACCGTCGGCGCGCAATTCGCCTCGGTCAACGTGCTGGAGGATCCGGAGGTCCGCGCGAACCTCCCGCGCTACTCGAACTGGCCGACATTCCCGCAGCTTTTCATCAATGGCGAGCTGATCGGCGGTTGCGACATTCTGCTCGAACTGCAGGAAAGCGGCGAACTTGCCCAGATGGTCAAAGAGGCGAGCAGGTCCTGACGCGACAATGAGGGACAGCGCATACGCGCGTCTTCCGGCCGGCTGGTCGGCTAAACCCGACACGCTGAAGGATCGCGTAGTTCTCGTAACGGGCGCCAGCGGCGGCTTGGGCAAGGCCGCCGTGCTGGCGATTGCCCGCGCGGGCGGCACGCCGATCCTGCTCGGACGCAAGACGCGCCCGTTGGAAAAACTTCACGACGAAGCGGCGGCGGCGGGTGCGCAGCCGGCAATCTACCCGCTCGATCTCGAAGGCGCGACGCCGCGCGACTACGAAGACATGGCGGCGGCGATCGAGCGTGATTTCGGACGGCTCGACGGCATCGTCAACTGCGCTGCGCACTTCTCCGGGTTGCAGCCGGCCGCGCTGATCGAGCCGCTCGACTGGCTGCGCACGTTGCACGTCAACCTGAGTGCGCCTTTCCTGTTGCTCCAGGCCTGCCTGCCACAGTTGCAAAAGTCGCCTGATGCCAGTGCCGTGTTCGTTGTCGACGACCTCGATCTCGTCGGCAAGGCAAACTGGGGAGCGTATGGCGTTGCCAAGCATGCGCTTGCCGGCATGGTTTCGATCCTGCATCAGGAATGGGAGAACGGTCCGCTGCGCGTTCACGCGCTGCTGCCGCCGCCGTTGCGCACGGCTCTGAGGCGGACCGCCTACTTCGGAGAGAACTCGATGCAGTTGCCCGCGCCGGACAGCATGGCGGATGCGCTGGTTTACCTGCTGGGCGCGGACGGTGTTGCGGCGCGTGGCAGGGTGCTGGATATGAGAGAAGGGCTGAGGGCTGAGGGCTGAGGGCTGCGGGTCTGAGGGTCGCTGGGCGCGCGCGACGTTTTGTAAAAGCATACTGGTCGATTATCTGCGAGGGGCAACGTGGACAACTCCCTGACGACACTCTCGGCCGGAATCCTGCTCTTCCTGATCATGGATCCGCTCGGGAATATCCCGCTGTTCCTGGGGCAGTTGCGCCAGGTCGCGCCGGAACGGCGGCGGCGCGTGCTCGTGCGCGAATTGATCATCGCGCTGGTCGTGCTGTTCGCGTTTCTGTTCGGCGGACGCTACGTGCTCGGCGCGCTGCAGTTGCGCCAGGAATCGGTCAGCATCGCCGGCGGCATCGTCCTGTTCCTGATCGGCGTGAAGATGATCTTCCCGCCTCGCGACGGCAATATGTTCGGCGACTCGGCCGCGGGCGTTGAACCCTTCATCGTGCCGATGGCCATACCCGGCGTTGCCGGACCATCGGCAATGGCAGCGCTGATGCTGATGACGAACTCGCAGCCCGGCCGCACGGCCGATTGGAGTATGGCTTTGTTCGCCGCATGGCTGGCCACGGCGCTGATCCTGTTGTCCTCGACCGTGCTGTTCCGCATCCTGGGCAATAGCGTGCTCACGGCGCTCGAGCGCCTGATGGGGATGCTGCTCGTCGCGTTGTCGGTACAGATGTTTCTCGACGGCGTAGTCATTTACCTCGGAAAAAGCTAGGCCGGCCAGCACTTTCCGTCGCCCGCCGCCAGGACCTGCCTGAAATGCGCAAGGGCTTTTTGCGGCGCGGTTTGTCCGGGCGCAGGACACGCAAGCTGAACATCGCGCAGGTTCCCGCAATTCATCTTCCGCGGGCAACGTAAAAACGTGCGTTATGACCTAGCGCTTGTCAGAAAATTGTCTTAAAGTCTCCTTAAGCTACCGTTAACAATTTCTTGCGCTGCGTTAACGCGGAAGGGATTGCGGTGGCATCGAGGGAAATCTGATTTCGAGAGCGTCCAGGCGTTGCCGCAGTTGCAGTGCGACGTCGCTACGCTTTTTACCGGTGATCATTTTCAACTGGCCAGACCATAGGCGAACCATGACCAAGACACGATTGAACCGAAAGCTTCTGCCACTGCTGTGCGCCTCGCTGTTTGCCGTTTCTGGCGCCTATGCGCAGGACACGACCTCCGGCATGACCGGACGTGTCGTCGATGACAAGGGGAACCCGGTGGCGGGTGCGAAGGTGCATATCGTGCACGTGCCGTCGGGCACGACGTCGCTGGCCACGACCGACGCGAACGGCCGCTATCAGGCGCAGGGCCTGCGCGTCGGCGGCCCCTACCATGTGGACTCCGAAGGCGGCGGCGGGAAGGCAGAAGCCGACAACATTTTCCTGAACCTGGCCGAGAATTCCACCGTGAACCTTGTGGAGATCCTCCCGGCCAAGGAACTCGAAGGCATATCGGTCACGGCGAATTCCGCCGTGCTCGCGGTATTCAACTCGGACAACAAGGGCCTG
>DASRTK010000208.1:0-1736 GCA_035655975.1 Rudaea sp.
AGCGCGAGCGCGGCGAACAGGCCGAGCAGCAGCATCGGCGTGCGCCGGTCGTCGAGCGAGGTGCGGATGCGCTCCTGCATCGTCTTGACGTCGTAGATCGGCTGCTCCGCGTCGATGCCCAGCAGCGCAGCGCGCAGCGGCGCGACCAGCGCGTCAGGCGCCATGCCGGTTTTCAGCGCCAGCGTCGACGAGCGCTCCGGCTGCTGCTGGTAGTAGTAGTAGTACGTTTCCTTGTTCGTCAGTTCGTAGAGCTTGTTGCGTTTGACGGTGCCGGCTACGCCGACGATCGTGTACCAGGGCCCCTTCTGCTTGTCTTCCCGTGTAATGCGCTGTCCAAGCGCCTTCGCAGCGTCGCCGAAGTATTTCTTCGCGAGCAGATCGTCGATCACGACAACCTTGCCGGCGTCAGCTGAATCGGCAGTCGTGAAGCCCCTTCCCTGCAGCAGCGGAATCTGCATGGTCTTGAAGAAATCCTCGTCGACCACCTGGACGAAGCCGTGCGGCGCGGATTCTCCGGCGGCAAGTTCGTGTCCCTCGATGAAGTACGAAGCCTGCGAGTTGTTGTTAGTGAACGGCATCGAGCTGACGAAGCCGGCCGACGTTACGCCCGGCAGCGCGCGCACCGCGTCGAGCGCGCGCTGGTAGAACTGCGCGACCGCTGCGCTATCCTTGTAGCGGTTTTCGGGCAGGTCCACGCGCACGCTCAGCACGCTCTGCGTGTCGAAGCCGGGGCTGGCTTCCTGCAGGTGCATGAAGCTGCGGATCAGCAAGCCGGCGCCCGCGAGCAGCGTAACCGCAAGCGCCATCTGCACGACGACGAGCACGCGCCGCGTCGCGCGCGCAGAGCGGCTGCCGCCGCTGCCGCGGCCGCCCTCCTTCAGTACCTCGTAGGCGCGCTCACGCCACAACGCCACGACCGGGAACAGGCCGAACAGCACGCCGGTCAACAGCGCCAGTGCGAGCGTAAAAGCAACCACGCTGCCATCGAGGCCGACAACGAAACCATGTGCCGCGTCATCCAGACCGAGCAGACGTATCAGCTGTACACACCACTGCGCGACGAATAGTCCGGCGATGCCGCCGGCCAGCGCGAGCATCAGGCTCTCGACCAGCAGCTGGCGCGCGAGCCGGCCGCGGCCAGCGCCGAGCGCGGTGCGCACGGACAATTCCTTCTGTCGCGACGAGATCCGCGTCAGCATGAGGTTGGCGACATTCGCGCAGGCGATCAGCAGCACGAAGGCGACGACCGCCTGCAGCAGCAGCAGCACCGGCGCGAGTTCACCGACCAGGAACGTGTGCAGGTTCTTCGCGCGTCCCGTGAATCCGGAGGACTCGATGAATTTCTTGACCCCGGCCCCCTCGGCGCCGCGGGACGCGGCGATGCGCTCGACATTCGCCTGCGTGATGGCGTCGAGTTGCGCATCGAGTTCGGCGACTGTCGCGCCCGGCTTCAACCGGCCGACGGACTCGGAATATTCGTGGCCGCGCTCGTCATCACTCTTCTGCTTCGGCGTGAACGCGAAAGGCACCCACAACTGCGCCTTGCGGTCGGGAAACGCGAACGCGTCATCCATCACCCCGACGACACGGTAGCTCTCGCCGTTGAGATGAATATCGCGACCGACAATGCCGGGGTCCGCATTGAACTGGTTGCGCCACAGCGCAGCGCTGAGCACAGTGACACGATCCTGGCCGACTTCGGCGGTGTCGGCGCCGAATACGCTGCCGATCTTCGC
>DASRTK010000209.1:0-1908 GCA_035655975.1 Rudaea sp.
GGCTTCATCCAGAGCGCGATCCAGCAGAGCAAGGATCTGAACGACCAGCAGAAACAGCAGACGACGGCGCTGATCGACGCGACCGCGAAATGGGCCCAGACCGCGAAGTTCACCGATGCCGCGCTGGCCAAGCAGGCCATCGCCGTGGTCTGCAAGACCGCGCGCGACGTGAATCTCAAGACGCTGGACGAAGCGCGCGCGCTGAACTACGACCAGGCCATGCAGAAGGCTGGCATCGTGCTCGGCGGCTTGAAGCAGGTGTTCGCGCTGTACGGCTTGTCGATGGACAAGGCGCTGGATTCGGTCAAGGTCGAAACCGTTTCGGCGACCGGCGACGCGGCGAAGGTCAAGGTGACGTATACGGCATTCGACCAGCCGTTCACGACCGAAAGCGACCTCGTGAAGGTCGACGGCAAGTGGTACAGCAAGCAGGCGATTGCGCAGTGGGCCAAGGCGCAGGAAAGGGAGCAGGAAATGGCGAAGGCTGCCGCGCCGGCCGGCAGCGATCCGGCGGCCGCCAAGTAGTTGCCATTTGGCAAACGGCGAAGCGCAGCCTGACCGGCGAGCGCTTCGGCGTTTCGACCGCTCCGGCGCTCGACCGGAGCCCCATACGCGCCTACCGTACAATCGCGTCATGGATCAGCCTCTGGAACCCACTCCGACGAGTTCTGCGCCGACGAGCCCCGCACCGACACAGGCGCCGCTGTGGCTGCGCGCGCTCGGCTTTCTGATCGAGCCGTGGATCCGCATCCGACGCGAACCGGCCGAACCGCGCGCGCAATACGATCTGGCGCTGCCGGTGTGCTATGTCACCGAGCGCTACGGACTTTCGGACACGCTGATTCTCGAGCAGGCCTGCCGCGAGGCCGGATTGCCCGAGCCGCTGCGCCCGTTCACGTTCGGCGGATTGAACAAGCAGCGCGCGATGTTCGCCCTGTCGCGGCGCGACGGCTGGTTCTTTCGCAAACCGCGTTCGCGCACGCATTCGGAAACGCTGGCGTTGCTGCTCGAGGCGGTGCGCGCCAATCCCGATTTCGACGTGCAGCTGATTCCGGTGTCGATCCTTGTGGGGCGCGCGCCGGAAACCGGCTGGTTTCGCGTGCTGTTCTCGGAAAACTGGGTGGTCGTCGGCCGCTTCCGCCGCCTGCTCTCGATCCTGTTGAACGGCCGCGGCACGATCCTCCAGTTCGCCGCGCCGGTATCGCTGCGCCAGTTCCTCAGCGACAACCAGGATGCGCCGAATGCGCTGCGCAAGCTGTCGCGCGTGCTGCGCGTGCACTTCAACCGCGTCCGCGCCGCGGTCATCGGGCCGGACCTTTCGCATCGGCGCACTCTGATCAACACGGTGCTGGACGCCGAACCGGTGCGCAACGCGATCGCCGCCAGCGCCAGCAAGGAGAACATCACGCCTGACCAGGCGCGCGCGCGGGCGCAGAAATTTGCCTGGGAGATCGCTGCCGACCTGTCGCATACCGTCGTGCGTTCGGTCTCATTTCTGCTGACCGGGTTCTGGAACAAGATCTACGACGGCGTGCAGATGCACCATTTCGACAAGCTGCGCGCGATCGCGCCCGGCCACGAAATCATCTACGTGCCCTGTCATCGCAGCCACATCGACTACCTGCTGTTGTCGTATCTTTTGTATCGCAACGGTCTGGTCGTTCCGCACATCGCCGCCGGCGTGAACCTGAACCTGCCGATCATCGGCCCGATCCTGCGCCGCGGCGGCGCGTTCTTCATGCGCCGCACCTTCAAGGGCAACGCGCTCTACTCCGCCGTGTTCACCGAGTACGTGCGCCAGCTGTTCGCGCACGGCGTCGCGCTGGAATATTTCATCGAGGGCGGGCGCTCGCGCACCGGCCGCCTGCTGACGCCGCGCGGCGGCATGCTGGCGATGACGCTGAAGAG
>DASRTK010000210.1:0-3524 GCA_035655975.1 Rudaea sp.
GTGCTGATGCCGATGTCGTACGCCGCGCAGATGGGCGGCGTGTGCACGCTGCTCGGCACGTCGTCGAACCTGCTGACGAACAGCCTGGCGATCGAACACGGCCTGCCCGGATTTTCGGTATTCGAATTCACCAAACTCGGCGCACCGCTGGCGCTGGTCGGCATCGTCTACCTGATGCTGGTCGGGCGCTGGTTGCTGCCGCGCCACATCGACGTGAATTTCGCCGAGACCTATGCGCTCGGCAAGTTCGTGACCGAACTCAAGGTCATGCCCGGGTCGCCGCTGATCGGCCAGGCGATCGGTGCGGCCGGATTCTCGGAGAAGTACGGCGTGCACGTCCTCGAACTGCTGCGCGGCGCCGAGCGCATGTGGGCGCCGCGCGGTCAGGACCTGCGCCAGAACGACATCCTGATCGCGCGCGGCGACTGGGAGCGGCTCGAGGACTTCAAGCGCGCGCAGAAGCTCGAGATCGCCACGGTAGCGGACGACGAACAGAGCGGCGCCGGCGAGCGCCGCATGCTGATCGAAGCGATGGTCGCGCCGGGCGCGCGCCTGATCGGCGAAACGCTCGACGAGGCCGATTTCCGCTGGAACTACAAGGCCAGCGTGCTCGCCGTGCAGCGGCGCGGCGCGATCCTGCGCGAAGCGTTGCGGCTGACGCGACTGCAGGTCGGCGACGTGCTGATGCTGCTGGTCGACGAAGCCGCGCTGGCGCATCTGCGTCACGCATCCGGCCTGGTCGTGCTCAGCGAGCGCGGCGATACGCGCCAGTCGCGGCGCAAGGCGCCAATCGCAATCGCGATCCTGGCCGGCGTCGTCGCCGTCGCCGGAGTCGGCCTGCTGCCGATCGTCGTCAGCGCGCTGCTCGGCTGCGTCGCGATGGCGCTGACCGGTTGCTTCAACTTCGAGGAAGTCTACGAGGCGATCGACTGGCGCGTGATCATCCTGCTCGGCGCGATCCTGCCGCTCGGCATCGCGCTCGACAAGACCGGCCTGGCGCGGCACATCGTCGACTACGGCATGCTGATCGTCGGCAATCACGGTCCGCTCGCCGCGCTGCTGATGGTGTACGTGCTGACCGCCGTGCTGACCGAGATGATGGGTCACAATCCATCGGTCGTGCTGATGGCGCCGATCGCGATCTCGGTCGCGCATGCGATGCATGCCAATCCGGTGCCGTTCGTCATCACGGTGGCATTCGCGGCGGCGACCTCGTTCGCCACGCCGGTCGGCTATCCGACCAACACGATGGTGTACAACGCCGGCGGCTATACATTTACCGATTTCATGAAGGTCGGCATCCCGCTGATCGCGATCTTCTGCGCGCTGTCGATGCTGTTGATCCCGCGCTTCTGGCCGCTCATGCCATGACGAGATGCTCGCAGGGACAACGTAGGGTGGGTCTTGGCCCACCATCTTGCTCTTGGCGCCAGGCGAAGAACGGTGGGCCAAGGCCCACCCTACGTGGGTTGCTGCCATGACGATGCTGCCGCCGCCGTCTTTGAAGAAACTCGGCCTCGTGATCGATCTGGACACGTGCGTGGGCTGCCACGCCTGCGCAGTTGCCTGCAAGGAATGGAACGACGGCGGCCAGTTCGGCCCGTTGCCCGACGAGAATCCGTATGGCAAGGAGCCGCTGGGGGTGTGGTTCAACCGGGTGCATACGTTTGAGGTCAGGGGCGAGGGGCCAGGGGCTGGTGGAGCAAGGGACGAGGGGCGAGGGACGAGGGGCGAGGGGAAGATCAAGGGCGCCGCGCCTTCTCCTATTCCGAGGCTTCAGGCATCGATGTCCAGTATCGGTTCCGATGAGGGTGGGCGCCGCTCCGATCTTCCGTCGCCCCTCGCCCCTCGCCCCTCGCCCCTGTCTCCAATGACCATCCACTTCCCACGCTCGTGCCTCCATTGCGAGACACCCGACTGCGTGACCGTGTGTCCGACCGGCGCGAGCTACAAGCGGGCCGAAGACGGCATCGTGCTGGTCGACGAGGACAAGTGCATCGGCTGCAAGCTGTGTTCATGGGCCTGCCCGTACGGCGCGCGCGAATACAGCGAGGTGCGCGGCGTCATGCAGAAGTGTACTTTGTGCGTCGACCGCATCTACAACGACAGCTTCGAGGAGATCGACCGCCAACCGGCCTGCGTCATGGCCTGCCCGACGCGCGCGCGCCACTTCGGTGATCTCGGCGACCCGGAATCGGCCGTGTCGAAACTCGTGGCCGAACGCGGCGGTTACGATCTGATGCCCGAGATGGGCTACAAGCCGGTCAACAAGTACCTGCCGCCGCGGCCGCGGCGCGATGGATGTATGTCGCAAACGGCATCGGCTCCCGAGGAGAAAACGGATTTCTCCACTGCATCGCCGATCCTGCGGTGGATGGACAGGATACTCTCGCGATGAATTCTCAACGTCGCTTCGACTTGGGCGCTTTGCGCCTGCGCTCAGCACGAACGGTATTGATTTCCGGACACGGTTGCTGCGCACAGCAACCGGCAAGAAGGTCTTGCCGCTAGCCCATGCATCCTGCCTTTTCGGTAATCTTCTTTACCGCGATCTCCGGATGCGGCTACGGTCTGCTGTTTCTGCTCGGGGTTTCCCTCGCAGCAGATTTTCAACTGCTCGCCCGCAGTGAATCCATTCTCGTGCTGGCCGTCGGCGCGGTATTTGCCGCAGCGGGACTGACCTCCTCGCTGTTCCATCTCGGCCAGCCGCGGCGCGCCTGGCGTGCGCTGAGCCAGTGGCGCAGTTCGTGGCTGTCGCGCGAAGGTGTCGCGGCGATCCTGAGCTTTGTCCCCGTGATCGCGCTCGGCGTCGCGGTCTGGCGTGGCGGTTCCGAGGGGTGCGTGCGCGCGGGCGCCGTAGCGCTCGCGATCATGGCAGTGGTGACAGTCACCTGCACGGCGAAAATCTATACTTCGCTGAAAACGATCCGCGCCTGGCACAATTCGCTTGCGCTCCCGATCTACTTCCTGTTCGCACTGCTTGGCGGCGCAGCGATGCTGTGGACGCTGCTTGCGTCGAGCGGCAGCCCCGGCGCACTGGCCGGCGCCCTGCCGGTCGTCGTCGCGATCGTCGCTGCCGCGTGCGCGCTGCTCAAGCGCGAGTACTGGAAGTTCATCGACACGACGCCAACCGTTTCTACTGCCGAGTCTGCGACGGGACTTGGCCGCTTCGGCACGGTGCGCGGCGTCGAGGCGCCGCACACGGAAGAAAATTATCTGACACGCGAGATGGGCTTCGTGCTCGCGCGCAAGCATGCGGCGCGGCTGCGTGTGATCGCGCTGTTGCTGTTTGCCTTGCTGCCGGTCGTGTGCTCGGCGATTGCCCTGCTGCTCGCGACGCTGGGCCGAGGCCCAGCGTGGATCGCTTGCAGTGCGGTTGTGGCGACACTTGGCGTAATCGCAGGAACGTTCGTCGAGCGCTGGCTGTTTTTTGCCGAGGCCAAGCACGTCGTGATGCTGTATTACGCGGGAGCCAGGGCTGAGGATTGAAAACTGCGGGCTGGTGGGCGGGCAGGTTCGCCGGC
>DASRTK010000211.1:0-5789 GCA_035655975.1 Rudaea sp.
GTTCGCGCTGCTCGATGCGGGAAGCGCGTACTTCCATCCACGGTGCGACGCGGCCAGGCAGCGGCAGCGAATCCGGATCGAGACTGACGCCGGGCGGTAGATCCAGGTCGACGCGTTCATCGACCAGATCACCGAGGAGATAACCCGAGTCGCGCAGAGTCACGATCGGCTCGATCGCAATCGGCTCGACCGAGCCACCCGCCTCGCCGGCAAACGCACTGAGCGACAGGCACGACGCCAGCACAATCGCCCAGGCGTTGAATTGCGTCGACCAGCGCCGGGCTGCCGGATCAGCGGCGCGAATCACGCAGGCGTCTCCAGGAAATAGCGCGTGAGTTGCAGCGGGTCGAAACGGTCGCGCACGAAAAACGGCGCGCAGCCGGCCCGGGCGCACGCATGCCGCAACATTTCTTCGTGACGATCGCGCCGCCTGCGCAGCGAGTCGACGAGGCCGGGGCGCAACCATACGAAGCGTCGCACGCCGCTCTCGAGGTCCTTGATCGTGGCAATACCGTGGCGATGGACCGCGTCCGCCTCGGCCGGATCCCACAGCACCACCGGCACGACCGCGTGATGCGCAAGGGCGCGCAGGATCTGACCCAGATCATCGCTGGGCCAATGAAAATCGGAAACCAGGAAAACCAGCGCGCGACGATGCGGCAATTGCCTCGCCGACTCGAGCAGGCCGCGCGCGCTCCCGCCGCTCGGCACAAGAGCAGCGACGCGTCGATCGAGCCATTCCGCGGCGCCGCGATTGAGGCGCGCCGGAAGCGTCAGCGACGCTTGCGGCGTCTCGTTCGCCGCGTAGAAGCCATACGCGTCGCCGTTGCGCCACGCGCTACGTGCCAGCGCGACAGCAATTCTTCGCAACTGATCGATCTTGTCATGGCGGCCGACAAATCCCATAGACGCAGAGACATCGGCCAGAACGAGGACCTTTAGCGCCGAGTTCTGCTCGAAGTCGCGCACCCAGATTCCGCCGAGCGGATCACGCAGACTGGCACGCACATCGACGCGGCGCGGGTCGGCGCGCGCGTGCAGCGGCACACTGCTGCGGAAGCGCTCGCCGGGCCCGGATTGCATGCCCCGGAACGCGCCAGGGCGGATGCCACCGGTCTTCCAGCGAACGCGGTATTCGACATGGATCGCGCCGGAAGCGGCCATCGTCGGAGGCGTCAAGGAACCGGAACGGCTCGCAGCACCGCGCTGGTCAATGCGCGGCCCAGGCGCGCGCGCTGCAGTTCGTGGATCGGCGTAAAGAAGATGCGATGCGCGATCACCTCGTGAAACACGCCGCGCAGGTCTTCGGGCGAAAGGTCGCTGCGACCGGCCAGCCATGCCGCAACCTTGGCTGCGCGCACGAGCATGCTCATGCCGCGCGGGCTTGCGCCGGCGACGATGAGGTCCTGCATGTCGACGCCGTCGAGCGCGATCCCGTAGTCGTCGGGTTTCTGCGTCGCCATCCGCAAGTGGTCGACGAATTCCTCGACCGCCGGCCCGGTACGAACGCCGGCCTGGATTTTCGCGGCGATGGCCGGTAGCGTCTCATGATCGAGCACGCCCGCCGGCACGCCGGCAATCAGCGCATCGACATCATGGAAGCGCGCGTCGAACATCAGGCTGCGATGAATCGCCGACGAGGCATCCGGCGCGATTTCGATTTCCATCAGGAAACGGTCGCGTGCCGCGCCTGGCAGCTCGTAGGTCTCTTCCTTCTCGACGCGATTGCGGTCGGCGAAAACCTGCAGGTACGGAAAGCGGTACTCGGTGTTGAAGGCACTCAGGCTGCGCTCGGCCATCGCGCGCAGCAGCAGCGAGTGGACCTGCGGGCGCGCGCGATTGATCTCGTTGAAAAAGAATACCGACAGCGCCGCGCCATGCGCGATCAGGGGCCCCGGCTCCACGCGCGGCTTGCCGTCGCGATCGATGAAGGTGTGATAGACCAGATCCTGCGGCATCAGGTCGATCGTGCCCTCGACGCGTTCATAGGCGCCGCCGAGGCCGCGCGCTGCCGCGCGCAGCAAGGTCGTCTTGCCGACACCGACGTTACCTTCGAGCAGCACGTGGCCACGCGCAAGGATGGCAATCAGCAACAGTCGGATCGCCGGAGCCAATCCGAGCACGCAGCCGTTGAGGGCGCGTTCGAATTCGAGCGCGCGCGTGCGCCAGTCCTGCAGTTCGCCGTCGAAGCCCATCGCGCCCCACCACCGTCTGCGGTCAGCGTAATCGGCGCACGGGATGCCTGCAAGCGAAGCGCGGCGGCACGCGAAGATGCACGAGGAATTGCGCGCAAATTGTTCCGGTTCCGGGACAATTTCCCGTCCGAGTCAGCCATTCGCCGTCGTTGCCACCCGGGCGGAAACCACCAAACAAGACGTCATTCCCGCGAAAGTGGGAATCCATCTGCTTTGGGAACATTAAAACAGGATCAAAATGGATTCCCGCTTCCGCGGGAATGACGACGGGTTTAGGGATCGCGGAGACGTTCTCTAGCGCTTTTTCTTCGCGCGCACGTAAAGCACCAGGCTGTGCTCCTCGAGATCGTAGCCGTGCTTGTCGGCAATCTCGCGTTGCAGCTTTTCGATGTCCTCGCTGACGAACTCGGTGATCTTGCCGGTCTCGATGTCGACCATGTGGTCGTGATGCTTGCCGCGGTCGATCTCGTAGACGGCCTGGCCGCTTTCGAAATTGTGCTTGACGACGAGGCCTGCTGTCTCGAACTGAGTCAGCACCCGATAAACGGTCGCCAGGCCGATATCGTCCTGATGCTCCAGAACCTGACGGTAAATATCCTCGGCAGTCATATGCTTACCGCCGGAAGCTTCAAGGATTTCGAGGATGCGCATGCGCGGATGCGTGACTTTCAGTCCGGCTCTGCGCAGATCCTGGGTTTCCATGCTGGGCCTCCTCACTCGAAAATATGCGGCGCAACCACGGCTGCTTCGATCCGCGCAATCAGGTTCGGTCGGCCGGGCCACTACAGGTGGGCTTGCGGCCGGTATCCGGCGGTCGGGGGAGACCGCAAACGGCAACGCCGAATGGACGCGCTAACGTCCATGAACGCAAGGCTAGTGTATCATCCGGCGCTCTCCGCCTGACGGTATCACGCATGTCCAAGGTTTCACGCGTACTCGGTTTGGCTATCTGTGGCTGGGTTCTGTCCGCCTGCACGCCCGTCTACCGGCTCGACATCCAGCAGGGCAATCTTTTCAGCAAGTCGCTGGTGGACTCGCTCAAGCCCGGGATGACCAAACGCCAGGTTATCGTGGTCATGGGATCGCCGTCGGTCGTCAGTCCGTTCCAGCAGAATCGCTGGGACTATGTCTCCACGATCCGGCGCGGCAACGGCCGCATGGAAACCAAGGATCTCGTCCTGTACTTCGAGAATGATGCGCTGGCGCGCATCGAGGGCGATTATTTCGCCGAGAATCCGCAGGAACTGATCAAGGAAGCGACCAAGTACAAGCGCCAGTACCCGGATGACAAGCGTCCGGACGACGACAAGAAGAAACAGCAGGGCGGCGGCAGCGGGCAGAGCTAGTCGGCCCTCAGGGCACCCAAATCTTGTCGGGGTAGCCCTCCGTATCCAAATCCCGCGCCGTCCTATTTGCGCGCCCTTCGGCGCCTCGCTTCTTTCGGATCGATCTTCAACGGTCGATAGATTTCAACGCGGTCGCCATCGCGCAACAACGTTGTCGAACTGACCACGCGACCGAAAACGCCGACGCGGCCAGATTCGATCTCGCTCGCGTCGAGGTGAGCTGCGATTCCGCTGACGCGCACCGCATCGGCAACGGTGGCGCCCGGCTCGATCTGCAGCGGTTTCTTGACCACACCGTCCACATCGGCGAATACAACCTCGACATGGAGCAGTTCAGCCATCGTGGCGCATTGCTTCACTGCAGAATTCATCGACCAGCCGATCGGCAAGCTTTTCAAAACCAAGGCGCATGATCGGCGCCATCAGTCGTCCGGCGTATTCAAAATCAAGGGCGAGCGCGACCTTGCAACCGGTTTCCCCGAGCGCGGTGAAGGTCCACGTTCCGCTCAGCGTGCGGAACGGGCCATCGACAAGTTGCATCGCGATGCTCTGCGGCGGGATCAACGTGTTGCGGGTCGTGAATTCCTGGGTCATGCCGCCGACGCGCATTTCCATTCGGGCGGTCAGCGCCGTGTCGCTCTGGTCGCTGACCTGTGCGGACACGCACCACTTGAATCGACGCGGGTACGCTTCGACATCATTGACCAGTGCGAACATCTGCGCATCGCTGCGGCCGACAATTGCACTGCGGCGAATCTGATGAATCACGGGACGTATCCGCAAGGAAACCGGTTAAGCTATCCGGCATTGTAAGCCCTCCCCTTCAAGCGGAGGGCTGGGTGGGATGGTGTTGGTGCGGTCGCTGTCGGCCGAGAAAACACAACGCATCCTCCCTGCAGACTCTCCCTTGAAGTGGGAGAAGCACGCCCTCCACGTCGAATATCGTTATGGCCAAGGCAAAGGATAAATCGAAAGACGGCGGTTCGACGATCGCGCTTAACAAGCGCGCGCGTCACGAATACCATCTCGACGATCGCTTCGAGGCCGGCTTGTCGCTGCAGGGCTGGGAGGTCAAGAGCCTGCGCGCCGGCCGCATCAATCTTTCCGAAGCCTACGCCATCGTCAAGAACGGCGAGATCCTGCTGTTCGGCGCCTCGATCCCGCCGCTGCTTTCGGCATCCACGCACGTCGTCGCCGACGACCGGCGTACACGCAAGTTGCTCCTGCACAAGCAGGAAATCGACAAGCTGATCGGCGCGGTCGAGCGCAAGGGCTACACGATCGTGCCGACCGCAATGTACTGGAAGCACAACCGCGTCAAGGTCGAGATCGCGCTCGCGCGCGGCAAGCAGGACCACGACAAGCGCGATGCCGAGAAGGAACGCGACTGGAATCGCGAGAAGCAGCGTACGATGCGCCAGAAGAATCCGCTGGGCTGAAAACAGATTGCACCGCGTGCGACTCGGGTGCCGGCCCCTTCGCTAGGCCGGTGGTGGCGTGTCCACGGAATGACCGGCTGCCATGGTTGCCAGCCATTTCCGAAACATCTTGTAAGGCATTTCCAATGCAGCGCGCTTCAGTTCTTCCGGAACACCGCGTGTGGTGCTCAACTCAACAGCTCCTGTTACGTACGACAAGTTGCCATCGCCTACGGAGATGACGGTGACGCACTCGTTGTTGCCCAGGTAGAAAATATCGCCGGGCAAGGGAGGCTTTGTGAAGTCTTGAATCGTGCCGGGGATCTTCTCCATCTCGGTGTCCTTGGATGCCGCGACGAGGCCACAACTTTACTACTCCTTTCGCCAGATCGCACGCAGTCGTCTGCGGTTGAGACCGGCTCGAACGTCATCGGCCAAAGTGACGTTACGCCCGCTCCATTCGAGCTCTGTCACGTTGAAAGGCCCCCGTTCACCCCCAACTGCTATACTTGCAATGGGTTCCCGCAGTCGTAGCGGGAATCGTGGCGTTTTCATCTTCCGGGGGCGATCGGCTTCGACGGGGGTCACGAAATCGCCTGGTGCATGCCGAGGGGGCCGCTTTCCTCGTTAATCCAGCAGCAAACTTTAGTTGCCAACGACGACAACTACGCTCTAGCCGCTTAAGGCTGAGTCCCGAACCCACTTGTGCTTGTGCTCGTGGATGTAGGGTCACTATCACAAGATCGCTGTTGATCGCCGCCAGTCGATCCGCGGCTAACTCCTAACCGGCTGGTCCTGCGGTGCGCTTCGCACGTCGTGTTGCCGCAGGA
>DASRTK010000212.1:0-2472 GCA_035655975.1 Rudaea sp.
CGATTTCTATGAGCCAGCCCGGATTGACCAAGCCTGCAACCTTCACCGTCGAGCGCGCCGGCAGGTTCGGCTGTTCCTTCGTCCCGAAGAACTGCTTGTAGCCTTCCATGAAGCCGGCGAAGTCGATCTTGCCGTCGTGCGCCGGATCGCCGACGACGAACGCCTGCATCTTGACGACGTCCTTCATCTCCAGGCCCATGCCTTTGAGATTCGTCGCGATCGTGTTGAGCGTGCTGATGGTCTGGGTCTTCGTGTCGCCGTACGCCGCCGGCGTTTCACCGGGAGCGGTCTTGTCGAGCAGTTGCGGTCCGGCACCGCTCAGGAAGATCACGCTCTGCCCGGCCGGAATCTCGACCGCCTGCGCGATCGGGAAGTCGGAGTTCGGAATCTTGTAGCGGATCACGTCTTTGGCGAATCCCGCGGACGCGAACAAAACGAGCGGTGTCAATGCCAGCATGCGAAGGTTCATGGTCGACTCCCGGATTGCATAACTGCAATTATATACTTTGCTCAGCGCAGCTTGGCGACCTCGGCCGAGGTCAGCGCGTCCGGATATTGGTTGCCGAAATGGCTGCGCACGTAGTTGACGACTTCGACGACCTGCGCATCGCTCAGGTAGTCGCCGAATGCCGGCATGCCATGCCGGCCCTTGAGTACGACCAGAGCCGGATACGCGGCGCTCGCGAGCTTTTGGTTTCCTGCCAGCGCCGGATAATAGCCCGCGCCGACCGCGCCTTTCGCGTCAGGCATGTGGCAGCCCTGGCAGATTGCGCGAAACAGCGTGGCGCCATCCTTGTGGGCGAAGTGCCCGAGATCCGTAAACGATCCCGGCGGCGAGAACGGCGGCGGCTCGTCGTCCGCGATGGCCAAGGGTGCGATCAACACGAACGCGACCACGCCGATCAGTTTGTAGCGAAGGCCTTGGGTGTTTCGCGCAGGTGTGACCATCGTGCGTCCTTTAGGCGGTGCCGACGATTTTCTTGTGCATGCGCCCGATCGTGTCGAGCGACGACAGCACGGCACCTTCCTGCCAGGCCGGCAGGCGCGACGCGTGCTCACCGGCCAGCGCGATGCGTCCGTCGATCTGGCACAGATTGTCGTAGTGCTTTTCGCGCGCTGCGTCGGACCAGTTGGCGAAGCAGCCCTGCGTGAACGGCGACCGGTGCCAGCTGACGACGACGCCGTTTTCGAACTCCTTCGTGTACTGCGGATGGATCTGCGCGCCGGATTCGACCGCCTTGCGGATGCGCTGCTCCGGCGTCATCGAGTTGAATTCGTAGGCATTCGTGCCCCACACGTAGCCGCCCAGCAGCACGCCCTTGCCGCCCTGGTTCATGCCGGCCATCGGATAGCCGATCATCTGGATCGGCAGGTCGGTAAAGCTGATGCCGCCGTAGATGCGCTCGTCCTCCTCCCAGAAGCGGCGCTTGAACTGCAGGCCGAACTTGACCGACGCCTCATACGGCGCGGACTGGATCGCCGACGACATCGCCTCGCCGACCTTGACCGGAATCTCGCTCAGGATCGACAGCGGAATCGTGCACAGGCACCAGTCCGCGCGCGCGTGCTTCGGCTCGCCGCCGCGGCGCGCATCGACGTAGGTCACGCTGACGCCACGCTCGTCCTGGTCGATCGCGGTCACCTTGGCGTCGAGTTCGACGAGCGGCGCGACGTCGCTGTACAGCGCCATCGCGATGCGATCCATTCCGCCGACCGGCTGGAACATCGAGGGAGTCAGATCGTAGTCGAACGGCGTGACCATGTAGTTCGCCAGACCCGACTTCAACAGCGCATCGCGCGCGATCGGCGTCGAGAACTGCGGCGGCGGCATCAGACCGGCACCGCGGTCGCCGTCGCCGTCGTAGCCACGGCTCTCGCTCGTCGCAAACGACTTCACATAGCGATAGTCCTTGTCGAGCACGCCAAAAGTGCGCAGCGACTCGAGCAGCCGTTCCTTGTCCTCAGTCGTCAGCTCGGCGTCGAGCTGGCCCTTGTTGACCGCCTTGCTCAGCAGCTCGGCGATATGCCCGTGATAGTCCGCATAGATGTGTCGATAGCGTTGCGGCTTGCCGCCGAAGTCCTTCGACGAATGCAGGTAGGCGTTGAAGTTGATCTGATTGAACGGCTCCAGCGGCACCTTCAGCCGCCGGGCGTAGTCGAGCATGCCGTGGTGGTGATACGGAATGCGCCACGGACCCGGATTGACGTACAGGCCCGGATCGAATTCGCACTTCTGCTTGTGGCCGCCGAGTTCGGTGTATTCGTCGCCGCCGCGCAGAGTCCACGAACGTCCACCGGCGCGATGGTTGTATTCGAGCACCTTGACCGTATAGCCGGCGCGGCGCAGTTCGTAGGCAGCGACGAGGCCGGCCATGCCGGCGCCGAGGATCAGGACCGACGTGCCTTTCGGCGCGCCGGAAAGCTCGACCGGTCCGTGGTAGTCGGACTCGCGCGCGAAGCCGAGCGTGCTCA
>DASRTK010000213.1:0-13789 GCA_035655975.1 Rudaea sp.
ACGAACACGTCCGGCTGGCTGCCGTGCAGCAGGCCGAGCGAAACCGCGGCATAGGCCGGGTGGAACAAGGAACCCTGGCCTTCGATCACATCCCAGTGGCCCGCGTCGGCATCCGGACTGAGGATTTCCGCCGCGCCGGCCTCGAAGTCGGCGACTACGGCGTCCATCGGCACGCCGCTGCCGGCGATCAGGATGCCGGTCTGCCCGGTTGCGCGAAAATCGGCAGGCACGCCGCGCTGCACGAAGGCACGCGCCAACGCCAGCGCAGTATACTTTTTCCCGAGCGCGCAATCGGTGCCTACCGTGAGCAGGCGCTTGCCGCTGCGCTTGTGTCCGGAGCCGATCGGAATGTTCTTCGGCGGCGTGCGGATGTCGATCAGCCGCCGGCCGAGCCGCGTAGCCGCGGCCTTGAGCTGCGGCACATCGGCCAGGCGCTTGTGCATGCCGCTGACGATGTCGAGCCCGGCTTCGAGCGCCTCGACCAGCGACGGGATCCAGCTGTCGTAGATGATGCCGCCGGAGTTGGCCACGCCGATCACGAGGCCGCGAGCGCCACGCGCGCGCGCTTCCTTCGGCGACAGCCGCGGCAATCCGGTCGTGACCGTCGCGCCCGCGCACGACCATTCGCCGACGACACGGTCGCCGGCCCAGTCACGCAGACCGAACGCGGTCTTGGCGTAGCCGGGCTCGGTCGTGTCGCCGAGGAACAGCAGGTACGGCTGCGGCAGCGTTTCGAGCGGCGATTCGCGCAGGGCTGACGTCGACTTCATGCCGGTTGTACTCCGGCATTCCCGCGTCCGCCGCGACCATCGTCGA
Organism: Rudaea sp.; assembly: GCA_035655975.1. GTDB lineage: Bacteria > Pseudomonadota > Gammaproteobacteria > Xanthomonadales > Rhodanobacteraceae > Rudaea. Next base: position 817 of record DASRTK010000213.1, read on the forward strand.
GGCGGACGCCGGCGGGTTGCGCCGGAGCGAGTGCAGCTTGTTGCAGCTCGGATTTCATCACGCCGCCAGCCATCAGAACTTGTAGTCGAAGCCGATGCCGATCGTGCGCGGTGCGAGCGGCACGCCGGTGACCTTGTTGACGACGCGCGTCAGTGCGTTCGGCAACGACGTCAGGTTCGTGTACACGCGCTCGTCCGTCAGGTTCTTGGCGAACAGGCGGAAGGTCCAGTGGTCGTTCGACACATCCGCGTTGAGGTCGAACACGCTGTAGCTGTCCTGCGGGTACGAGCCGGTGGTGTTCTCGAGGCCACTGAACGTGTCGCCGACGTAGCGCAGTCCGCCGCCGACGCGCGCGCTCCAGCCGCTGAAGACTCCCCACGTATAGTCCGCCGTCGCCGACGCCGACCACTTCGGAATCGACGGCAGGCGGTCGCCGCTGAAGCCGCCCAGGCTCGGAATGTCCTCGGTCAGCCTGGCGTTGGTGTACGAGCCGTTCAGGCCGAGGCGCAGGCCCGCGATCGGCGAATACAGAGTCGAGAACTCGACACCGTTGCTTTGCGCAGTGCCGCCATTGGCGAGATACGCCAGGCCGTTCGCGGCCGCGGAGACCTGGATGTCCTCCCACTCGATGTCATACAGGGCGACGTCGAGCATCCAGCGGTTGTCGTCGAACATCGCCTTCCAGCCGACTTCGTAGTTGGTCAGTCGTGACGCATTGACGGACTGCGGAACTCCCGGCGTCGAAACGTTCGGGCCACCCGGCTGGTAGCCGGTCGCGACGCGCGCGTAGACCATCTGATTGTCGGTCAGGTGCATGCGCGGCGTGAACGACCAGGTCAGCACGTCTTCGGACGAGTTGCCCGAGACATCACCGCCGCCGCCGACCAACGCCCCGCTGCTGATCTGCTCGAAGGTCTGCTTGTTGTGCGCGTAACGCAGGCCGCCGGTCACGTCGAACGTCGAGTTGATCTTCCAGGTGAGGTCGCCGAACGCTGCGTATTCCTTGTAGGTCGACGGCAACGCGATGACGGCGAGCGGATCGAGGCCCGGAATCGACGAGTAGTCGAGGAACTGCGCGCTCGCCGCCTGGTTCTGCTTGCTGTTCTCGTTGGTCCAGAAGCCGCCGATCAGCCACTCTATCGGGCCATCCTGCTTCGACTGCAGGCGGAACTCCTGCGTCGTCTTGTACAGCTTCAGATCGTAGGTGACGACCGAAACGCCAGGCTCGGGCAGGCCGAACAGTGGAAACACCACGCCGTAGACGAGGCTCGCGTCGAGTGCCGAGTGCTGCTCCTGTTCGGAGTAGCTCGTCGCCGAGACGAAGTCGGCGAAGCCGAGGTCCCAGTTGACCGTCGCGTTGAGGTAGTCGACCTTCTTGAAGTACGGCTGGGCGACGTAGTTGTCGTCCTTGAAATCGCCGAAAGTCGGCTTCAGCGAAACCGGATCGAGCGCGACGACCGAGTTGCTGTCGGAATCGTTCTTCGATTCGATCGCCTGCAGGCGCACCGACAGGGCGTCGGTTGGCTTCCACAGCAGCTGCACGTGCGCGGCTTGCTGCGTGTTCGAATTCTGGTCCTTTTCGCCGGTGCGCACGTTGTCGATGTAGCCCGGGTTGTCCTGGCGCGCGACGCTGGCGCTGAGCGCGAGCTGGCCCGGAACGATCGGTGCATTGACGGACGCGCGGCCGGTCCAGCCGGCGTCGCTGGCGCTTTCCGTCGTGAAGCCGTCCGCGCCGACGCGGAACGACCACTGGTCGAGGTCCGGCGCCTTGGTAACGTAGCGCAGCACGCCGCCGAGCGCGACGGCGCCGTACAGCGTGCCCTGCGGGCCGCGCAGCAATTCGACGCTCTGCAGGTCGTACGGCAGGATGTCGAGCACCGAGTTCGAGCCGGCGCCGTAGTTGCTGCTCGTGCCGAGCGGCGTTTCGTCGATGTAGGTAGCCACGGTCGAGCCGGCGCTGAGCGGCGAGATGCCGCGCACGCCGAGCTGCGCCTGGCCCGGCGAGCCGTTGTCGACCACGGTGAAGCCGGGGATGTAGCCGGCGTAATCGGACAGCGACGTCGCGTGCAGGTTTTCCAGCGTCGTTGCGTCGATGACGCCGATCGACATCGGCACCTGCTGGATGTCCTCGCTGCGCTTCTCGGCCGTGACGATGACCGTGCCGAGCGTGTCCGCATTGGCGGCGTCTGGCTTGGTGACTTCCTGCGCCGATGCTTGGGCGCTGGCAAGGAGCGCGAGCAGGATGGCGTGCCCCAGACGCGTGCGGTTAAAGGTCGTGCTCATGATTTCTTCTCCTCGGGTTTGGCCGCTTCGGGTGGCGGCGTGCGTTTCGGTTCGAGCCAGGTGCTGCCGAGCAGGCGGCGGAAATTGCCGCCAAGCACGGCTTGGATGTTGGTTTCGCTGTAGCCGCGCTTGAGCAGCGTGGCAGTCAGGTCGTAGACCTTGCGCGGATGATCGAAGCCGTCGGTGTCGATCTTGTCGCGAAAGGCATAGCTGCTCTTGTAGCCGGCCTTGAGCTTCTCGTACTGGTCCTTGGGCATGTGGTCGTAGCCCATCAGGTCCGAATCCGAGCCGATGCCGACGTGGTCGATGCCGACCAGCTTCACGACGTGATCGATGTGGTCGACGATGTGTTCGATCGTCGTGGGCTCGGCATCCTTGACGAACATGCGCACGCCGGTGATGCCCATGACGCCGCCCTTGGCCGCCAGCTTCTTGATCGCTTCGTCGGTCTTCAGGCGCGGATGGTTGTTCAGCGCGCGGCAATTCGAATGCGTGATCGCAATGGGTTTCGGCGACAGCTCGATCGCGTCGAGTGTCGTGCGGTCGCCGCTGTGCGAGACGTCGATCAGCATGCCAACGTCGTTCATCGCTTCGATGATCTTGATGCCGTAATCGCTGACGCCGCCGTCTTCGCGCTCGGTCGAGCCGCTGCCGATCAGGTTCTGCGTGTTGTAGGTCAGCTGCGCGCAGCGCAGGCCGAGATCGTAGAAATCCTTGACGTCGCCGGGCTGGCGGAACTCATCGGCATTCTGCAGACCCATGATCACGGCGACCTTGCGCTGGGCCTTGGCGTGATCGAGGTCTTCGACGCGGCCGACCAGCGAGAACACGTCGGCGTTGCGCCCGGCAAAGCCACTCCAGGCGGCGATGAACTGCAGCGCGTCGTCGTAGGCCGTCGCACCGCCGACACCGACCGAATTGTGGAAGCCGGTGATCCCGCAGGTGCGGAACATCTCGGCATCGGCCTCTGTCAGCGGCAGCGAAAACGCGTCCGGATTGAAGTCGATCTTCAGCGGCGCCAGCATGTCGATGACCAGCGAGCGCTGGACTAGGTCGATGACTTTCGACGAATACTTCTTTTTCAGCTCTGCCGTCGTCGTCCGGGCTGCCGCACGCAGCTGAAACGGCGCCAGCGCGAGCGCAGCCGCGGATACGCCGAGCGCGCCGAGGACCCGGCGCCGCCCGGTCTGGAAATCTCGATTGCGCGACATGCTCTCCCCAACCACCAATTGTCGTGATTGGGCGAGTATGATCCTGATTAGAGAATTGTCAACGGCATTTTCTGTTGAGGCCAACACAGTTTCGTGCTGCAATTCCAGCATAGAGTCAGGGTCGCGGGCCGGGTGCTGAGGGGCAAGCGGCAGGCTGTATACCCGTTGCAATCAGTGAGATGGCCGGCGAACGCGGTCGACGGAATCGCTAAAGTCGGTATTTGCGCCGGCAGGCGGCCCTTGTATTCTGCGGTGGCACCCAGACGACTTGGCCTGATCGGAAAATCGGCGGCCAGGAACCGGCCGGACGCTCCAGCCGGCAGGCAGCACGCAAGCAGACGGAATGAGGAACGATGGACATGAAAACTCGCCACCCCACCCTCGGCAGCCTTCTGCGCGCACTGCGTGCGCGCAACGGCTGGACGCTGAAGGAGATGAGCGAGCGCATCGCGATTCCGGTGTCGACCTTGTCGAAGGTCGAACACGACCGGTTGACGCTGTCCTACGACAAGCTGCTGCAACTGAGCCAGCGCCTGAACATCCGCATGTCCGAACTGTTCGCCGATCCGGAAGCTGAAGCGGAAGCTCCCGTTACCGCGCGCCGCAGCATCGGCACGCGCGACGACGCGGTGCGCGTCAATACGAAGAACTACGACTACTACTACCTTTGCGCCGAATTGCGCCGCAAGCGCATGATCCCGGTGTACACGCGAATCCGCGCCAAGAGCCTCGAGGAGTTCGGCGAACTCGTGCGGCACTCCGGCGAGGAATACCTGTACATTGTCGAAGGCTCGATCGTCGCGCACACCGAGTTCTACGATCCGGTCGAATTGCGCGTTGGCCAGTCGATCTACATCGACAGCACGATGGGCCACGCCTACATCGCCGCCAAGGGCTGCAAGGAAGCCGTCGTGCTCGCCGTGTGCTCGAGCGCGGACGACAGCCTGCTCGAGTCGCTGTATTCCCTGCACGGCGACGTCGAACCGCAGCAACCGCTGACGGCGTCGGCCCCTGCACCGAAATCGCGCTTGATCAAAGCTCCGGCCAAGTCGCGAAAGCGCGCGCGGTGATGAAAAGGGGCTAGGGGCCAGGGACTAGCTTGGAGCGAGTTGCTCCGGCTCTTCCCTCGCCCCTCGCCCCTCGCCCCTCGCCCCTAGCTAGTCCCTAGCCCCTTCGCCACCTCCTTCGCCACGCGCGCAAACGGATCCGACCTCGACGTCGGATACAGCGCCTTGTCGTCGACCTTCGGAAACGCGCCTTTCTTCCAGAACCTGCGGGGATTGAAGCGGAATTTCGCGACGAGCCGGCGGCCGAAGTCCACCTCACAGTGTGGATACAACTGCTTCTGAGCGAACGCCGTCATTTCCGGGTACTCGCCGAGCAGATAGCCTTCCTGCACGTGCGGGCGGACCGCCGCCGGCGGACAGACGCTCGACAGACGCACGATCTGGATTCCGGCTTCGGCGCTCTCGGTGATTGCACCGCTGACGTTCGGCACGCCGATCACGAACACGAACGCTTCGTCGCCGTCGCCGGCCGACGCAAACGACGCGGCGATGCGCAGTGAATGAGTGACGTCGATCAGCGGCGTTGCGCAGACTTCGTAGTGCTGCAGTATCGCCCAGCGGATGATCCGGTAGCGCATGACTCTTTCACGGCCGAGGAACGTGTAGTTGTCGATCAGCAGGTCCTCGGCGCGCTGCAGCGTGTCGAAGCGGCGCGCCAGGGTGGCCTCGTCCGGGTTGCGATTCTTCGCCGCGCCGCGAAACAGGCTGGCCTTCAGCGACGTGTTCTTCTGCTCGTTGCGGTAGTCGCGGCCCTGGCCACGAAACATCAGCACGTGATTGCGGTTGCGAAATTGCAGCTCCGCGACCTTCGTCGCCAATTCCAGGTACGACCTGACCGGATGCCCGCGATCCTTGCGCACCTGCGTGTTGCGCACCGAGACGGCGTGCGGCGACGTACCGAGGTAGGAGAAAAGTGCGGATTGGCCGATGGTTTCCATGGTTGGATCCTGTAGCCGATAGCATCGAGCTCGAGCGCCGTAATATCTGCCGTCATTCCCGCGAAAGCGGGAATCCATGTTGATCTTGCCTTCGTCCGCCAAAAGCAAAATGGATTCCCGCTTTCGCGGGAATGACGACTGAATATTTTCTTGCGCGCTCTAAATTCGTGAGCATCTTCGGCAAGACATCCCGTTTCCCCGATCGGTTCAAATCGGATTGCCAAACGCATCGTTCTTGAACGAGCGCGGCGCCAGTTGCCTGGTGAACGTGAACACGCCGGAACGCACGACGCGCGTCAGCACGATGTCGACCAGCGTCGTCTGGTTCGGCTCGACGTAATCGAGGATGTCATGCGTAGCCGCGCTGATCACGCCTTCCAGGTACAGCACGATGCCATCGGTCGCGCGTGGGCGAATCGTCAGCCCGTAGTTGCCACGCGCAATCAACTCCGGCCGGACAATCGAACCGTCCGGCCCAGGTACCGCCGGGGAGCCGGCCATCGCCGCAAAATTCAGAAAGAGCGTGATCGTGCCGGGATCGCGGTGATTGGCCTGGCGGTCGGTGAGAAAGCCAGCGGGCAATTCGTCCGGGCTGTTGTTCTCTCCAGCGGTCAACAGGATGTCGACCTCCTGCACGTGCGCGCCATGATCGTCGAACAGACGGAAGATCAGCATCGAGTGCGGATCGTGAATGTACTGGCGATCCGGAATGACCGGAACCTGTTCGATCTCGAGGCGATTCTCCGGCGCCTGGTGCACGGCGTTCTCGGCATCGAACGCGCTGCACAGCTTGTTGTAGCCGGCATCGTCGGTCACCTGCAGACAACGCAAAATCGCAGCCACGGTCGGGTGCAGGTCTCCGCTTTCGGTCACGCTGCGCATGATGCCCATGTGATCGCCCGAGTGCGATGCATTGGGGATCAGCTTGAACGCGGTGTGCGGCGGGTGCTCGACCCGGGTGACCTTCAACGCGCGCAACTTCGTCCTTGCGTTCTCCAGCGAATCGCCGCGATCCGGCTGCGGCTGCTCGAGGCGCACGTAGGTTGCGTTCAAGTTCGCCGCCGCGGCCCGGACGACTCCATCCGAGCCGAGCTCGCCGGTGTAGCTGTTCAGATGATCGTAGAGCTTGCGATCGATGCGGTCGCCGGTAAGCACGAACAGGAACAACGGATTGGCCGACGTCGTCAACTTCAGGGCAGCGTAGTCGGTGATCCAGTGTGAATTCAGGTCGAAACTTTCGGGACTGCCGAGTTCGAGCCAATCCAGCACGCGCTGCCCCGGCTCGACGCCCTCGAACCAGTTCGCCAGGCCGGCGAGGCGGCTTTTGCCGAGCTGCGCGAGCGCCGAACCGAAGTTCGCCGGCGCCAGCATGATCAGATGGCTGAGTGGGCAGCCGGCGAGCTTTCCGGTTTTCACGTAGAAACGATCGATCCAGTCGCGCACGACCGGGCCGCCGGTCGAATGCGTGATGCAGACGAATCGGCGCGATGCGCCGACGTCTGTCATCACTTCGGCGACGGCGGCATCGAAAGCGCGCGAGATGTCCTCGAGTCGGACTTCATCGCGGAAGCTGACGTATTGGCCGAGATAGACGTTGCGCACGTCGAGCGGCGGTCCGCCGTCCTTTCCGGCTTCGCGCATCAGGCGCGCCGGCAACTCACCGTAGGTATCGGTGTTGGTGACGCTCCAGCCATGCACGAATACGACCAGTCGTGAATTCGCCATGTTGCCCCTCCTTGTGCCGGCACAGATTACACGATCCGTATTGGCGCCGTCCGCGCTTTCGTGCCGCACTCACCGCTGCAAAATCCAGCGGGACGAACGCGCTCATGCCAGAATGCATCCCGGCCCGGGCTGCGGCGCGCGGGGCAGGTCCTGTTTGTCTGGCCGCACGAGCAACCGATGGCGCAAGTCCGCTCGCGGTTTCGTTCTACGCAACACCTCGCCCTTGGCTGCCGGGATGGCGGCGGGTCCTGCAATCGGCATCGTTGTTCAGGCCATCGTTGAAATATGCCAGTGAACGAATCCGAACCTACAGTCAGCCGCCGCGAACTGCTGCGCCGTATCGGCCAGTCGGCAGGCGCGGCGTTGATGTACCAGTCGATGTCCGCGCTCGGATTTGCACCGGAGTCTAGTTACGCGGGACCTGTCGACCTTGGCGGCGCCCCGCGCGGCGCATCGGTGCTGGTCCTCGGCGCGGGATTGGCCGGACTCGTTGCCGCCCTCGAACTGCATCGCGCCGGCTACAAGGTCAAGGTGCTCGAGTACAACGATCGCGCCGGCGGCCGCGCCTGGACGCTGCGCGGCGGCGACGAGTACACCGAACTCGGCGGCTTTCGCCAGCGCTGCGAATTCGATCCCGGCCACTACCTCAATCCCGGGCCGTGGCGGATTCCTTACCATCATCACGCGATGCTCGATTATGCGAAGCGCTTCAAGGTGCCGCTCGAGCCGTTCACGCAAGTCAATTTCAATGCCTACGTGCACTCGCGCCGCGCGTTCGGCGGCAAGCCGCAGCGCTTTCGCAGCCTGCACACCGATTTCCATGGTCACGTTGCCGAACTGCTCGGCAAGGCCGTCAATGGCGGACACCTCGACGCCGAGGTCAAGGCCGAGGACAAGGAGAAACTGCTCGAGGCGTTGCGCACATTCGGCTTTCTCGACAAGGACTATCGCTTCCGCAAATCGGAACTGGCCAGCAGCGGCCGCGGTTTCGACCAGCCTCCCGGCGGTGGACTGGCTGCGCCTCCGCTGAACTCAGAACCGCTCGCGCTCGGCGAACTCGTGCAGTCCGATTTGTGGCGGGCATTTCGCCCGTCATCGGTCTACGATCTTGCGCCCTCGCTGTTCCAGCCGGTCGGCGGCATGGATCGCATCCCAATGGCGATCTACCGCGAAGTCGCGCCGCTCGTTCAGTTCGGTGCGAAGGTCGTGCGCATCGTCCAGGACGCGCGTGGCGTCGAAGTCACCCACGTCGATGCGCGCCGCGAAGGCTCACCGCGCACGGCCCGCGCGGACTGGTGCGTCTGCACGATCCCGCTGTCGATCCTCGGCCAGATCGAGATGAACGTGAGCGAGCCGATGGCGGCCGCGATCCAGGCGGTGCCGTACGAGACTTCGGTGAAGATCGGCCTGCAGTTCAAGCGCCGCTTCTGGGAGGAAGACGACCGCATCTACGGCGGCATCAGCTATACCGATCTGCCGATCGGCATGATCGGTTATCCGATGTCCGGCCAGAATGCGCCCGGCAAGGGCGTGCTGCTCGGCGCGTATAGCTGGGGCACGAACGCCTACGAACTCACCGCGCTGGCGCCGGAAGAGCGCGTACGCCTGGCCGTGGAGTTCGGCGCGCAGCTCCACCCGCAATATCCGGCCGAATTCGAGAACGGCGTTGCCGTCGCCTGGCATCGCGTTCCGTTCGCGAACGGTTGCTTCGCCAAGTGGTCCGACACGGCTCGCGAGAAGCATTACGAAAACCTGTGCCAGATCGACGGTCGCATCGTGCTCGCCGGCGAACACGCCTCACGCCTGCCGGCCTGGCAGGAAGGCGCCGTGCTGTCGGCGCTCGATGCGATCGGCCGGCTGCACCAGCGCGCGATCGCCATGCACGCGGAGACGGCGTGAAATGTATATTCGTACAGATCGACGGCTGAGCGTAGCTGTAGCGTCGCTGATGCTTTTCGCGACGTGCGCGCTGGCGACGACGTGTTGCCCGGCCGATGAGCCTGTGGTGTTTTCCCCGCCCACCCAGGGCGGGGCGTTCGCGCCGCGCGGCCATTTCGTGCAAGGCGACGGCGCGTCCCTTTATCGCGCGATCTGTCAGGGTTGCCATATGCCCGATGCACGCGGTGCGCGCGGCGCCGGCATGTATCCGGCGCTCGCGGCGAATCCGAAACTTGCGAGCGCTGCATATCCGGCGCTAACTGTGCTGCAAGGACGGCGCGCGATGCCGGCGTTTGCCGACAGCCTGACCGACGAACAGGTGGCCGAGGTCGTCAACTACGTGCGCAACCATTTCGACAACCACTTTGCCGACAGCATGACGCCAGATGAGGTAGCGCGGCTGCGCGCTTCATCAGCGGCGCGATCGCGATAGCGATACTACCTACTGTCGGCCCAGCACGCTGTCACCCCAGCGCGCACTGCTCTTTGGCTCGTCATTCCGGCGAAGGCCGGACTGCGGAGGCAGGCGACGGCATGGATGCCGGAGCGAACATTCGCGTAGAGAATGGCCCGGGTGGTGTGCTTGTGCTCGCACTCCGCGTCGTGCGACTCAGGCGTTACGGCGGCAGTCCCACCTTCTTCACCAGCGCAGCGAAGCGCGGATCGGTCCACAGCGACTTGAGCACCGGGTCCGCCCTGATGGCGCCGAGGGCGCCGTCGTGCTGCACGTAGGCACGCTCGAGCCATTCGAAGGCTTTGTCGGGCTCGCGACGCCACGCATAGACGTCAGCGATCTGGTAAGCCGAATCGTGCGCGTACTTGGCGATCAGCTCGTCGAGCGCCCGCTGTGATTCCTCGGCATGACCCAGCGTGTGCTCGGCCATGGCCACGCCGGTCTGACTCCAGACTTCTCCGGCCCGACGGAACACGTCGAGCGCCTCCTGTGCATGCCCTTGCAGCAGTTCGAGCGTGGCCAGATTGTTGTTCGCGAAACTCGATTCCGGATTGATGGCGAGCGCGCGGTTCAGCGCCTCACGCGCTTCCCCGAACTGGTCGGGATTGACGTAGTACATCGTGCCGAGATTGTTCCAGGCGGCCGCGGATAGCGGGTCGAGCCCGATGGCCTTGCGGGTCGCTGCAATGGCCTCGGCCATCCGGTCGAGGTTCAGCAGCAGCAGGCCGTAGCGACGCTGGGTCGCGGCGTTGCCTGGTTCGAGAGCCAGCGCCTTTTCGAAATCTGCCTGGCCACCCGTCCAATCCCACGTAACGCTCGAGCGCAACCAGCCGCGCGCGTCATAGCCGTCTGCAAGTTCCGGCGCTAGCGCAACCGCCTTGTCCGCGGCCACCAGCGCGCGCTGCCTTGTCGCGGCATTTTCCTCGGCGGTTGCGGCATAGTCTCCTGCGTACAACTCCCCGAAAGCGAGGCCGGCATAGGCGGCGGCGTAGCCCGGATCGAGCGCAACGGCCTTCTGATATGCCTCGACCGCGAGATGGTAGCCCTCGACGGAATTGCGGTTATAGAACTGGTTGCCGAGCAGATACTGGTTGTAGGCCTCGGTGCTCGCCGTGCGATGCGCGTTCGTCACGTGCTGGGCCGGCAGCAGCCTGACCTTGAGTTGCGCAACAACCGCAGCGGCGATCTCGTCCTGCACCTTGAACACGTCGGTGAGCTGGCGGTCGTAGGTTTCCGACCACAGGTGCGAGCTGTCGGCGGTGCGGATCAGCTGGGCGGTGATGCGCAGCGTGTCGCCGGACTTGCGCACGCTGCCTTCGAGCACGTTCGCGACATTGAGGGTCTTTGCGATCTCGGCGATGCCGGCTTCCTTGCCCTTGAACGCGAACGACGATGTGCGCGCGATGACTCGAAGCTGCGGAACCTGGGCCAGGAGGTTCAGCAACTCCTCCGACAAGCCGTCCGAAAAATATTCCTGGTCCTTCGACTGGCTCATGTCGACGAACGGCAGGACTGCGATCGAACCGTCGCTAGCCGCCGCCGACACGGCTGCAGTCGACGGATCAGATGCGCTCTTGGCGGCAGGCATCGCCGCTTCGCCCGAAGCGACGACGGGTTCGGCTTTGCGCGGACTGAATCGGTCGAACGCAAACAGTCCGATCGCCAGCACGAGAAGGCCGATGATGATGTAGTCGAGCCGGCGGCTGGTGACGTGCGTGATCGAGGCCGAACGATCGACCTCGCGCTCGCGCTTGAGGCCTTCCGGCGTCAGCTCGTAGATCCACGAGAACATGATCACGAACGGAAAGCCGATCACGCCGATCCAGATGACGACCGGACTGATCCACTCGGGCAAGTGCAGCACCGGCGCCACCGTCGAGGTGACCTGAGTGACGACCCAGCCGAGCGCAAGGTAGGCGGCGCCCGCCTTGAATACGTTGCGGCGCTTGAGTTCATCGATCAGCGACAAGCGTTGGCCCCCTTCGGCTCGCAGGACTGCGAGCGTAACAAGTCGGGAGCGGCGTGGCCAATATCAGCCCGTCAGAGCCCGCCCGCCGCCTGCGCCACCGCGCGGAACAATGCGCGGCCCTTGTTCATCGTCTCTTCCCACTCGGTCGCCGGATCGGAGTCGTAGACGATGCCGCCGCCGGCCTGGACGTGCAGGCGGCCGTCCTGGATGACGGCGGTGCGGATCGCAATCGCGGTGTCGGCATCGCCCCACCAGCCGATGTAGCCGATCGCGCCGGCGTAGATGTTGCGCTTATGCGGTTCGAGTTCCTGGATGATTTCGAGCGCGCGGATCTTCGGCGCGCCGGAGACCGTGCCGGCCGGGAACGTGGCCTTGAGCACGTCCATGTAGGAAAGGCCCTCGCGCAGGTCGCCCTGCACTTCGCTGACGATGTGCATGACGTGCGAGTAGCGTTCGATGACGAAGCTCTCGGTCAGCGTGACGCTGCCGGTCTTAGCGACGCGGCCGACATCGTTGCGGCCGAGGTCGATCAGCATCAGGTGCTCGGCGCGTTCCTTCGGATCGGCCAGCAGTTCGGCTTCGTGTTGCAGGTCTTCTTCGCGCGTCTTGCCGCGCGGCCGGGTGCCGGCGATCGGGCGCACGACGACCTTGCCGCGCTGCAGGCGCGCCAGGATTTCCGGCGACGAACCGACGATCTGCGTCGCGCCGAGGTCGAGGAAATACATGTACGGCGACGGATTGAGCGCGCGCAGCGCGCGATAGACGTCGACCGGCCGCGCGCGGAACGGCACCGACAGGCGCTGCGACGGCACGACCTGGAAGATGTCACCCGCGCGGATGTACTCTTTGGCCTTTTCCACGAGCGCGCAATATTCCGCGCGCGTGAAACTCGACTTGAAGTCGGCCTCTTCGAGCGCCTTTGGATCGAGCACTTCCGGGTAGCTCGGCCCGGAACGGCGCAGGCGGAACGCCAGTTCGTCCAGGCGGCGATGCGCGCGCGCGTACGCCTGCGGCTCGGCCGGATCGGCGTGCACGATCAGGTACAACCGGCCCTTGAGGTTGTCGAACACGGCAACCTCGTCGCTCAGCATCAAGAGTACGTCGGGAATGCCCAGTTCGTCCGGGCGGTCCCAGTGAGCGAGCTTCTGCTCGACGTAGCCGATGCTCTCGAAACCGAAATAGCCGACCAATCCGCCGCTGAACTCGGGAAGTCCGGGCAACTTGGGCACCCGGTACTCTCTGCGGAAGCGTTCAATCTCGCCGAGCGGATCGTCGAGTTCGCGCTGCTCCACGGCGACACCGAATTCCTCGACGGTCAGGGCGTGTCCGCGCAATTTGTATACTTTTCGGCATGGCAGGCCGATGATCGAGTGACGTCCCCAGGTCTC
>DASRTK010000214.1:0-4847 GCA_035655975.1 Rudaea sp.
ATACCACCAGCCAACGCCGGCGGCCACTGCGATCAGGACCACGATCAGCGGCCACGGATTGCGCCGGCGCGGCTTCACCGTGAACGGCGTGCCGATGTCCGGTGCTTCGCCGAGCCGGCGCCGTGACTCGGATTTTTTCAACGCTTCGAGAATCAGGGACATTGTTCAAATATCAAGATGTATACTAATCGACATCGCGCGCCAGATGCGGTCCGTTCTGGTCGAGAGCGGACAACGCGAACAGCGTCTCCTGTCCGACGATTCCATCGGGGCGGATGCCATAGGCGACCTGGAGCTTGCGGATGCGTTCTTCCAGCGTAGCATCGAAATAGGCAGGACCGGCATCGGCCGGCTTGGCGTTGTCCATGCGCGATACCTGCGCCTGCACCCAGGCGACACCGGGCCCGGCGTCGCCGACGCGCAACTTGGCCGGCACGTGGTCCGGCAGGCGCCAGACCGCGATGAAGTCGCCGTTCCAGAAGTCGCGCAGCTGATCCGCGCCGAGGCGCAGCGGCTCGCCGCCGAAACTCAGCAGTACGTGCTTGCCGGACCCGAGTAGCAGGGCGTAACCGTGCGCATTGTCGTGCTGCAGCGGCAGGATCAGCGGCCGATCGAAGCGCACGAGCTGGTCGAGCGCGGCGTGCCCGCGCAGGCAATTGAAGCCGGGGAACACGATCGTCTGGCAATGCGTCGCATCGCGCACCGACACTTCGGTCGAGCTGACCTGCCAGCGCGCGAGCAGCTGCGTCCAGGCAGCCAGCTCGCTTTCGGTGTTTTCCTGCAGGCCCTTGGTCAGGCGTTCGGCGGCAATCGCATCCGGATTGGGCGGCGGCGGACGCGGTGCGGGAGCCGGGGTCGCGGCCTGGGCCGGCCGTTCCGGCTGCTGCCGCGTGTAGTAGGTCCAGAGCATGCCGGCGCCGAGCAATATCATCAGCGCAGCGGCCCAACGGCCGTACCGATGCAGCCAGTAGCGCGCGTGTCCGGGCAAGGTTTCGTCGGCGGCGCGGTCGACGAGGCGTTCGCCGATCGATTCCTGCTCGCGCGCGTAGCCGGCCATCAGGGCGCGGTCGGCAATGATGTTGATCAGGCGCGGAATGCCGTTCGAGCGCTGGTAGATCGCGCGCAGTCCCAGGCGCGAGAACGGCAGGCGCGCCGCGCCGGCCACGGCCGTGCGATGGCGCACGTAGGCTTCGGTCTCGACCCGATCCAGCGGCGTCAGGTGATAGCGTGCCGTGATGCGCTGGGCGAGCTGGCGCAACTCGGTGTCATTGAGCTTGTCGCGCAGTTCCGGCTGGCCGAGCAGGATGATTTGCAGGAGTTTCTGCGTCGGCGTCTCGAGGTTCGTCAGCAGGCGGATCTGCTCGAGCGCGTCGGTCGACAGGTTCTGCGCCTCGTCGACGATCAGCACGACGCGCAGACCCTGCGCATAGGCGTCGAGCAGATAGGCGTTGAGCGTGTCGACCAGGCCCTTGAGGCTGCCGCGCCGATCGACGAGGTCGAGTTTCAGTTCTTCGCAGATCGTCTCGAGCAGTTCGACCGGCGAGAGTTTCGGGTTGAGCACGAGGGCGACGCGCGTGTGCTCCGGCAGCTGCTCGAGAAGCAGCCGGCACAAGGTCGTCTTGCCCGTGCCGACCTCGCCGGTGAGCTGCACGAATCCGCCGCTGCCACCCTTGCCGATGCCATACAACAGGTGCGCGAGCGCATCCCGATGGCGCTCCGAAAGGAACACATAGCGCGGGTCCGGGGTGATCGAGAACGGCGGCTCTTTGAGGCCGTAATACTCAAGATACATGCAGTTACTTTACCTTGGACCGAGGTAAAAGTTCGTATTTTCGCCAGAGATTGCGACGCGGCTGTCGACCCCTGCATTTGGCGAAAGGATCTCATGAGGATGCGTTTGCCAGGATTTCGGCCGGGCCGCCGCCGCGATTCGCGAATCCTAGTTGATCCAGCCGATGGCCTGCCCTGGGGCGACGGCACGATGTCGCGGCCGCGCCACCGGCGCGGCGGGCGCCGGTTTCGGGCCATCGGTTGCCGGGGGCGGGGGCGGCGAGGCATCCGGCACGATGCCGAGGTAGCCGGGCCCCTGGACGGCGATCGTTGTCAGCGGCGCAGCGCCGGCCGCGTCGAGAACGGTCACGATGTTGTCGGAATAGCTGGTCAGGTAAAGGCGATGCAGCGCGGGCAGATAAGCAATCGCGGGTGAGTAACCGGCCGCAACCGGAATCGAACCGACGACGGCGCGGGTCGCCGGATCGATGACTTTGACATGTTCGGACGTGGCGACGTAAGCCCTCTCCGGATTCGCGCCGAACGTGACCACGCTGACCTGCTCGCCGACGGAAATGCTCGCGACGGGAGCCACGCCGGTCGTGTCGATGATGCTGACGATGTCGCTCGGCGGCGGCAGGAAGAAGCTGCGCATGAATTGATTGGCGACGTAGATTTCTGCGCCCGATGCGCGCAGCGCAAAGCCGCCGGGCAGCACGTCGAGCCGGTTGGCGAGGGTGCCGGACAACGCGTTCGTCGTCGTGTCGAAAATGCCGACTGCCGTCGCGCTCTCATACAGGACGTAAAGCCGACGCCCGTCCGGATGCAGGGTCAGCGCCAGCGGCGGATCGATCAACGGGACGACCGCGACGGTCGTTCGGGTGGCGATATCGATCACGGTCAGCCGCGCGATGCGGCTGGCGACGAACAGCCGCTTTTCGTCCGCGCTCAGCGCCAGCGCGAGTGGTTCCGCGGCGACCGGCAGTGTGGCCATCGCGGTGTTTCCGAGCAGGTCGAGGAACGTGACCGTGTTGCTGGCGAAGTCGGCCGTGTAGCCGAGCGCGCCGGAACGTGTAATCGCGATTGCGTACGGATAATCGCCGGCAGGAATCGTTGCCGTTACCGAGTTCGTCGCTGCATCGATGACGGCGATGCCGGCCGGCTGTGTGACGTAGACGAATGGCGCGGCGTAGACGCCGCCCGCAACCATGTTGAGAAGTACGATCAGTGCGCGCGTCGCGTTCAGAGGATGTCACCCCGATCCATTAGCGACCCTGTTTGCGTTTGGACGGCAGCCTGAGTATACACATGCGCCGCGCGCAAAGAAGTGGCCGGCCGCGACAACGTCAACAAGGATCCCCCGGATTGGCGCATGCGCACGGCGGGACGAGCCGCCGTCTACGCCTCAACCCTCATCGTCGCGCCTTATCGACCGATTCGATTCCTTCGGTTCGGCGTTGGCTTTCTCTTCCTTGCGTTCGGCCACAACCGGCTTCTCGCCGACTTCGTGCAGATGCAGCGGGCTTTCCAGCAGCGGTTGCGGATCCACGCGCGCGGCGAGCCAGCGTATGCCGAGATGCAGATGCGTGCCGCTGGTGCGCCCGGTCGCACCGACCTTGCCGAGCGCCTGGCCGCGCTTGACCTCGTCGCCCGCCTTCACGCTCAGCGAAGACATATGGAAACTCGCGCTGACCATGCCGTCACCGTGATCGATGTAGACACTGTTGCCGGTCAGGAAGTGTTCGTCGGCAATCACGACCCTTCCGGCCGCGATCGCCCTGACCGAATTGCCCTCGTTCACCGGATAGTCGCGCCCGGTGTGCTGGCTTTCGACCTTGCCGTTGAACGTGCGCAGGCTGCCGAAGTCGTCTTCGTTCTTCGGCAGCGGCGAGGCCGGCGCGCCGAGCGGCAGCGAAAATTGCGGCTCTTCGATCGTCGTCCCGAACAGTTTCAGCACTGCTTCGCGCTCGAGTGCAGCGCGCTTCTGGTTTTCGTGCGACACGTTGATGTATGCATCGTCGGTCAGGTTGATGTCGACTTTCGGCCGCTCGACCTTCTCGACGATCGCGGTGGCGTTATGGCGCTTGCCATCCTGGTCGATCAGCGCGATCGCGTGTCGGCCCGGCGTTGCCTCGACGTCGAACGGGTAGTAGCAGATGGCATCGACCGCGGGATATTTCCTGGCGCCCAGCACGCAAGACCTGGCCGCGATGCCCGGCCAGCGCGCGACTTCGCCCTGATTCAGCGTGACGCTCAATGCGGCGGGCGGCGCGCTCTTCTGCGCGGCAGGCTTGCCGACGGCATTGGCGCCCGCAAGCGCCATGACCGTCAACAGAATCGTACGAAGGATCGGCATGACTGGCCCCCACCAAGTGTCGACGCTCACCTTGCGCCACGCGTACGGCACCCAAGCTGAACGAAGAGCGTATGACCAGCCGCTGAAGAACGATTTGTGAACAGCCCGGCGCATGCACTGCGCTAGATTGCGGTGTCAGGAAACTGGGAGAAACAACATGGCTTCCAATCCGGTTCGCTGGTTCGAAATCTACGTGCAGGACATGGCCAGGGCAAAGGCGTTTTACGAATCGGTCTTCAAACTGAAGATCGAGAAGCTCGACAATCCGGGCAAGCCGGACCTCGAGTACTGGACATTTCCACAAATGAACATGGACCAGCCAGGCACGTCCGGCGCCCTGGTCAGGATGGACGGCGTGCCATCCGGCGGCAACAGCACGATCATCTACTTCGGCTGCGACGATTGCGCCGTCGAAGCCAGGCGCGTCGTAGCGGCCGGCGGCAAGGTCAAGCAGGAAAAGCTGTCGCTCGGGCAGTACGGATTCATGGCGCTCGCCAACGACACCGAAGGCAACCTGATCGGACTGCACTCGATGGCGTAGCTCGCGCGATGGGGCTTCTGAACGCGATAAGGCTTCCGAACAAGCCGGGGTCGGTACGGTTGGCTTCGGCACTTTCTCTGTCTCGTCATTCCGGCGAAAGCCGGAATCCAGCGTCTTTGCTTTTCTTGTTTCTTGAAGCTTGCGCTGGAAGAGCAAAGGGCAAGGAACTGGATTCCGGCT
>DASRTK010000215.1:0-2463 GCA_035655975.1 Rudaea sp.
GTCGGCTTTCCGCGCTCGGGCACGACCCTGCTCGAGCAGATGCTCGACGCCCATCCGGATTTCCGCTCGATGGACGAGCGCGCCTACATCTACGACTTGCTCGAGCGTATGGTACAGGCCGGTCAGCCGTATCCGGCAGGCCTGGCGGACCTGACCGCCGAGGAGGCGCGCATGCTGCGCGAGGTCTACGACGGCCTGGTCGCGCAGGTGGTGCCGGACCTCGGCGCCAAGCGCCTGGTCGACAAGAATCCGCTCAACATGCTCGCGTTGCCGATGATCATGCGGCTTTACCCAGAGGCGCGCATCATCCTGTGCCTGCGTCATCCCTGCGACGTGCTGCTGAGCTGTTACTTCCTGCCGTTCCGCTCGCCCTCGTTCGCGACCCTGTGTTCGACCCTGCCGCGGCTGGCGCGCGGGTACGTGCAGGTCTTCGAGCAATGGTTCGCGAACGCCGAGGTGTTCGAGCCGCGCGTGCTGGAGTGGCGCTACGAGTCGGTCGTCGAGCGTTTCGACGAGCATGTCGCGCGGCTGAGCCATTTCCTCGGCATCGAGGATGCCGAACCGATGAAGCGCTTCGCGGAACACGCGCGCGGCAAGGGCTTCATCAGCACGCCGAGTTACGTGCAAGTGACGCAGGGCGTCAATCGCAATGCGGTGAACCGCTGGCATGCGTACCGCGAGGCGTTCGAGCCGGTGTTGCCGATTCTGCGACCGATGCTGGAGCGATTCGGCTACGAGGCTTGAGTGTTTCGCGAACGCCATAGGCCGAGCAGTACGCGCCCGATGGCGGGGGGCAACAACAGATGCTAGATGCCGGGCCCACATCCAGAAGAAATGCAGGAGCATTTTCCGGCGGGTGCCTCAATGGCACGACTCCCAAAAACGAAGCGGCACATGTATGCCGGAAATGCAGGAGCAATTTCCGGTCGGCGCCTCCAATAGCCAACACGTGAAACGAAGAGGAATTTCCCGCGGTCTCGAAGCGCGGGTACGCCGAAAATGCACGAGCATTTTTCGGCGTGGGCCTCGATGGCGCCAACGCCGAAAAGGGAAGGAGTCTTTTTTCCACGCCGCGCCGCACACCTCAACGCAAATTCTTCAACGCTTCCGGCAGGCGCACGCGCGCGGCGAGCGGCAAGTGGTCGGAGACCGGGTGCGGCAGCGTCCACAACTGTTCGATCGAGAGGCTCGACGTCGCCAGGATGTGATCGATCGCGCGCCGCGGCTGCCAGCTTGGATACGTCGCGACGGGTTGCCTGGCCGGCGGCGCCAGCGACGTCTGGCGGAACAGACCCTTGAGTTCCTCACCGTGCGCCGAGCAGTTGAGGTCGCCCATCAGCACGGCGTGGCGCTGCTTGCCGATGAGTTCGGCGATGAATGCCAACTGCCGTTTGCGCGCGGCCGGTCCGAGCGACAGATGCGCGACAACCAGGACCAGTTCCGCATCGCCGCTGGCGAAACGCACCCAGAGCGCGCCGCGGCCCGGAATGCGTCCCGGCAACGGGTAGTCGAGTACTTCCTTAGGCTTGATGCGCGTGAGCAGGCCGTTGCTCGAGGCAGCAAATTGCGCAACCTTGCGATTGGGCTGGTGCGACCAATAAGGAAACTCCGCGGCCTCGGCAAGGTACTGGGTCTGGTTCACGAAACCGGAGCGAAGGCTCCCGGCGTCGGCTTCCTGCAAACCAACCATGTCGAAGTCGGCGAGCAGCCTGGCGAATTTGTCGAGGTTGCCGCGCTTGCTGCGCGTCGGCAACACCTGCTTCCAGCTCTGCGTGACGTAATGCCGGTAGCGGCCGACGCTGCCGCCCGCCAGGATGTTGCAGCTCAGGAGTTGCAATTGCAGTTGCGACCGCACAGCGGCCGTCTCGGCGGGATCGGTGCGCGTGGCCGCGGTCATGCATCGAGCCTACGGTGGCGGCGCGCGTCCTGCAAGCGAACGCCGCGATATGCAAACCATCATGCGGCGCAGGGTGGGCCTTGGCCCACCGTTTTTCTCTTGGCATTATGAAAACGCGGTGGGCCAAGGCCCACCCTACGTCAATTCCCGGCTTTGCCCTTGGCCTTTTCGATTTCCTGTTGCACCAGGTACAAGGTCAGCTTGATCGCTTCGGCCGGGCCGATGCTGCGTTCACTGTTCATGGCCACGCGATACTTGCCGTTGACGACCAGCGTCGGCGTGCCCTCGACGTGATAGTCACGGACCAGTTCATTGCCGTGGGCGATCTTTGCTTCGATGACAAACGAGTTGGCGGTCGACAGGAACGTCGCCGAGTCGGCGCCGTAGCCCGAATAGAACTTCGCCAGTGCGTCGATCGACGTGATCGGCAAGTGATCGCGATGCAGCGCATCGAACAGTGCCTGGTGCGTCTTGTCCACGAGGCCTAGAGCCTGGGCCGTATAGAACGCCCGCGCGAACGGTTCCCACGCCGGGTTGAACACGGCCGGAACGAGCACGAACTGCGC
>DASRTK010000216.1:0-6291 GCA_035655975.1 Rudaea sp.
GACCTGCGCTATCTGGAATCCAAGTACCACGACGGTTTGAGCGTGATCGGCGTGCACACGCCGAAATACGACTACCAGCGCCAGTCCGCGCCGGTGCTCAAGGCCGTCAACCGCTGCCACATCCGCAATCCGGTCGCGAACGACCCCAGCTACCTGCTGTGGCGCGAATACGGCGTGCAGTCGTGGCCGACGTTCGCGTTCGTCGATGCGCGGGGCCAGTTTGCCGGCTTGCTCGTCGGCGAAGGCAAGCGTGCGGAGGCCGACGCACTGGTCGCCAAGCTGCTTGACGAAGCCGCGGCCAGCGACCAGCGAATGTACGAAATCAGCGTGGCGACCGTGCGCCCGGAGCCGCGCATGCCGCTGCAGTTTCCGGGCAAGGTCGTCGCCACGGAGTCGAGCGTGTGGATTGCCGACACCGGCAATCACCGCATCCTCGAAACCGATCACCAAGGCCGCATCATGCGCCAGTTCGGCACTGGCAATCCGGGCTACGGCGACGGCCGCGGGCGGGAAGCGATGTTCAACGCGCCGCAGGGGCTGGCGCTGACGGCGGAATGGCTTTACGTCGCCGACACCGGCAACCACTCGGTGCGCCGCGTGCGCCTGGCGACCGGCGACGTGGATCGCGTCGCGGGAACCGGCGTGCTCGGGCATGACCTGGCCGGTGACTCGCACGACCCCAAGCAGACACGCATGTCGGCACCGTGCGACCTTGCCATCTCGAACGACAAGCTGTACATCGCGGTCTCGGGCCAGCACCAGATCTGGCAGCTCGACCTGGCTCGCAACAAGCTCAGCGTGCTGGCCGGCAACGGCCGCCTCGGCATCGGCGACGGCGACGGCATCGATGCGAGCTTTGCCCAGCCCAGTGGCATGGCGCTATCCGGCGATCAATTGTTCGTCGTCGACGCGGCAAGTTCGGCCGTGCGTGTCATCGATCTGACCGAACGGCGCGTCAGCACGATGATCGGCGTCGGTCCATACGATTTTGGCGATGCCGCCGGCAGGCGCGACACGGCGCGGCTGCAGAACCCGCTCGGCATCTGCGTCGATCCACGTGGTCTTGCCTTCGTCGCGGACAGCTACAACTGCAAGATCAAGGCGCTGAACCTGCGCACCGGCGAGTTGCGCACATTGAACCTGCCGTATCACCTGCTCGAGCCGTCCGGCATCTCGCTGGCCGCGAACGCACTGTGGGTCGCGAATACGAATGCGCACGAAGTCGTGCGCATCGACCTGGCGACCGGACAGGTCCGGCACTTGACGATCGCTTAGGCAGGCTTGAACGACGCTAACCTGTCGTCATCTCTCTTACTGTCGTCATTCCCGCGGAAGCGGGAATCCATGTGACCTTGTTGCCCGGATTCAAAAGCAAAATGGATACCCGCTTCCGCGGGAATGACGAGCTTATAGAAATACGACATGAAGCCATCTGATCAAGCCGCCGCGTTCGACGGCAAGGCGTTTGTGCGCAGGCTTGCCGGCTCGCCGGGGGTCTATCGCATGATCGGCTCAGCCGACGACGTGCTGTATGTCGGCAAGGCGGGCAATCTCAAGAAGCGCGTCGGAAGCTATTTTCTCAAGCCGCGCATGGAACCGCGCATCGCTGCGATGGTTGCGCAGATCGCGCGCATCGAAGTCACGCTCACGCGCACGGAGGGCGAGGCGCTGCTGCTCGAGGCGCAGCTGATCAAGAGCCTGCGCCCGCGCTACAACATCCTGCTGCGCGACGACAAAAGTTATCCGTTCATCTATCTGTCGGCGGAAGACGAATATCCGCGCATGGGATTCCATCGTGGCGCCAAGACCGCGAAGGGCCGCTACTTCGGCCCGTTTCCGAGCGCCTATGCGGTGCGCGAGAGCCTGAACCTTATGCAGAAGCTGTTCCTCGTGCGCCAGTGCGAGAACAGCTATTTCCGCAACCGTTCGCGGCCGTGCCTGCAGTACCAGATCAAGCGCTGCAGCGCGCCGTGCGTCGGGCTGATCGGCGCCGACGAATATCGCGAGAGCGTGCGCCACGCAGCGATGTTCCTCGATGGCAAGAGCAGCGAAGTCGTCGAGGAACTCGGCGCCGGCATGGAGCGCGCGAGCGCGCAGCTCGAGTTCGAGAAGGCCGCGCAGTTGCGCGACCAGGTCGCCACGCTCAAGCGCATCCAGGCGCAGCACTACGTGCAGGGCGCGAGCGCCGATCTGGATGTGCTCGCGTGCCGGATCAATTCCGGCACGGCCTGCGTATCGGTGCTGTTCTTCCGCAACGGCGTCAACCTCGGTTCGCGCGATTTCTTCCCGAAGCTCGGGCTGCGCGCGCTCGAGCCGGATATCCTGACCTCGTTCATCGCCCAGTATTATCTCGACCGGCCGGCGCCGCACGAACTGATCGTCAGCCATCCGCCCGAAGACGCCGCGCTGCTCGCCGAGGTGCTTTCCACGCAGAGCCACCACGCGGTCGAGATCAAGGACAGCGTGCGCGGCGAGCGCGCGCGCTTTCTCGAACTGGCAGGAAAGAATGCCGACGCGGCGCTGGCGATGCATCTGGCGAGCAACCAGACGATGCGCGAGCGCTTCGAGGCGCTGCGCGACCTGCTCGACCTCGGCGAGACGCCGCAACGCCTCGAATGCTTCGACATCAGCCATACGATGGGCGAAGCAACCGTGGCCTCCTGCGTCGTGTTCGGACCGGAAGGTCCGGAGAAATCGCAGTACCGACGCTTCAACATTGCCGACATCGAACCCGGGGACGACTACGCGGCAATGCATCAGGCACTCGAGCGCCGTTACAAGCGTATCCAGGCCGGGGAGGGCGCCGTGCCCGATATCCTGCTGATCGATGGCGGCAAGGGACAGGTCAAGCAGGCGCTCGACGTGCTCGCTGATCTCGGCGTGGCCGGTGTCCTCGTCGTCGGCGTCGCCAAGGGTCCCGAGCGGCGAGCCGGACATGAGAGCCTGATCGTCGGCGAGAAGACGCTGTGGCCGGGGCCGGAGTCCGCCGCGCTGCATCTGATCCAGAGCGTGCGCGACGAGGCGCACCGGTTCGCGATCACCGGCCATCGCCAGCGCCGGCAGAAGGCGCGCGAGAAAAGCCGACTCGAGGAAATCGGTGGCGTCGGTGCGAAACGCCGGACCGCATTGCTCAAGCATTTCGGGGGCATTGGCGGCGTCGCCGCGGCCGGGGCCGAGGAACTTGCCAAGGTGAAAGGAGTCAGTCGAGAACTGGCCGAACGCATCTATGCGGCTTTTCACACCTGAGGCACGAGCGTGTATGTCACACTGCCGGCATTCCTGAGTCTGCGCACGGAACGCGACGCATGCTGCCCCTGACACTGCCGACCATGCTCACGCTGTTCCGCATCGGACTGCTGCCGGTGATGGTCATCGTGTTTTATGCGCCGTTCAAGGGCGCGAACGTCGCCGCCGCGCTGATCTTCCTGGCCGCGGCGCTGACCGACTGGCTCGACGGCTATATCGCGCGCCGCTACAACATGGGCTCGGCGTTCGGCGCCTTTCTCGATCCCGTTGCCGACAAACTGATGGTGGCCGTCACGCTGTTCCTGATCGTCCAGGAAAATCCGACCCCGCTGATGGCCATCACCAGCGCAGTCATCGTCGGCCGCGAGATCACGATTTCGGCGCTGCGCGAATGGATGGCACAGATCGGTGAGCGCGCGCACGTGCGCGTCGCTGCCCTCGGCAAGTTGAAGACGATCATGCAGATCATCGCGATCGAAGTGCTGCTGTACCAGCACGACCTCGAGGGGCTTCGCCTTTTTCACGTCGGCGAATCGCTGCTCGTCGTCGCGGCGGGCCTGACGATCGCGTCGGCGCTGGTCTATCTGCGCACGGCATGGCCAGCCTTGCGTGTCAAGCGTTAAGCGTTCAGAAACGCGTCCAAGGTTGACACGGGCCGCGCAAATCGTATGATGTGCGGCTCGCGCGGGAATAGCTCAGTTGGTAGAGCACGACCTTGCCAAGGTCGGGGTCGCGAGTTCGAGTCTCGTTTCCCGCTCCATATTCAGATTGCGACAGCGCGGCCCCGTGCCCGCCAGCGCATCGATGAAACCTCGGACAAGCCGGGGTTTTTGTTTTTTGGACGCCGCGAGACTAAGCTTGCGGCGACCCGCTTAACGGATGGCCAGGTGGCAGAGTGGTCATGCAGCGGCCTGCAAAGCCGTGTACGCCGGTTCGATTCCGACCTTGGCCTCCATCCGGTACGTTTGCGCTCATCCGTGAGCGCAGAGATCACAAAGCGGCCATCCTTGGCCGCACTTTCAAATTTTGTGTGCGCGCCCGTGCGCGCTAAGATCACAAAGCGGTCATGTCGACCGCACTCCTCAAGAAGCACAGGCCCGGGTGGCGAAATCGGTAGACGCAAGGGACTTAAAATCCCTCGGCTTTAATCGGCCGTGCCGGTTCAAGTCCGGCCCCGGGCACCAGTAAATCAATCAGATGGGCGGGGAAAGTCGATCGAAGCCAGCCCGCCCACGGTCGTCTGGACCCGTGATGGTTGAAATCGGCGTCGAAGTAATGGCCGATGACATTCGCCACGCGGGCTGATCGCCGACGACGTCGTTGATAGCGCGCTTGGTACGGTGACGATCGAGAACGCCCCGTTGCGCAGCACGAAGCCGGGCGCGTCTCAGCCGCCGCGATCTCGTTTGGGCTCGACGTCCTTGTGCCGCGGATGCACCACAGCGAGTGCCGCCGATGCGGCCTTGAATGCCAAATGCAGATTGTTGCGGTCGGCCTCGGTGGCCTCGTCGACGCGATTGGCTCCGACCGCAAGAAACAGGTCAAGCTCCCAAAGCAGCCGTAGACCGACTGCGAGAATGTCATCTGAGGTAAGCGTCATTGGTTTTGTCAACCACGACGTTGCGACCGCGTGGCGGTCGACTCAACCGCGCGACTGATACTCTTCGATCAGTTTGGCCCGACTTGTCATGGTTGCGATCCCCCTTGGATTGCAATGCGCAATGATCGTGCTACTGCCCCTGCATCCGCTAGCGATGCAGTTCACAGTTTCGCGATTCGTGCCGCGCTGGCGACGGGGCAGCAAGCAAGCCTGACACCGGGCCACCCGCCGCACAAGCATGAGCATCCGCTTTCGATCCGCCGGCCGCGAGTGTCAGCTTAGGCACTCAATGGACAGATGGGCGGAGACATGGACGGCGATCAATAATGTTGCGCGGCGCGATCCCCCGCAGGCTTACTTGTTCGAGCCGACGCCCGTCGTTGCGCTTTCCGCCTGCGGCAACGTCACCTTGAACTCGATCTTCGCCAGTTGCTCGGGCGCCCTGCCGATCTTGCGCAGGAACGGCAGCCAGCGCGAGTCGGCGTGGATCTTGTCGAAGAGGTGCACCGTCGCGATTATGGATAGGCAGTAGTTGAAGTTGTGCTCGACCGCCTTGTCGAACCACTCAAACGCTTGGTCGAACTCGCTGCGGTAGGCGTACACGTCGGCGATGGTGCAGGACGCGTTCTTCTCGTACTTCGCGATCAGCGCGGCCAAAGCAGCGTCCGAGTCGGCCTTGCGCCCCAACGCGTGGTACACCATCCCCAGGCCGAGCAGCTTCCACGCCTCGTCCGACTCCTGCTCGATCTCTGCCAGCGCGCCCCGCGCATCGCCCTGCAGCAGCAGCGCGCTGCCGATCAGGTAGTGTCCGGTGCCACGGCCGGGGAAAAGGCTGAGCGCGGTGCGGCCTGACGCGACCGCCGCGTCGAGGCGGCCGGCTCGACGCTGAAGGAGGCCCAAGCTGAGGAGCCCCTGCACGTACACCGGATCACGCCTGACGGCGGCCTCGCCGAGCACGAGAGCCTCGTCCAGACGGCCGAGCAACTCAAGCAACCGGGCGCTACCGCGCAGCCCACTCGGGTCCGCAGGATCGAGTGCCAGCGCACGCTTGAGGTGTTGCGCGGCACCGGCGAGATCGTTGTCTGCATTCATCGCGATCCAGCCGAGACTAGCATGGGCCGGCGCGTAGTCCGGATCGATCGCCAGCGCCTTCATTGCAGCCTCGCGAGATTGGGCGTACCACTCCTTGTCGGACAGCCCTTGGCCCGTCTCGTTACTAAGATTAATGGACAGCCCGTTCCACGCCGGGGCGTAGCGCGGATCGATCGCCAACACCTTGCGGTACAGCACGTCGGACTGCTTGAACGCCTCGGCGGTGGCCTGCTGCCTGAGCTGCACGGCCTGTAGGTAGAGCGCATATGCCTCAGGGTCGGTCGTGCGCACCGTCGGCACAGCGCCGAGCAGCGCGAGCTTGAGCTGCTTGACTACGTCGGCAGCAATCTCGT
>DASRTK010000217.1:0-22464 GCA_035655975.1 Rudaea sp.
CGGCGTGTCGCGCATGATTGCCAGGCTGTCGGACATTGGCGTCATCACGTCGAGCCAGACGATGCGCGGACGCGGCGTCATCAGGCTGTCGACGCTGCGGTCGCCCAGGCGCAGAACACGGTTGACCATGTTGCGTTCGTCCGGATCGATGACGCCCTGTTCTGCGCTCTCCGAGACGAGCAGGCGGATTTCTTCTTCGCTGACGCGCTCGTTGCTGGCCTTGTCCAGGCGCAGCAGGCGCAGCACCCAACGCGTGATCCAGATCAGCACGAATGCGAATGGCAACGCGATCGCGGTCATCACCCGCATCGGGATCGCGGTCGCGACCGCGAATTTTTCCGGATTGACCAGCGCCAGGCGCTTGGGCAGAAGCTCGCCGAGCAGCATGTTGACGAACGTGATGCTGGCAACACTCAGCGTGACGCCGATCGGCACGGCATATTCGGCCAGCCATGGGCGCTGCATGGCATCGAGCGCCTCCGAGATGTGCTCGCCGAACCGGGCGCCGAGCAAAGTGCCGGTGCCGATGCCCAGCAGCGTGATGAACACCTGCACGGTCGACAGGAAGCGTTCGGGCATCTGCGACAGGTGCAAGGCGACCTGTGCCCGGCGGCTCGTGCGCGCCAGCTGCTTGAGCTTGAACTTGCGCGACGTCATCAGCGCCATCTCGCTTAGCGCGAAGAAGCCGTTCAGCACGGCCAGCAGGACGATAAGGGTGACTTCGAGAGCCATTCCGGCGCGAACGGGAGCGGAGCGGCAAGTGTAGACGATCGGCGGCGGGTTGCGCGATGTCGTCGCCCGCCGCGCGGCGCCGACCTTTGCTCATCCGGGCGAATGAGTGGAGGCACAAGGCCCACCCACAGCCTCACTCCTCGTCGGGGACCTTGTCGAGGCTCGACGTGTCGCCCTTTGGCCGCGGGCCGGTCAACGTGTCGCCCGTGATCAGGTAATACACCGACTCGGCGATATTCGTCGCATGATCGCCGATGCGCTCGATGTTCTTGGCCATGAACAAAAGGTGTGTTCCGATCGGTACGCGCGACGGTTCGACCTTCATCCAGTCGATCAGGCGGCGATAGATGCCCGTGTGGCTGTCGTCGATTGCCTCGTCCTGGGCCCAGACCGCCAGGGCCTTGCTCGCGTCGTGCTCGCGAAAGCTGGCGACGACATTGACGATTTGCCTGAGCGCGAGGTTGCCGAGTTCGGCGATTTCGTTGATCCACTCATCCGGTGAATGCGCATTGAGCGCGATCGAGCGCTTCGCGATGTTCGCGGCGAAATCGCAGATGCGCTCGAACTCGATGCTGATGCGCAACGCGCTGAGAACCTGGCGCAGGTCGCGAGCCATCGGCTGGCGCAACGCGAGCACGCGGATGGCGCGCGCGTCGAGTTCACGTTCAAGCTCGTCGACTTCGAAATCCTCGCGCACCACGCGTGCTGCGACCGCGGTATCGCGCAGCAGCATCGCGTCGATCGCGCCGGCAAGTTGCGTCTGCGACAACTCGCCCATGCGCGCAATCGCGATGTTGAGCTGGGTCAGTTCGTCGTCGAAACTTTTTACGATGTGGTCTGACATGGGGAGGGGCCAGGGGCTAGGGGCTAGGGACGAGAGATGAGGGGCGAGGGGCGAGGGGCGAGGGACGAGGGGAAAGAAGGAACCAAGGCACTGCTCTTCCTCGATACTCGCCCCTCGTCCCTCGCCCCTGCTTCACCCATACCTTCCCGTAATATAGTCTTCCGTCATCTTCTGCTTCGGCGTCTCGAAGATCATCGTCGTCGTGTCGAATTCGATCAACTCGCCGAGATACATGAAGGCGGTGAAGTCGGAAATTCGCGACGCCTGCTGCATGTTGTGCGTGACGATCGCGATCGTGTAGTGCTCCTTGAGTTCCTCGACGAGCTGTTCGATCTTGCTCGTCGCGATCGGATCGAGCGCCGAGGTCGGCTCGTCGAACAGGATGACTTCGGGCTTCAGGGCAATCGCCCGGGCGATGCACAGGCGCTGCTGCTGCCCGCCGGACAGACCCAGCGCGCTCTGTTTGAGCTTGCCCTTGGCCTCGTCCCACAGCGCCGCCTGGGTCAGCGCCTGTTCGACCCTGACGTCCATTTCCGCGCGCGACAGTTTCTCGTAGTGGCGGATTGCGTAGGCAATGTTGTCGTAGATCGACATCGGAAACGGCACAGGTTTCTGGAACACCATCCCGACCTTGCTGCGCAGGCGGTTCAACGAATAGCGCGGATCGAGGATGTTCTCGCCGTCGAGCAGCACCGCGCCTTCGGCCCGAAGCTTCGGATAGATCGAGTAGATGCGGTTGAAGATGCGCAGCAGCGTCGACTTGCCGCAACCGGAAGGACCGATGATCGCCGTGACCTTGTTCGCGGCGACCTGCATGTTGATGCTCTTGAGCGCCAGATAGTCGCCGTAGTAGAACTTCAAGTCGCGCGCGACCAGCTTCGGCGAGCCGGCAGCTGCAATCGCGGGACTCGGTGGTGCGGCGGCGGGCGTGGAATCGTTCACGGTCAGCATCCTCGAACTCCGGAAATGGCCCGTCCCGGCCATCCATGGCCTCCCGGGGCCGCTCTCGCCCATCCATGGCCTTCGCGGGCCGCTCTTGGCCATCCATGGCCTTCGCGGCACTTGGGCTCCTGCCCTGCGCACTTGGGCTCCTGCCCTGCGCACTTGGGCTCCCCGCCGTCGCACTCGGGCTCCTGCCCATCGCGGTTAATCATTGGGAACCTTGTGGCGCAGGATTACGGCACGCGAAGCCAGCGACAGCACCAGCACGAACAGCGTGACCATGAACGCGCCGGCCCATGCGAGCGAATGCCAGGAGTCGTACGGGCTCATCGCGTACTGGAAGATCACGACCGGGACGCTGGCCATCGGCTTGGTCAGGTCGGTACTCCAATACTGGTTGTTCAGCGCGGTGAACAGCAGTGGCGCGGTCTCGCCACTGATCCGAGCCAGGCCGAGCAGAATGCCCGTCAGAATGCCGGGCGCGGCCGACCGGTACAGGACCTGCATCGTCATTTTCCACTGCGGCACGCCGAGGCTCAGCGCCGCTTCGCGCATCGCCGCGGGCACGAGTTGCAGCATTTCATCGGTCGTGCGCACGACCACAGGGATCACGATCAGCGCGAGGGCCAGCGCGCCGGCGAGCGCGGAGAAATGCCCCATTGCGTGCACGACGATCGTGTAGACGAACAGACCCAGCACGATCGACGGCGCCGACAGCAGGATATCGTTGATGAAGCGGATCGTTTCGCCGATCGCGCGCTTGCGTGCATATTCCGCAAGATAAGTGCCGGCGGCGATGCCGATCGGCGCGCCAATCAGGATCGCCAGCAGCGACATCACCGCGCTGCCAAAAAACGCGTTCAGCAGTCCGCCGTCGGAACCCGGCGCGGGCGTCATCTGCGTGAACAGCGCAAGATTCATTGCAGCGACGCCCTTGCCGAACGCCGTAAGGAGAATCCAGGCCAGCCAGAACAGGCCAAACGCGGTCGCCACGAACGACAATGTCATGGCCAGCGCATTTTTCGCGCGCCGGCGGCGGTAGCGGGATTCCATGCTCGCAGCCATGGATTAGCTCCCGGCCCGCTTGGCCAGGCGCATCAGCATGTACTTCGCTGCCGCCAGCACCATGAACGTGACCACGAACAGCAGGAAGCCAAGCGCAATCAGCGAAGAGCGATAAATATCGGAATCGGCTTCGGTGAATTCGTTTGCAAGGGTCGCCGCGATCGAGTTGCCAGGCATCAGCAAGGACGCGCTGAGCTGGTGCGAATTGCCGAGCACGAACGTGACTGCCATCGTTTCACCGAGCGCGCGCCCGAGTCCGAGGAAGATGCCGCCGATCACCGCGGTGCGCGTGTACGGCAAAACGATGTCCCAGGCGACCTCCCACGTCGTCGAGCCAAGCGCGTAGGCGGATTCCTTCAGGCGCGTCGGCACGGTCAGGAACACGTCGCGCATGACCGACGAGATAAATGGAATGACCATGATTGCGAGCACGATGCCGGCCGTGAGCATGCCGATGCCGAGAGGCGGCCCCGTGAACAGCGGACCGATCAATGGCCATCGCCCGATGTGTGCGTTCAGCCATGGCGTGATGTTCGAGGCCATGAACGGCACGAATACGAACAGGCCCCACATGCCGTAAATGATCGAAGGAATGCCGGCCAGGAGTTCGATGCCGGCCGCGACCGGACCGCGCATCCAGGCGGGCGCAACTTCGGTAAGGAACAGCGCAATGCCGAAACTTACCGGCACCGCGATGATCATCGCGATAAGCGCGGTGACCAGCGTTCCGTAGATCGGCACCAGTGCGCCGAATTTGTGCAGCACCGGATCCCATTCGCTGTCGGTCAGGAAGCGCCAGCCGAACGTCGAGAACGCCTCGCGTCCTCCCCACAGCATCGACGCCGCCGCTCCGATCAACAGGATCAATACCAGCCAGCCCGCGCCGGCGAAGATGCCCTTGAAGATGCGCTCGGCGGAAGCGTCGCGGCGCGAGCGCGCGGCCAGATCGGCGTTAACGATTGCATTCATCGTGGAAACGTCACGAGTTGGGCGGCAAGGAGAAGAAAAAGCGCGCGCACCGTCGCCGGCGCGCGCGTAAATCCCGACGTGGGAGGGAGGGGTAAGGGTGATCAAGACTTGAAATCGGATTTCCAGTAAGCCTCGATCTGCTTGACCAGTGACTCCGGCAGCGCGACGTAGTCGAGCGCGTCGGCTTCCTTCTGGCCATTCTCGAACGACCACTTGAAAAACTCGAACGCAGTCCTGGTGTGCGCGGCATCTTTCGGCGTCTTGTACATGATCGCCCAGGTCGTCGCGGTGATCGGCCACGCCGCGTCGCCTGGGGCGTCGGTCATGATCAGGTTGAAGTCCTTCGCGCTCTTCCAGTCCGCAGTCGCGGCGGCGGCGGAGAACGCGGCCTTTTCGGGCTTGACCCATTTGCCGGCGTGGTTCTGCAGCTGCGTATAGGTCAGCTTGTTCTGCAGCGCATAGGCGTATTCGACATAACCGATCGAGTCCTTGATCTGCTTTACGTAGGCGGCAACGCCCTCGTTGCCCTTGCCACCGACGCCGGTCGGCCACGAGACCGACGTGCCTTCACCGATTTTTTCCTTCCACTCGGGGCTGACCTTCGACAGGTAGTTGGTCACGTTGAACGACGTGCCCGAACCATCCGAACGATGCACGACCGTGATCAGCGTTTCAGGAAGCTTGGCGCCCGGATTCAGATCCGCGATCGCCTTGTCGTTCCACTTCTGGACTTTGCCGAGGAAGATGTCCGCCAGGACTGGACCGCTGAGCTTCAGGTCACCGGGCTGCAAGCCTTCGATATTGACGACCGGAACGATGCCGCCGATGACGACGGGGAACTGGCCGAGGCCCGTGTCGGTGAGATCCTTGGCCTCGAGCGGCTTGTCGGAGGCGCCGAAATCGACCGTCGCTGCCTTGATCTGGGCGATTCCGCCGCCGGAGCCGATCGACTGGTAATTGACCTGGTTGCTGGTCTTTTCCTTGAATGCGCCGGACCACTTGGCCAGCACCGGGTAAACGAACGACGAGCCGGCCCCTGTGATATCGGTGGCCTGAGCGGCGCCGGCTGAAACGGTCAGTGCCATCGTTGCGACCAGCGCTGACAGCACCTGACGAATATTCATGGACATGTGAACCTCCGGGTGATTTTGCCGTTGCGGAGGCTGCGGTCGCTGCGCGTAGTCCCCAAGCCGCGCCACAGCCATCAATTGATGCAGCGCAGGCTACGCGGCGAGTTTTAAAGTTTTATGACAGGGGAGCAGGGCCGAGGGCCGAGGGCTGAGGGCCGGGAGAAATACGAGGTCCCGGCGCCAGCTGGCATGGACGAAGAAAAACCAATGAGAGCAAGGCGTTGCGGCTCTGCGGCCCTCAGCCCGCAGCCCTCAGCCCTAATCCCGTAACAAAACGGTAAACTTTCGCCTCCAAGCGAGGGGGCAGCATGTTTTCTCTTCAGACCATCTTCGGCAAGGGCGACAAGTTCTATGGCCTTCTGGAAGCGAGCGCGGATGCCGCGCGCCAGAGCACGCGCGCATTGATCGCGATGCTGAACCAGAAATCCTCGAGCCCGTCGCTCGACGAATTCCGCGTCGCGCGCCGGCGCGAAAAGGAAATCATGGCGCAGATCAGCCAGGCGCTGGTCAACACGTTTGTCACCGCGCTCGAGCGCGAGGACATCGAGGGTCTCTCGGCGGCGCTGTACAAGATCCCGAAGACGGTCGAAAAGTTTGCCGAGCGCTACGCGCTGTTCGCCGCCCAGCTCATGGAAATCGACTATGCCTCGCGCGCCGTGCTGCTGGAGAAGGCCGCGGGAGTCATCGTCGAAATGGTCGCGCAGTTGCGCAAAGGCATGCGGCTCGAGGAAATGAAGGCGTTGAACGATCGCATGCAGGCGATCGAAAGCGAAGCCGACCGCCTCATTCTCATCCTGTATCAGGATCTTTTCACGAACGAACGCGACGCCTCGCGCCTGATCCTGCGCAAGGACCTGTTCGAGTTGCTGGAGAAAGCGATCGACCGCTGCCGCGACGCCGGCAATGTGATTTATGCGATTGTGCTGAAGAATTCGTGAGAGAGCAGGGGCGAGAGACGAGGGACGAGGGGCGAGCAAAGACATCGCTTGCCGCGAACCTTTTTTCTTCACCCCTCACCCCTCGTCCCTCGCCCCTCGCCCCTGAGTCCAACCAGTGACCCTCACCCTCGTCTTCACCGTCCTGCTGGTCGCGCTGATCTTCGAGTACATCAATGGCTTCCACGACACCGCGAACTCGATCGCGACCGTGGTCGCGACGAAGGTGCTCACACCCGGCCAAGCCGTAATTCTCGCGGCGATCACGAACATGCTCGGCGCGATGTGGGGCACCGCCGTTGCCAAGACCATTTCCTCGGGACTGATCGACAGCAACGTCGTGGCGATGACGCCCGAACTGCTGATCTGCGCGCTGCTCGGCGCCACGATCTGGGACCTGATCACGTGGTGGTGGGGCCTGCCGTCGAGTTCGTCGCATGCGCTGATCGGCGGCCTGTGCGGAGCCGCGTTCGCTGCCGCGAGCGAGAACTGGAACGTGATGATCTGGTCGATTCCCGGCGAGCATTGGTGGCTTGGCAAGGGCATCCTCAACAAGGTCGTGCTGCCGATGATCGTGTCGCCCGCGGCCGGTTTCCTGCTCGGCTTCACGATCATGGGCCTGCTGTTCGCGCTGCTGTCGTTCCTGTCGTCGCGTGGCGGGAAGATCCAGCATGCCGCGCGGCCGCGTGTCGTCAACGCGATCTTCGCCAAGGTGCAGATGGTGTCGTCGGGCTTCATGGGTTTTTCCCACGGCCTCAACGATGCGCAGAAGACCATGGGCATCATCGCGCTCGCGCTGGCCAGTGCGACGACGGCCGGCTCGCTCGACAATCTTCCATCCTGGCTGCATTTCCTGCGAATCGAAGCCGACCCGAAAGGTCAGTTCGAGATCGCAACCTGGATCAAGGCGACTTGCGCCGTGGTCATGGCCATGGGAACGATGGCCGGCGGTTGGCGCATCATCCGCACGCTCGGTCACAAAATGGTCAAGCTGCATCCGATCAACGGCGTGGCCGCCGATATCGCCTCGTCGAGCGTGATCATGACAGCATCGGCGCTCGGCATTCCTGTGTCCACTACGCACAACGTTTCGGCCGCAATCATGGGCGTCGGCACGGCCAAGCGCGCCAACGCGATCAAATGGACCGTCGTCGAGCGCATGGTCTGGGCATGGATCCTGACGATCCCGATCGCCGGCGCGCTGGCCTATCTGCTCGTGCGCGGGCTCAAGCTTGTCGGTTGGTTGTGAGCGCCGTGCCGGCGCTGTGCCGGAGTGGACTGGCGAGCTAAGTCGGCGCGACCGACTCACTTCGTGACGCGAAGTTGCCCCGGCCAGTCGCGATAGTTGAAGACCTGGCCGTTGCGACGGACTTCGGCGATACCGGCGGGATCGACGTCGGCATAAACCCATTGTGCGGCATCGAGTTCGCCGATCGCGAGCACGCCATTGTCGGGGAAACCGCGGTCGACCGGCGCATAGATTGCCGCGGCGCCGACGTTGACGTCGACTGCCGGCGACCACGGCGCTTCGCCGACGGTCGACGAATGCACCACATAGCACTGGTTCTCGAGCGCGCGCGCCTGGCTGCCGATGCGCACGCGCCAGTAACCGGCGAGCGTATCGGTGCAACTCGGCACGAGCACGATGTCTGCACCCATTTCGACCTGGCGCCGGGCAATCAGAGGGAACTCGCTGTCGTAGCAGATTGAAATGCCGATGCGGCCGAGTTCGGTGTCGAACACGCGGACCTCGTCCGCCGCCTGGATCAGCCACTGCTCGCTCTCGAAGCGCGTCATCTGCAGCTTTTCCTGGAACTCGACGCGGCCATCCGGATGGAACAGGTACGAACGGTTGTGATAGACCTCGCCCTCGATTCGCGCCGGGAACGAGCCTGCGCAGATGTAAACATTGTGCTTGCGCGCCTGTGTTGCGAACAGTGCGAGGAATTTCGGCAGCAGATCCTGCAGCGCGGCAAGCTGGTCCGGCAGCGAACCATGGATCTCCGGCGCAAACAGAGAGGCCAGTTCCAGGCTGAAGTATTCCGGGAAAACGAGCAGCCGGGCGCCATTGCGCGCCGCGTCCTCGACCCAGCGCGCGATTTTCGTTTCGTAGGTCGCCCAGTCGCCGAGAAAGTCGATCGGGTACTGCGCGGCGGCGATGCGGAATGGTCCGGTCATCGCGCATCCCCCGACGGTGCGGGTGAGGCCAGCCGCTTGGTCCAGAAACGCATCGTCTTGGCGCTCGGCTCGTTCTCGTCGACATCCTTCCAGACGTACTGCGTCTGCAACTCCGGATGTTCGGTGTAACCGAAGCGCTGCCAGACCGCGTTCAACGGTGCGTAGTCGCTCGGGCACAGCGGATGATCGGACACACGGCGCACGCCGCAGAATGTGCACAGTTCAATGCCGGGCAGTTCCGAGGCGTGCTGTTCGCGCGCCTGGAACAGGTGCTTGTAGATGCCACGGCCGCGATAAGCGCGGCGCAGCACGGATTCGCCGCAGTAGAACACCTTGTCGACGTCGTAGCCGTTTTCGAGGAACGGACGCTGGAATTCCGGCGTCTCGTCGGCCATCGGCAGGCCGGTCGACGCGCCGATCAGCTGCGTCCCGTCGTAGACCAGCACAGCGAGGCTGCGCGGCGACTTCACATAGGTCTGCAGGTACTTGCGCTCGTAGTCTTCGTCGCCATCGTAGAGATACGGAAACTCGCGGAACACCTCGATGCGCAGGCGCGCGAGATCATCGACGTACGGCGCGATTGCCGCGCCGCTGACGCGCTTGAAGATGAACGTGTTGGAGGCAGTCATTTCCGGAACAGAGTTACCGAGCAATTCCGCTTTGGGCGTCATTCCCGCGTAAGCGGGAATCCATCTTGATCTTCGTGACCAGGAAGAGCGGAAAAATGGATGCCCGCTTTCGCGGGCATGACGTCGAATTGTGGAAGGCGCCCTCAGCTGACCTGCGCAATCCAGTCCTGCAGGTTGTAGTAGTTCGTGATGCGCGCGACCTTGCCGTCGCGCACGTCGAAGAAGGCGCCGGCCGGCAGGACGTATTTCTGTCCGTGCGCGGGCGGCAGTCCCGGATCGCTCGCCAGGTATTCGCCGTTGACCACGAACTCGGCTGCTGCGCGCGTGCCATCGGCGTTCGCCAACACGACCATGTCGGTCAGGTGTTCCTTGTAGGCGCCATTCATGCGCTGCATGAACGCACGGAAGGCGGCCTTGCCGATTTCGCGCCCACCCTGGTTGACATCGTGGATGACGTCATCGGTCAGCAAGCCCTCGAATGTCTGCATGTCGCCGGCGTTGAATGCGGCGTAGTATTTCTTGATGAGGTCGATCGTGGCTTGCTGCTGCATGGGGCGGGTCCGGGCAAAGGATACGAATCATTTCACCTCTCCCGCCAGCGGGAGAGGGGATTTACGGCAACAACAAAATGGGTAGCCTGCGGCGCGATTCAAGCCGTCGCTCGGGCAAGCACCTAGAACGCATCCCCGCCGGCGGACACGGCCTTCTCCAGACTGTCGCCAAGCGGACCGATCTCGTCGATCAACCGGTCGAGTTCGGCGGGCGTGATCAGCTCGTACGGGCGGTTCTCGCACAGGTGCAGGTACGGCGAGCCGTCGAGGTCGCTGACGGCCAGATATCCCAGGCGCTGCTCCCAGTTGAAGCGCAGGCAGCGCTTGGCGTCCATGCCGGTCAGCGGACCGATCGGTGTCGAGACACGCAAATAACGGCGGCCGTCCTCGCCTTCGAGCTCGGCCAGGTGCACGCCCTGATGGCGCATGCCGCCCTCGGTGGGCATGTCGAAGCTGATGAGGTATGGATCGTTGATGCGCACCGGGAAACGGGCGTTGATGTGCGAGCGGACTTCTTCGAAGGTTTGCACGGGCTTCTCCAGATCAGCGCAGCGCTATGCTAACGTGCCGGGCGCATGAAGCAAGCCCTGGGCGAAAAACCCGAGTATGCCGCAATCCGGCGCGTGATCGCCGCAATTCCCCGTGGCAGCGTCAGCAGTTACGGCGAAATCGCCGTGCGCGCGGGGTTGCCGGGCCGCGCGCGTCTCGTGGGCCGCGTGCTCGGAGACACAGCCGCTGGGGCCAAATTGCCCTGGCATCGCGTGCTGCGATCGAACGGTCGATTTGCATTTGCACCAGGCAGCCACGGATTTCGCGAACAGCGCGCACGCCTGCTCGAGGAAGGCGTCGCTGTCATCGCGGGCCGCGTCGATATCGCGCGCTTTGGATGGCAGCGAAATCTGGACGCGGAATTGTGGGCCATGCGCCGATCGTGATCGGCATCACGAATCCAGAAATGCCCCGCGCCGCGATTTGCACCGGTCGTCAGCGCGTTC
Organism: Rudaea sp.; assembly: GCA_035655975.1. GTDB lineage: Bacteria > Pseudomonadota > Gammaproteobacteria > Xanthomonadales > Rhodanobacteraceae > Rudaea. Next base: position 10,971 of record DASRTK010000217.1, read on the forward strand.
GCGCCAATCGTCAGCGCGCGGCCGAGTCCTCACGAAGCCTCGACGGTTTCGTGCCGCAGACTCGGCACGGAAGAAATTGTCGGGCGGGCCGGCCACGCCGGTCCGAGTCGTGGGCTGATTCGGGTTCACGATCGAACGCCGTGCGACCAATGTTCACTTTCGGGATGCCGCGGCGTTGGCTTTCTCAACGTCCCGGTTGCATGACCGGTGGCGACAGGAATGGAACAGGCAGGGGAGAACTGCAACATGATGGATGTCGGTGCGGTCCTGTCGCGCGCTTCAGCGCGCTGCGCGTTTGCAGTAATGATGTTGTCGGCGCCGCCGTTGTCGGCAGTGGCGCTCAGCCACTTTCCCGATCCGATGTTTCACGACGGAATGGAAGGCGCGAGCGCCGGACCATTCAACGACAGCGACGCCGCGCGCTTTCTCGCGCAGGCGACGTTCGGGACGACCGATGCCGACATTGCCGACCTGCGAGCGCGCGGCTACGCGGGATGGCTCGATTGGCAGCTGGATGAGGCCCAGACCCCTGCCTCTTCCCAGTTGGCCTACTACAACTGGGTAGCAAATCCGATCGCGCTGGGCGGATTGGGCGAGAACACCGGCTACGGAAATATCATCGAAGCCTGGTTCCTCGGCGCGCTCGGTGGCCCAGACCCGCATTTCCCGGCCAATGCCGCAAAGAACCACACAGATCAGCTCCGCCAGCGCGTCGCATTCGCCCTGAGCGAGATCTTCGTCATCTCGGACCAGAACACGTTGATCGACCAGCACCCCGACGGGCAGGCTTACTTCTACGACATTCTCAGCAACAACGCGTTCGGCAACTTCCGCACGCTGCTCGAGCAGGTGACATTGAGCCCGGCGATGGGCGTCTATCTGAACATGCAGGGCAATCCACGCGCGAACCTGTCGCAGAACCTGCACCCGGACGAAAACTACGCGCGCGAGATCAACCAGCTTTTCAGTGTCGGTCTGGTCGTGTTGAACCAGGATGCCACCCCGTTCCTGTCCGGCGGCAAGCCGGTTCCGACCTACGATCAGTCGGTCGTGACGAATTTTGCGCATGTATTCACCGGATGGAACTGGGCGGACTGCACCACCGACAATTTTTCCGGCTGCGGCTATCACGGCGCGGATTTCGTCACGCCGATGAAGCCGTTCCCGGAGCATCACGACAACGGCTCCGATCTGAACAACGATATCGCCAGCAAGCAGTTACTGAACTATCCGCCACCGAACTACGCGGTCATTCCGGAACTGCACGCTGCAGTCAACGGCGGCGTACTTGTCGCCGGCGGCACGCCGGCGTCGGACCTCGCGTTTGCGCTCGACAACATTTTCAACCATCCGAACGTCGGCCCGTTCATAGGTAAACAGCTGATCCAGCGACTGGTCACGAGCAACCCGAGTCCGGAATACGTCAGGCGCGTCAGCAACGTGTTCAACAACAACGGCAGCAACCAGCGCGGAGACCTCAAAGCCGTCGTCAGGGCCATTCTGCTCGATCCCGAAGCGCGCTATGGACAGTTCTGGGATCCCGAAGTTTTCGGCAAGCTGCGCGAGCCCTTGCTGCGCATCACCCACTTCTGGCGCGCTATGGGTGCGCGGCACCAGTGCGGGGACGGCACCTATGCAAATGGAGATTACGCCAATGCGCCGTACCGCTATGCGGGCTACGACCTTGCCTACGGCACCAACGATACGATCTACGGCAACGGCGTCGGCCAGGCCCCGATCAAGGCCGACACGGTGTTCAATTTCTTCAAGCCGGGCTTTGTGCCGGGCGGCGAGATGGCGGCGGCCGGCTTGCTGGGACCAGAGTTCCAGATCAACACGGATACGTTGATCAGCAATTCGACCAACGCGATCTTCGGCTTCTACGCATCGGGCTTCGACACCAGTGACTCGCCGGCATGCAGCGGCTATGGCGGCCCCGGCGAGGTCGCGATCAACCGTTCTTCCGACATCGCATTCGTCACCGCCAACGGTAACGCGGCGCTGATCGATCGCTACAACACGCTGTTCATGTCCGGGCAGATGTCGCCATTCATGCGGCAAGCGCTGCTCACCTACCTGAACTCCCTCGGTGGAAGCGGCAAGCAACGCGTCAACGCGCTGCTCATGCTGATCCTGACATCGCCCGAATACATGATTCAGAAATAGGGACTGGCCATGAGACCTGATCGCCGCAAGTTCATCCGCCAGACATTGAGTGCCGCGCTCGGCGGCGCCAGCGTGTATTCCGCTCTCGGCAACCTGCAACTGCTGCAGGCAGCCACGCGCGCGTCGAGCTATTCCTTTGGCGACTACAAGGCGCTGGTTTGTGTATTTCTATACGGCGGCAACGATGGCTTCAACACAGTCGTGCCATACACGCCAGCCGATTTCCACAGCTTTTACGGTGGTGGCGGCGTACTCAAGCCGGTGCGCCCACAACTCGCGCTCAGTGGCGCTGCCGATCTTGGGTATTCGACGCTGCATCCGCTCAACGCGACCGCAACCTCGGGCGACGGCGTCCAGTACGCGCTGCATCCACAGATGCCGGAACTCGCGGCGCTGTTCAACCAGGCCAACAGCCCGCTCGCAATCATGGCGAACGTCGGCACCCTGGTCGGGCCGGTGACGCAGCACGACTATCTGCACACGAATCCGAATCTCCCGCCGCAGCTGTATTCGCATTCCGACCAGGCCGCGTACTGGCAGTCCTCGCCGCCGAGCAATACGCCGGTAACGGGCTGGGGCGGACGCATTTGCGACATGGTCATGAGCGCGAACTCTTCGCCGGTACCGATGCTGATGTCTTTGTCGGGGCAGGACGCATTCATTCGCGGATCCGGCATCGACGGCTACATCATGAACGCCCAGGATCCGTTGCAGGTCGGTTTTCCTGACACGATCAAGCCTACCTTCAACGCGTTGTACGTGGATGGAACGCAGGCGAACGTGCTCGAACGCACCTATGCCGCGACGATGAATCATGCCTCATCGACTGCGCAGACAGTCATCAACACGCTAAAGCCGGGGCGGCCGTCCTCGGGACCGCAGCAGTTCGACAGCTTCTTCACCGGCGCCACGGGTTTCAATCTCGACAGTCAGCTACAGACTGTCGCCCAGATGATCTGGGCCGCGGTGACGACGCCGGTCTCCGGATTGCACCGCCAGGTATTTTTCGTGAACGCCGGCGGGTACGACACGCACAGCGACGAGCTCAATCAGCACACCGACCTGCTGCCGGTGCTTTCTCGCGCGTTGGCGAGTTTTTACAACGCCTTGAACAGCGTCAATATCACGACGCCCGGCGGTCCCAGCACGCTTGCCCGCGTGGCAACCGCTTTCACCGCATCGGACTTCGGCCGGTCGATGACGACGAACAACGGCGGCACCGATCACGGCTGGGGTTCGCATCACTTCATACTCGGTGGCGCCGTGCAGGGTGGAGCGTTTTACGGCAACGGTTGCGGCTTCGGCCCGAGTTCGAACTTCGGCCTGGTCATGCCGAGCCTCGTGAATCCGACGCCGGCGAGTTATGGCGTGCCGTCGCCGAACCTCAACGATCCCGGCGACGGCAATGGGCGCATCATTCCGACCACGTCGGTCGATCAATACGCGGCGACGCTGGCGCATTGGTTCGGCCTGGGCAGCAGCGACATAAGCCTGATCTTCCCGAACCTGAGCAATTTCTCCGCTTCCTCGAGCTATGATCCGGCGCTGGGCTACATGAAATTCCTCGGCACGGCCTGACGGCGGACGGCAACACAACAGATGAATTCGCACTTCGGTCCGTGCGTTCGCGTTGCCTGCGGCTCCCTGGTGGCGCTTGTATCGTTGTTGTCCACGTTCGACGCCTGTGCGAAGCAGTGGTACGTTCAGTCGGGCGGCGCGCAAGTGGCGTTCTCGCCGCAGTTCCTGACGATCCAGGCGGGCGACAGCGTCACTTTCCTGAATCTGGGCGGTTACCACAATGCGGTAGCCGATGATGGCTCGTTCCGCTGCGCGCACGGATGCGACGGCGATGGCCAGGGCGGCAACGGAAATGCCAGCGACTCGTTCTGGCTCGCCACGGTGTTGTTCCCGAATGCGGGGACTGTGGGCTATTTTTGCGAGCCGCACGGTTCGCCTGGCAGTGGTATGTACGGAACGATCGAAGTCGTCGCCGTGGCGCCACCGGCGCCGGTCGATCCTGCCCCTAGCGGTAACGCCAGGATCGACGCTTTGCTTGCCTTCGCCGTGACCGTTGCAGCGCTGCTGCGTTTGCGACGGATTGCGCGAGACCGCACGCTGGATCGTGCCGGACGACGGCACAGGTAACTCGCGACGCGCACAAGATTGCGTGCGCCGGATCTTTACGCATAACTCAGCGCCCGGTACGTGACCGTCGGCGCCAACTCAGCCCGGCACCGAGGATCAGCGCCGCACCGAGCATGAAATAGAGCGCGACGCTGCCGTTCGGAACAGCGTCGATAGCCGGTTGTTGCGGCGGAACGGTTGGCGGCGCCGGGTCCACGGTGATCGTGCCGAACATACCCTGTCCTGCAGCGCCGTGAATTTCGCAGTGATAGCCGACCGTGCCGGGCGACGCCAGCGTGACTGTCGAACTCCACAGCACGGAATTCGGATCGCCACCGCCGCCGATGCAACTCTGCGCACAACGAAACGCCCCGTCATCGGCGACGACGTTGTGGAACCCGCCGTTGTTCACGAACGTGACCGTGTCGCCGGCGACGACCGTGAGCGTCGCGGGTGAGAAGGCCAACTGCGCGCCGCCGACATTGACGGTCCAGTTCGCTGCATCGGCATAGGGCGTGACGAAGGCGAACATGGCCAGCGCCAACATCCTCCGGGGAAGGCCGCGGCCGCGACAATGCGCAAAGTCACCCATTGGTTTCATGCCCCCGGTTGGCTACACACCTGGCCCAAGCATTGAGCATAACCGCTTCCGGATCAATCGATCACGTCACGCTTGCAACGACCCGTCCGCGCACCGCCAACGAGATAGCGATCACGACCGCATTGCGCGCCTACGTGCGCAGAGCGGACCGAATCGGGCATCATTCGCCCAGCATCCCTTCCTGGCCGTCCACGATCATGCCGAATCTGCCGCGCGTTACCGCATCGCTGCTCGTTGCGAACGTGCTGGTCTACCTGCTGCAACAAACTGGCGGCGACAGTCTCCTGGTGAACTTTGCGCTGTGGCCCCTGGGTCCCGGCCACGTCGAGCCGCTCGGTCACGGAACCTTCGTCCGGATCGGATTCGAGCCGTGGCAGCTCATCACGTACAGTTTCCTGCACGGCAGCACGACCCACATCCTGTTCAACATGCTGGCGTTGTGGATGTTCGGAGGTCCGGTCGAGAACGTGCTCGGCGAACGGCGTTTCGTGCTCTTTTATTTCGCCTGCGTGCTTGGAGCGGCGTGCGCCCAGCTGGCGGTCATGTACCTGTTCCAGCCGGGGAATTTCTATCCGACCGTCGGCGCATCGGGCGGGGTGTTCGGACTGCTGCTCGCGTTCGCGATCTTCTATCCGCACGCGAGGCTGGCGCTCATGTTCGTTCCGATCCCGGTACCGGCGCCGATTTTCGTCGCCGGCTACATGATCCTCGAACTGATTCTCGGCGTGACCGGAACGCAGGCCGGCGTTGCGCACTTCGCCCATCTCGGCGGCGCCATCGTCGGCTTCGTGCTGATCCGCTACTGGCGGGCGCAGCGTCGGCGCCCGCCTCCATAGGGCGAAGGCTCGGGTGTCACGAGGACGATAGACAAAAGCAATGACCGAAATCACCATCCCCCTTCGCATTCACTGCCGAAAAATCGCGCCCCCCTTCATTACGAAGGACACGCGCTGCAGGGCGCTGATGTCCGCGAGTGGATCGCCCGGCACGGCGACGATATCGGCGTAATAACCTGCGGCCAGCCTGCCGATGTCTTTGTCCCAGCCGAGCAGCGTAGCGCCGTTCAGCGTGCCCGACTGGATCGCGGCCAGCGGCGTCATGCCGTTCTGCACGAGCAGCACGAATTCGCGCGCCTGGGTGCCGTGCGGAAATGGTCCGACGTCCGAGCCGAGAGCGATCGGCACTTTCGCCGCGAGTTGCCGTTTGAACTGTTCGATGTGGTAAGCCTGGATCGCCCGGTAGCGCGTGGCGGCCTCCGGCGTAACCGCGTGTTCGCCGAAATATTCGAGGACCGCAAACGTCGGCACGGCAAAAACCTTGTGCTCGTGCATCAGCTTCATCGTTGCGTCGCTGAGCTGGTACGCGTGATCGATGGAGGCGACACCGGCGCGCGCCGCCATGCCGGCGCCGGGCTCGCCGGTCGCATGCACCGCAACCTTTCGGCCGAGCCGCGCTGTTTCGCGCACCGCAGCGCGCAACTCATCTTCGCTGTACTGGTTCGGTGTCGAGAATTCGCCGTTGGCTATGCGATCCTTGCCGGTTTCATAGATCTTGGCGAAATCGGCGCCGAGCTTGGCCTGCGCGCGGATCACCGTGACGAGTTCGTCGGCGTTGTTGGCGTAGGTTGCGTTCGGCTGCGCGTGCTCGTCCGGGTTGTACGAATTTGCATCCTCGTGGCCCCCGAGAATGTCGATCGCATTGCCGCTGATGCGCAGGCGCGGACCCGGAATAGCGCCGCGGTTGATCGCGTCGCGGACCGCCGTGTCGGCCGCGCCGGCGCCCTCGGTGCCCATGTCGCGCTCCGCGGTGAAACCGGCGAGCAGGTCGTCGCGCGCCGCGAGCGTCGCGCGGATCGTCCGCTCGGGCACGGACTCGTTGAAGGTCTGCTCGGCTTCGCCGCCGGGGTGCAGGAACAGATGCACGTGCGCATCGATCAGGCCGGGCAGCAGGGTCGTGTCGCCGAGATCGATCACGCGCGCATCGGCCGGATGCTCGACTTTCGTGCCGATCGCCGAAATGCGCTCGCCATGCACCAGGACTTCGCCCGGTGTCAGCAGCTTGCCGGAATCGACGTCGAGCAGGCGCGCCGCATGCAATACGACCGGGGTTGCCGGCGCCTGGATCTGCGCGGGCAGCTGCGCAGGCAGGAACGCGAAAGCGACAACTGCAGCAATGCGGACGCCTCTCAGCGAGCGGCCAAACGGGTAGTGGGTCATTGCGGATCCGTCATTTTGAGCGACTACCGCAGTATCTCGCGCCCAATGGATTCAAGGAAAGTCGTTGTCCCCGCGGTTCTCACCGCCACTTGCCCGATCAACGCAACGACAGGAAATCCGCGCTGCAGACAAAGCGTACGGCGTCGAGGCGCAGCAGCGCGCGCGGCAATGATTCGCGCAACGACTCCAGTTCGGTGGCGACCGCATCTATCTCGGCAGCGCCGACAGCAGGATTGACCTTCGCCAGCGCGACCAAGCGTTCGTGTTCGGCGCCAAGATCGCGCTGCGCTGCGTCGATCGCGCTGGCGATTTCCGCATCGGCGCGTGCGCGGGCGATTTCCTCGCAGCCCTTGAGCATCGGCGGCACGATCTTGGCGAAAAACTTGCGATAGCGCAGCGCGTCGGCCGGACGCAGCACGGCACGCTGCACGACAGCCGCGCCGACGGAGTAATCCGCGCGCTCGCGCAGGCGCGAATCGACCGCGATGCGCAGTGGCAGCGGCGGCAGGAAGCGATCGGCGGCAAGAGTAGCCGGCGCGTTCGCATCGAGCACGAACAGCGTCTCGAGCAGCACGCTGCGCGGCGGCAGGCCATCGTCGACGAGGAAAGCTGCATTGCCGAGCTCGCCGTCGAGCAGCAACTCGAGCGCGCCGGTCACCATCGGATGATCGGCGCCGAGGAACGGCAGATCCTCGCGCGTCAGCGCGACGGCGCGGTCGAACGTCACCATCTGCTTGCCGTCCCGGAGCCCCGGAAAACCGTCGGTGCTGATGTATTCGGGATCGAGCAGGTGGGTGCGCCCGCCCTGGTCCTCGCTTTCGACGCCGAACTGCTCGAACAGGCGCAATACGAATTCGTCGGCGGCGTGATCGGCGTCGACCTCGGCGAGCGCGCGGTAGAGCAGCTGCAGGCGCGCTTCGCGCTGGTTCGCAAGCTCGAGCAGGCGGTCGCGTCCGTCGTGGATAAGAGACGATAGCTGGGCGTGCGTCGCCTGGGTCTCGGCCACGAGCGAGTCGATCTCGGCGTCGGATTCGTCGGCGCCGCGCGCATGCTCCACCGCCGTGCGCTGCAGGCGTTCACCGAAGCGCCGGTACAGTTCCCGGCCATCGGCTGGACTGCTGCGAAACGCATCGAGGCCGGCGTCGTACCAGCGCATCAGCGCCTGTTGCGCGCTGCCCGGGAACACGGCAACGTGGATGTCGATATCGCTGGCCTGGCCGATGCGGTCGAGCCGGCCGATGCGCTGCTCGAGCAGGTCCGGATCGAGCGGCAGGTCCCACAGGATCAAATTGTGCGCAAACTGGAAATTGCGGCCTTCCGAGCCGACCTCCGCGCAAAGCAGCAGGCGCGCGCCCTCGGTCTCGGCGAAGAACGCGGCGTTGCGGTCGCGCTGGACGATCGTCATGGCCTCGTGGAAGCGCGCCAGCTTGACGCCGCTGCGCGTGCGCAACGCTTCTTCGAGTGCGAGCACCTTGGCCTGGCTGCGGCAGATCAACAGGAATTTTTCGTCCGCGTTGCGCTCGACCAGGCCGACCAGCCAGGCAAGGCGCGGATCGTCGGCGTAATCGGTCGCGTGCGGCGCTGGCGGCTGCTGCGCATCCGACAGGAACTCGGCGAGCAGGCGCTGGCGGAAATCGTCGTCGATCGCAGCGGGATCGAGTTCGGTCACGTGCAGGATGCGCTGCGGAAATCCGCCGACCGTGGCGCGGCGGCTGCGGAACATCGAGCGGCCGGTGCCGTGACGGTCGATCAAGGCATCGATCACGCTTGCGGCCGAGTGCGGATTCCCAAGTGCAGAGATCAGCGCCGGATCGTCGTGCAGGATCGATCCAAGTTGCGCAAGCTCCGGACCGCCCAATGGCTGCGCATTTTGCAACTTGTCCACAATGCGCGAAAGTTCGACGTAGCCTTCGGCCTCGTGCTGGTAGCGCTCCAGGTCGCCATAGCGCGCCGGATCGAGCAGGCGCAGGCGGGCGAAGTGGCCGGTGCGGCCGAGCTGTTCCGGCGTCGCCGTAAGCAGGATCAGGTTCGATATCGACTGCGCCAGGCCTTCAGCAAGCGTGTATTCGCGGCTCGTTGCCTGCGGACTCCACGCCAGGTGATGCGCTTCGTCGATGATCAGGAGGTCCCAGCCGGCCTCCAGCGCCTGCTCGCCGCGCTTCGCCGAATCGCGCAGCAGCGCGATATCGGCGATCACCAACTGCTCGTCCTCGAATGGATTGCGTCCATCGGCAGCAAGTTCGATCGCCTCGCAGCGTTCCTCGTCGAACACGGCGAACGACAGGTTGAAGCGGCGCAGCAGCTCCACGAACCATTGGTAGACAAGGACTTCGGGCAACAGCACGAGCACGCGCGCGATCCGCCCGCTCGCGAGCAGCTGGCCGAGGATCATGCCGGCTTCGATCGTCTTGCCGAGGCCGACTTCGTCCGCCAGCAGCACGCGCACCGGACGGCGCGATGCGGCGACTTCGGCGACGCGCAGCTGATGCGCGATGAGGTCAATGCGAGCCGACATCACGCCCCAGGCCGGCGAGCGGCGGGCCTCGGCACGACGCATCAGCGCGGCAGCGCGAAAGTCGAAGCGGTCGGGGCTGTCGACGCGCCCGGCGATCAGGCGCGCGTCGGCGCGCGACAGATCCTGGGCGTCGTCGAGTTCGCCCTCGCTGAGGCTGGCTTCGGCGCCGACGTAGCGCAGAGCGCCATCATGGGATTCGACACGCTCGATGACGAAGCTGCGGCCGCCGCCGCTGATCTTGTCGCCAGGCCGGAATTGGGCGCGCTGCAGCGGCGCGGCGTGTGTCGCGTAGGCGCGCAACGTGCCGGACGCGGCGAATACGACCTGGACGGTGCGGCCTTCGATGCGCAGGACCGTGCCCAGGCCAAGCTCCGGTTCGGCCAGGGAGATCCAACGTTGTCCGGGCGCGAAGGGCATAACGTGATTCTAACCGCGTCGGCGTAAATTTCGTTCAACTGGCGTAACCGATCGGTCAGGCATGATCAACGGTCGCTCGTGCGGCAGACAGGAGAACAGTATGGCCAACGAACCGGGTAAACCCGACTTTTCCAACGTGCAAAGCGGCGCGACAACGACCGCTCCGGCGCCGGCGAAACCTGATTTCAGCAATGTGAAGTCCGGTGTCGTTTCGACCGCGCCGGCCGAAACGCAGACCTATACGGTGGTTGCCGGCGACAATCTGTCGAAGATTGCCAAGCGGTTTTTCGGCAACGCCAATCACTGGCACGATATTTTCGAAGCCAATCGCGACCAGATCAGCAATCCGGACATGATCCGGGTCGGCCAGGTCCTGAAAATTCCCGCCGCGCCCCCCAGCAAAACCTGACCCGCAAGGAGATGCCATGAATTACGCACGCACTACGTTCGCCGCCGTCGCGGCACTCACCGCCGCTCTGGCCTTGTCGTCCTGCGGCAAGCAGGAAGCGCCGCCGCCGGCTCCAACCCCCACTCCTGCCGCGCCAGCACCAGCTCCGGCCACCCCGGCACCAACCAGTACGACGCCGTCTGCGCCGACGACGACAGTGTCATCGCTGGTGCTCGGCAATGCGCTCGACGCAGACGGCAAGGTCGCGTCTCCGGCGACGACATTCGCGCCGAAGGATACGATCTACGCGCAGGTCGTGACGACGTCCACCGGTGGATCGGGCTCGGCCTCGATCGTCGCCAAATGGACGTTCGGTGAAGGCCAGCCGGTCAGCCAGAACACCGAGTCGGTATCGACCGCTGCCGGGACCGCCACGACGACATTCCACATCGTCAAAGCGGATGGATGGCCCGCCGGCAAGTACGAGGTGGAGATCAGTATCGACGGCAAGCCCGTGAAGAACGCGACGTTCGACGTCAAGTAGTCATCGCCTTCCCGACGGCGTCATGCTGTTAGCCCCTCCCCCGCGATGGGGGAGGGGCTGAGGAGAGGGTGAGCGCCTGCCCATCGGACCTCTCCCACAAGCGGAGAGGTGAAGCGCACTACCAAATCTTCACGCGCACATCGCCATTGCGTACCATCGCGTCTCCGGCTTTGCAGTCGAACGTCTGCGCGAAGGCCGGCATGTTCGACGGCGCGCCGATCGCGCGATATTGTGCCGGCGCGTGCGGGTCGGTGTTCAGGCGGACTTCCTGCGCCTTGGGCAGGATGTTGCCGGCCCAGACCCGGGCGAACGCGATGAAAAAGCGCTGGTCCTCGGTGTAGCCGTCGATCTTCTTGTGCGCTTCGCCAGGACTCTTTTTCAGCGCGACCTGCAAGGCGTCGTAGGCGACGTTGAGCCCGCCGAGGTCGGCAATGTTTTCGCCGAGCGTCAGCTGGCCGTTGACGTGCTTTCCCGGTAGCGGCTCGTAGGCATTGAACTGATCGGCGAGTTTCTGCGTGCGCGC
>DASRTK010000218.1:0-5403 GCA_035655975.1 Rudaea sp.
GGCTGCAGTGCCTGCGCTGCCGGGGCGGCAGATTGGCGCGCTGCGAACATCTCGCTGGCCGATGTGGACGGCGCGGCTTCGGCCGCCAACGCATTCGTCGCGCAGGCAAGAACAATCGCGGCCAGCGCGATACCGCGCGAACAAGCAGTTACTGCAGACATCCTGATATCCCTTTGAGCGAAAGAAAATACGCGGCGAGCTTGACCGGCGCGCGGTTAATTAAGGGTGAACACGCGCGCGAAATTGCATCCGCCCGATGCCGATCTTGGCATAATGCGCGGCCCGATTCACGCACACCCGAAGACCGACCAAGTGACCGCGCAACTCGTCGACATCGGCGCCAATCTTACCCACAGTTCGTTCCAGCACGATATCGCATCGGTGCTCGAGCGCGCTCGCGAGCATGGCATGGCGCGCATCGTCGTGACCGGCGCCGACGCGCAAGGCGTGCGCGATGCGCATGCGCTCGCGCTCGCCCATCCGGGATTCCTGTTCGCGACCGCCGGCGTGCATCCGCATCATGCCGCTGACTTCACCGGCGACACCGAAGCGCTGCTGCGCGAATATCACGGCAAGGCCGAGGTCGTTGCGGTCGGTGAAACCGGCCTGGATTATTTTCGCGACCTGTCGCCGCGCGCGGCGCAGCTGTTCGCGTTCGAACGCCAGCTCGAGCTGGCGGCCGAATGCGGCAAGCCGCTGTTCCTGCACCAGCGCGATGCGCATGCGGATTTTCTCGCCTGCATGGACAACGTGCGCGGCCGCATCGGCCATGCCGTCGTGCACTGCTTCACCGGCACGAAGGACGAACTGTTCGACTACCTCGACCGCGACTTCTTCATCGGCATCACCGGCTGGATCTGCGACGAGCGCCGCGGCACGCACCTGCGCGAACTCGTCGCCAGCATCCCGGCCAATCGGCTGATGCTCGAGACTGATGCACCGTACCTGCTGCCGCGCGACGTGCGGCCGATGCCATCGCACCGGCGCAATGAGCCGATGTACCTGGCGCACATCTGCGCCGAAGTCGCGCGCAACCGCGGTGAAGGCCTTGACGTCACGGCGGCGCAGACCGCGGCGACGGCAACGCGCTTCTTCGCGCTGCCGCCCGCCTGAGCGTCACGGTGCCGGCGTGCCGGCCAGCGCGAGCGCCGGACCGGTGACGCCTGCATCGCGGACGAACGCGACGCTGGCAACACCGCGCAGACATTCGCGATGGGCGATGTGCGCGAGCTTTTCGCGTTCGGAATACAGGTATGAGGCGTTGTTCGTTTCCAGCACGTTGCCGACCGTGCGCAGGCTCGGCAGGTGCTCGGCGCGGCAGTCGACGACGACCCGAGAATTGCCGCTGACCGCGATTGAATCGAGTGCGGTTTGTGTCGTTTGGCCAGCGGCCTGTACGTTGGCGGCGGCAAACGTCAGCACGGTGAAGCTCAGGCGTAGAATGTTCATCGCGAATCTCCTGGGGTCGGGTGGTTCGACGCAGCGTTGCGCCGGTGACGAGAGGTTCGCGCTTGCCGACCGCCAATACTGGAGGGGCGAGCGCGGAAGCGCTTGGAGAGCCGCGTGAAAAAGCTTGGGAAATCCTTAGGGCGTCCGTGCGGCGTGGCAAGCGGTTGATTCAAAAGTCGTTTTATCGACAGTGGCCGGTCGACAGGCAGGACGAGGGCGTGACGAAAAACGAGACCGCAACAGGATGGATCGTGTTCGACCGGGTCGAGATCGACCTGTCCGGCCGGCGACTGTTCGTGGCCGGCGCCGAGACGCCGCTGGAACCCAAGGCGTTTGCCGTGCTGGCGCTGCTGGCGCGAAATCCGGGTCGGGCATTTGCACGCGACGACATCCTCGACGCGGTCTGGGGCCACCGGCATGTCACGCCGGGCGTGCTCAATCGAGTGATCACGCTGCTGCGTCAGGCGCTCGGCGAGAGCGCCGAAGCGACGCAGTACCTGCACACGCTGCATGGCGTTGGCTACCGCTTCGATTCAGCGACGCAGGTGCTGGCGACGAGACCTGTCGCCGGCCTGATGGTCGACGGCGATGATGCGCCGCCCGCGCGCCAGCGCCCAGCATCCTTGCCGAGCGCCGCGCTCGACGCCGAGTCCACTGCGGACTCCAACGCATTGCACGAAGCGGCGACGTCGACACCGGCCGACGCGACGACCGACACCATTACCCGCAAGCCGGTCCGGCGCCGTCTCGCCGGGCTCGCCGCGCTGCTCGCATGCGTGCTGGTTGGCGCCGGATACCTGCTGCGTCCGCCTCCGCTGCACGCACCCGCCAGCTCATTGCCGACGCTGGTCGTGCTGCCGCTGCATCCGGTCGGCACGACGCCGGACGAAAGCGTCCTCGCCGACGGGCTCAGCGAGGAATTGATCACGCGCTTGGCGCGCATCGACGGCCTGCGTCTGATCTCGCGGACGTCGGCATCTCTGGCGCAGGCGCAGAATTTCGACTTCGATCAGCTCGCGCAACGCCTGCACGTCTCGCATGCGCTCGAAGGCAGCCTGCGCCAGTCTGCACAGCAATTGCGCATCGACCTGCGCCTGATCGAAATCCCGAGCGGGCGCACGCTCTGGGCACAGGACTACGATCGCAGCCTGGCCGACGTGTTCGCGATCCAGAGCGAAATCGCCAAGTCGGTCGCCGCCACGCTGACGTTGAAATTGGGGTTGGGCGGAGCCGCGCGCGAACCCGACCCGCAACTGTTCCGCGATTATTTGCAGTTATGGCACCGCCTTTCGCAGCATCCCGACGCACCCGAGTACCAGCAACTGACCGTCAGCCTGCGCGCGCTGGTCGCACGCGCGCCGGACTATGCGCGTGCGCATGGCCTGTTGGCGCGCACTCTCGTGCAGGATTTGCGCGCCACGACAATCTCGGAGACAGAAACGGCAGAAGCGGCGCGCGAGGCCGCGCGCGCACTTGAACTGGATCCCGACCAGGTCGAGGCGCGCGCCGCGCTGGCCGCGATAGCATGTCGCGCCACCGAGTGGGCGCGTTGCATGGACGAATCCCGGCGCGTCGTCGAACTGGCGCCTGCCGACTCGATATCGCGCGCCGCCTATGGGCGAGGTCTGGCCAGCATCGGCTATCTTGCCCAGGCGTTGGAACAGACCGAGATCGGCGTTGCTTCCGATCCACTGAACTACGAGGCCAACCTGTTCCGTGCGCGCGTGCTCGACACACTCGGACGGCATGACGAAGCACGCGTCGCCTTCGACGCCGCGGCGCACCTGCCGGCGGGAACACCGGCACGACTGGCGTACGCGCGCTGGTACAACGCGATCTGGCGCCACGACCTGGCGGCGGCGCGAGAATTTGCGGACCGGATGCCGGCCGACGAGCACTTTCGCGAATCCTACGTGGGAGCAACCGGGGCCTTGGCCGATCCGCAGCGCTGGCCGCAGGTCGAACCGCTGATCGAGACTTCCGAACGCGCCACCGGACGCTACAACTTCCTGCGCCTGCTGCAACCCGAGCCGGACCTGCCAAAAATCATCGGCGCCCTCGAAACGGTGCTCAAGACCGGTTCATCAACCTACAACCTGCTGTTCTGGAATCCGGAATACGTAGCGCTGCGCCGCGACCCTGCGTTCCAGGATTTCCTGCGCCGCACGCACATCATCGACTACTGGCGCAGCAACGGCTGGCCTGCGCAGTGCCATCCCGAAGGCGAGCGCGCGGTCTGCGAGTAGTGGCTTGAAGCGCCCGATTTCGCCGCATCTGGCACCGCAGGGTGAGCCTTGGCCCACCGCAAAGTTTCTTGGGCGCATAAGGCAGCGCGGTGGGCCAAGGCCCGCCCTACGGTGCCGGCGCATTGGAAAAGATTGGCAGCTAGCGGCTGTTGCTGCGCGCGAAGAACTTGCGCACGGCGGCCGCCACGGCGATGAAGCCGACGATCGCAAACTTCTTGAACGCCAGCAGCAGGACGAACAGCTTGGCGAACAGGCCGGCTTTCGCAGCAATCGCGCCGGCGACCAGTGCGGCGATGCCGTAGGCAGCGACCTTGTCGGTCGACGAGTTGAAATCCGAATAGCGCTGGCCGGCGTCGAATTCGGTCAGCGCCAGCACCTTCTGCATCTCTCCTTCGATCTGGTGCAACTGGCTCATGCCGGCGACGGCGTTGAGGCTCAGGTAACCGCCGCGGCCGAGCACGCGGATATCGTAGTTCAGCGCATGCTCGCGGCCACCGTCGAACGCGAGCTCCTTGGCCCAGTACAGCTTGTTCGTCGATGCGTCGTAGTGCGGCTTCGTCGCCCAGCCGACCAGCTGGACCTCCGGGTAACCCAGGCGCTTTCGCTCGGCGTTCGCCTCGGCCGTGCCCTGCTGCATTTCCTTGAGCATCGCATCGTAGTCGATGCCGGCGGCGTCCTTGTCGGAGACGTAGCCTTCGCTCTTGTAGGTGATGACGACCGCCCACGATTTCTTCGGATCCGACAACGGCGCGGCGACCGGAACGAGCATGCCGAGCACCTCGTCGTCGGGCGGATTGCCCCACAGTTCGCTCAGCACTTTCTGCGCGTCGGCCGCGTCGAGGAAACGGAACTCGGCATTGAGATCCAACGCCGCGTGCGCGGCATCGACGTTGATCTTGCCGCTCTGGAAATGCAGCGAATCGATCAGCTGCAGGGCTTCCTTCGGCACCGTGTGATCCTGCGCGGCGGCAGGCAAGCCGGCGATCAGCGCGAGCGCGGCAAATAAACGAACGATGGAATTCACGGGGACTTCTCCTTGTCTTGGGGTTGTTGAATGCAACCCTAGGTGCGCAAGCCGACGCCGCGATGGATCAGGTTGATGCAGAACGCGCCGAGCGCGACGACGAACGCGAGCATCACGACATAGGCCCAGGCCGGGTCGATGTCGGACACGCCGAGCAGGCCGTAGCGGAACGTGTTGACCATGTACAGGATCGGATTGGCGTGCGACAGCTCGCGCCACGGCGACGGCAGTTGGGCGACGTTGTAGAACACGCCGCCGAGGTAGGTCAGTGGCGTCAGCACGAAGGTCGGGATGATCGCGATGTCGTCGAACTTGCGCGCGTAGATCGCGTTGATGAAGCCGAGCAGGGCAAAGATGATGGCC
Organism: Rudaea sp.; assembly: GCA_035655975.1. Lineage (GTDB taxonomy): Bacteria > Pseudomonadota > Gammaproteobacteria > Xanthomonadales > Rhodanobacteraceae > Rudaea. The sequence goes on from DASRTK010000218.1 coordinate 5,083, forward strand.
GCGAGCAGGAACGTGCTCAGCGTCACGAACGGATGGTACAAGTGGATTTTGGTAAAAAACAGCGACAGGCCGAGCACGATCACGCCGACCATCAGCCCGCGCATGACCGCGCCGGCGACGTAGCCGGCCAGGATCGTCCAGCCCGGCATCGGCGAGACCAGCATCTCCTCGACGAAGCGCTGGAACTTCGCGCCGAAGAACGAACTGGAGATGTTGCCGTAGGAATTCTGGATCACGCTCATCATGACCAGCCCCGGCGCGATGTACTCGATGTACGAAATCGGCGCCCCGTCGGCGCCGTGCGCGATCGTGCCGATGCGG
>DASRTK010000219.1:0-4508 GCA_035655975.1 Rudaea sp.
GGCCTTGGCCCACCGTCTCCCCGAATCGCCGCAGCGGCGAGCGTCGCCTCGGTGGGCCGCGGCTCCGATCGGGGGCAATGCTCGGATCGGTGGGCCAAGGCCCACCCTACGGAGTGCACGTGGCAGCGACTACCAGGAAGCCCATCGTTCACGTCTCCGACCTGCGCGGCTATAGCCGCCTCGCGGTTGACGCGACGATCGGCCTGGCCAATCTGGTCGAAACGATGCACCACAACATCCTGCGCACGCCAGGGATTCTCGGCAGGCCCACCCAGCAGCCCGCGGGCGGCATTACGGGATTTGTATACAAATCCATTCGCGGCGTCACGCGCGTCGTCGGTGGCGGCATCGACGCGGTGCTCGCCAGGCTCGTCCCGTTGTTCGGTGGTGGAACGTCGTCCAACGAACGCGAAGCGGTGCTCGCGGCGCTGAACGGCGTGCTTGGCGATCACCTGCAGCACAGTGCGAACCCACTGGCGATCCGGGCCCGGTTTCGACGCGAGGGAGTGGCGCTGGAACCGAAGCGCGGGCTGCTCTCGGCCGCCATCCCGGGTGCGACCGGGAAGGTTCTGGTGCTCGCACACGGCCTGTGCATGAACGATTTGCTGTGGCGGCGCAACGGACACGATCACGGCGCCGCATTGGCCGTGGACGCTGGCTTCACGCCGGTGTATCTGCACTACAACAGTGGATTGCACGTTTCGACAAACGGCCAGGCGTTTGCCGATCAGCTCGAGGTACTCTTGCGGGCGTGGCCGGTGCCTGTCGATCAACTGGCGATCCTCGGCCACAGCATGGGCGGACTGGTCGCGCGCAGCGCCTGTCACTACGCCGCAGTGGCCGGGCAGGCTTGGCTGCAACATCTGCGCACGATCGTTTTTCTCGGAACTCCGCATCACGGCGCCCCGCTCGAGCGCGGCGGCAACTGGATCGATGCGGTTCTCGATGCAAGTCCGTACACGACGGCGTTTGCGCGGCTCGGAAAGATCCGCAGCGCGGGGATCACCGATCTGCGCCATGGCAGCATGCTCGACGAGGACTGGAATGACCAGGACCGCTTCGCGCGTTCGCGCCGTAAGCCACGCGCGCTGTCGCTGCCCGCAAACGTCGCGTGCTGCACGATCGCCGCATCGATTGCGAAGAAATCCGGAGACATGGCCGAACGACTCCTCGGCGACGGTCTCGTGCCTCTCGCGAGCGCTCTCGGAAAGCACAAGGACGCGAGACGCCAGCTGCTTTTTCCCAAGGATCGGCAGTGGATCGGCTACGGCATGCATCACCTCGACCTGCTCGATAGCAGGGAAGTCTACGCGCGGATCCGCCGCTGGCTTTGACAAAACGCCACGCCGCGCCGTCGGACCCGCGCTGGACCTTGGTCGACGGGCCGTGCTTCAGGGAACATAAGCAAGTTTGTTTCCTAACCCGCGCGAAGGAACAGGCCGCGCTACACGATCACGTCGCGGAACAACCGCGCGAAGTTGCCGCCGAGGATCTTTTCGACGCGCGCGTCGCTGTAACCGCGCTGCGAGAGCAGCCAGGCGACTTTCTCGAAGCGGCGCGGCAGGTTGAGGTCCGGCGCGAACGTGAACGAATCCGCGCGCTCGCCCGGAGCGGAGATGCCGCGCTTCTGCCGCTCTGCGATCTCGTCGGCGAACTTCTTCTTGAATTCGGGCGTCGCGTCGACGGCCGATGTCGTTCCGTCGGTGCCGATGCCGACGTGATCCTCGCCGCAGACATTCACCGCGTAGTCGATGTGCTTGACGACGTCATCGGCCATGACCTGGCCCGAACTGCGCAAATAGGGCATGACATAGATGCCGATCACGCCGCCGCGCTCGGCGAGCAGGCGCAATTCCTCGTCGCGCTTGTTGCGCGGCATGTCGGACGCCAGCCCGATGCAGCCCGAATGGGTGATCGCCACGGGTTTGGTCGACGCTTCAATGCCTTCGCGCGTGGTGCGCTGTCCGCAGTGGCTCAGGTCCAGCAGCACGCCACGCGCATTCATCTTCTCGACCATCGAACGTCCGAGCTTGCTCAGGCCGGCGTTGCCGGGCTCGAGACATCCGTCGCCCATGAGGTTGCGCCGGTTGTACGTGAGTTGCACGATGCGCACGCCGAAGTTGTGGAACTCGTCGAAGCGGTCGAGGTTCTCGCCGTACATCGTCGTGTCCTGGAAACCGTAGATGATGCCCAGGCGCCCCGCGCGCTTGGCCTCGTCGAGTTGTGCACCGTGCGTGATCTTCATGAGCAGATCGGGATGCGCGGCGATTTCCCGGTCCCAATACGCGATGTTGCTGATCGTTTCGTCGAAGTCGTTCGCGTAGCTGCCGACGCTGCCGACGGTGAAGTTCATCGCCGTAAGACCGGAGGCACGGATGTCGGCCAGTTCGCCGGCATCGAGCGGCAGTCGTTCCGGAGCGGTACTCGAGCGGCCCGGGCTGCCACAGGCGTCGATGACGGTGGCGTTGGCGTATCCGGCCCAGCCCGGCGTGCCGCCGGCACCAGCGGCGAACGCGGTCGCAGGCAAAGCCGCCAGCCCGGCGAGTGCGCCGCCGGCAATCAGGAATTCCCGGCGGCCGATTTCGTTCGACATGGTGTACCCCATTTTCAGAATCGCAGCGAGAGACAAGTCAGCGCGCCGTCCATTTTGCGGAACTCGGACATGTCCAGCGCGATGACAGGATAACCGAGCGCGCGCACGGCCGACTCGAACAGCGGGAAACCCGCCGCGAGGATCACCTGGTCGTTCACGCGCAGGCAATTCGCCGCGTAGCTTTCGTCGGCGTCGACGCGCACTATTTCATAGTCGCGAAACGCCGCGTGCCTGGCCAGCGCATCCATCAGGACCAGCCGGCCGTCGCCGAGCCAGGAGATGCCGCTCTTCAGATGCAGGATGCCTTCGATGCCGCGAATGTCGACGGTGATGTAGGTGTAGCCTTCTTCGGCGAGTATCGCCGCAAGCTGGCGCGCGCCCGCTTCGTTGGTGCGCTCGGAAAGTCCGATGAAGAAGTGATCGCCGGCCTGGCAGATGTCGCCGCCGTCGACCGTGCCCGGCGCGACGATCGAATGCACCGACGAATAGAATTGCGGCAGCGTCGCGGCAATGCCGGCAACTTCGCCCTGGCGGCTCGGTGCCCCTGGCCGCGTCAGGATTGACATGAAGGGCGTGACGATCGCCGTGTCTTCGACGAACGTGGAGTCAGGAAAATCCGCATCCGGCGGCAGGCGTGTCAGGGTCAGGTCGCACTGCTCGAGCGCCGCGCAGTAAAGCGCGTGCTGATGGAGCGCCAGAGCGATATCGGGTTTGCCCATCGCCGCACTGGTGAGTCCGGATCCAAGGTTGGCGGAGGGTGGACGGACGATGGCGCGGCTGAACATGTTGTGCTTGGGAATCTCGTAGCGTGGTCCTCAACCTTACCGCGTGGTCGGCGCCGCTGTACATCCCTTGGATGCGGTCCGGACGATGACAGCCAGCTGCGATGCAATAGCGGCGCGATCGAATTCGGACCGATCGGCATAATTTTCAGCGACTGTTTCCAGTGAGGCGCCAGGTTTTTTTGTCCGTGAAATCCGTGTAAGTTATCGCGGTCTGCTGCTGCGCGGACGGCGTGATCCGGAGACTTCTGCATGGTGCGCAAGATCGCTTCGATCGTGTTTCTGTTGACCAGCATCGCCATCGGGCTCGGCGCATTCGGCCATGATTCGAACGCTGGACGCCTCGCGGAGGAGTTCGCCAAGGCTCCCGCGCTCGATGCCGGAACGGTTTCGGTCGTCTTGGCCGTCTGGCATTTCTGCAGCGGCTGCATGTTCGTGCTTGGCGCGATATGCGTGTGGAACTGGTGGCGAATCCGTGGCGGTGCGCGCGCGTACTTCGCACCGTCGCTGGTTGGAGTGTTCTACGTGATCACGGGCGCTGCGACGGTTGCCTACACCGGCAAACCATTTTTCTGGCTGTTCGTCGTGCTCGGCGGATTGCTGTTGGCCTCGACCTTGGTCTTGCGTACGTCGAAATAGCGTGTGGCCGCACGCAGGCGGCCACACGTTCCGAATTGCCCGAGATTCCTGGCGGTTAGCCCTGGTCGTCGTCGCCTTGGCCGTCGTCGCCACCACCGCCTCCGCCACCGCCGTGCGTGCTCGGCGCGGGCGGGTCGATGCGACCAAAGACTCCGTCGTTCTCATCGCCGGGTCCGGCAGTAAAGAACAGCGTGTTGACCGGCTGGCTGTTGAAACCATTGCCGAATTCCAATGCCCACAGTCCATCGATCTTTATCGCCTTGCCGTCTTGCCCGCGCAGTTGACCGAGCGCTTCATGGGTTCTTGAATCGTAGGCGTTGATCGAGCCGTCACCGAAGTTGCCGATCAGCAGGCTGTTGCTGAACTTGCCGAATCCGGCCGGCGCCATCGCGATGCCCCACGGTGCGTTGAGGTTGCCATGCGTCGCAACGCGATCCAGCAGCACGCCGTTCGGATCGTAGACGTCGACAACGCCGAGGCCTTTGCCGTGGGCT
>DASRTK010000220.1:0-6134 GCA_035655975.1 Rudaea sp.
GATCAAGACGCGCTGGCAGAAACAGGTCGAACGCAGCGAGCGCGGCGCGCCTGCGGCCGACGCGGAGCAGGCCGGCGAGGATGCTGAAGCGGCCGGATCGGATTTTCTCGACGATCCCGATGCCGGGCATGGCGCCAGCGAAGACTGACCCGCGCGTCGCGCAATAGCCTCGCTCGATGCAGATAGAGGCGCCCGTCGCTCCTTGCCCCCTCTCCCCATCGGCTCTATCGATGGGGAGAGGGTTGGGGCGAGGGGCTGCTTTTCACGAAGTAACTGCACCACCATCCCCACCCAACCCTCCCCTTGAAGGGGAGGGCTAAAGCGCGCTACTTCCCTCGCGCCATCGAGAAGTTTTGGAGGGGGCGTACCTCCGATCACTTCCTAACGCACGACCGCATAGTCGCGCGCGTTCTCCAGCCAACGCGGCGTATTCCGGATGGCCGGCAATACTTCCTCCGGTTTGTCGACGAGCGACCACATCGCCGCGTGCTCGGGATTCATGAAGCGCTCGCCGATCACCTGTTGCATGAAGGTCTGCAGCGGCCTGTAGAAATCCAGCGTGTTCAGCAGGATGATCGGATTGAAGTACAGGCCCAGGCGCTTGAGCGTGATCGCCTCGAACAGTTCCTCGAGCGTGCCGCAGCCGCCCGGCAGCGCGACGACCGCGTCCGATCCGGTCAGCAGTCGATGCTTGCGCTCGCGCATGTCCTCGACGAGTTCGAGCTGGGTCAGGCCGGCATGGCCCCATTCCAGATCGGCCATGAAGCGCGGCAGCACGCCGATGACTTCGCCGCCTGCCGACAGGGCGCCGTCGGCAATCGCACCCATCGAGCCGGCCGAACCGCCACCGTAAACCACGCTGCAGCCGGCCGTGGCGAGTTGCCGGCCAAGGTCGAAGGCGGCGGTGCGGTACGCGTCCGCACTTTGCTGACTGGACGCGGCATAGACGCAGATGCGCATGGGGCAGTTCCTCGAGGTCCTGAGCCCGGTCTTTACCGGCTTAAAACGAGAAGCTTACGTTAAATCAACCGCTTGCGCACCAGAATTGCCGCTCGTCGTTCGATTAACAGGATTCCAACAATGCCTTTGATACGTTGCCGACTCGCCGCTCCAGGGGGCGGTGGTTCGGTAAGTAACTAGGGGCTCCAGACGTATGCGATTGACCCGCACAACAGCGGCCGTGTTTCTTTTTGCCAGCGTAATTCCTGCGTTTGCGGCCACTCCGTGGGTGCCGACACCGAATTGCGAAATCAGCGACCAAGCGCTCGAAGCGTTGTCGCTGCCGATCGAGCTCGCGGCGCCAGCGCCGGGATTCGAGCCGGCGTCACTGTCGTTCGAATCGTCTCAGACGCCAGTCGAGATTCCTGCTGCGACGTCCTATGCGCCGCGCGAAATGCTCGTCGAAATGGCCATGAAGCTGCGCGACATCCGCTATCGCCGCGGCGGCCGCGAGCCGTCCACCGGTTTCGATTGCAGCGGCTTCGTCCAGTATGTGTTTGCCCAGGCGCTCGGCATCGACCTCCCGGACAATTCGATCAGCCAGGCCGAAGCCGGCGTCCGCGTCGCGCGCAATGATCTCAAGACCGGCGATCTGGTCTTCTTCCACACGCGCGGCAAGGGCATCTCGCACGTCGGCATCTATCTCGACAACGGCCGCTTCATCCACTCGCCGTCGACCGGCAAGCGCGTGCGCGTCGATGAGCTCGGCGACCAGTACTGGGCACGCCACTACGTAGGCGCCCGTCGCCCCGAAGTCCTGTCGTCCTAGCGGACCGGGAAATTCTTAGCAGGCGTCATTCCCGCGAAAGCGGGAATCCATTTTTGCTTTTGGATCAAACAGACAAGATCAAAGTGGATTCCCGCTTTCGCGGGAATGACGACCTAATTTGGTCGTGTGTCCGCCGGCGTGCCAATCGCCGCGCAGAGCCGCCGTTGACGTATCCTGTACGGATATGTCGCACGGTTCCTACCCGCAATCGCGCCGCTGGATTACCGCCGGCGACCTCAACGGATTTCTCGCGCTCGTCATCGACAACCTGTCGGTGCTCGCGTTCCTGTCCGCCGCGCTGATCGGCATCTTCCATTTCCCGGCCGACGTGCTCGTCACGCGCATGCTGCCGGGCACCGCGCTCGGCGTGCTGGTCGGCGACGCGATCTACACCTGGATGGCGCGGCGCCAGGGCCGCGTCGACGCCACCGCGATGCCGCTCGGCGTCGACGCGCCGACGACGATCGGCATGGCCCTGCTCGTGCTCGGTCCTGCCTTTGTCGCGTTCAAGCAGCAAGGCATGGACGAGCACGCCGCCGCGATCGCGACCTGGCAGCTCGGCATGGCGGCGCTGGTCGAGATGGGAATCCTGAAATTCGTCCTGTCGTTCTTCGGCGCGGCGGTCCAGCGCCATGTGCCGCGCGCCGGGCTGCTCGGATCGATCGCCGGCATTGCGCTCGTGCTGATGGGATTCTTTCCGCTGGTCGAGATCATGCGCGTTCCCGTGGTCGGCTTTGCCGGGCTCGGCATCGTGATCTATGCGCTGGTCGCGCGCGCGCCGATTCCCGGACGCCTGCCGGACGTGCTGTTCGCCGTGCTCGTCGCGACGATCCTGTACTACGCGCTCGGACCGTTCGACCTGCTCGGCCCGGGTTTCCACGTTCCAGTCGCGCCGCAGTGGCGCTTCGACCTGCCGTGGCCGACGCTCGGCTTCATCGATGGCTTCAAGTACACCGTGCCCTACCTGCCGTTGATCCTGCCGTTCGGTTTGCTGATGGTTGTCGGCGGCATCAACGTGACCGAAAGCGCGCGCGCCGCCGGTGACGATTATCCGGTGCGCGACATCCTGTTGACCGAAGCCGTTGCGACGCTGATTGCCGGCGTCTGCGGCGGCGCCGCGCAAACGACGCCGTACATAGGCCAGCCGGCCTACAAGGCGATGGGCGGTCGCACGGCGTACACGCTTCTGACCGGCCTGTTCATCGGCCTAGGCGGGGTGTTCGGCTGGATCGCGAACCTGATCGAATGGATTCCTGTCGCCGTGCTGGCGCCGATCCTGATCTTCGTCGCGATCAACATTACGACGCAGGCGTTCGAGGCGACGCCGCAGAAATACTTCGGCGCCGTGGTCTTTGCGTTCTTTCCGCCGATCGCGCGCATGCTCGCGATCAAGCTCGGTGATCCGGGCATCGTCCCGCCGGACCAGTTCATCCACCTGTTCGCCGCGGCCGACGGCGGCCTGCCCGAACTTGCCGTGATCGTCATGCTCGGCAACGGTTTCATCATCACCTCGATGGTCTGGGCGAGCTTCGTCGTCGCGCTGGTCGACCTGCGGCGCGCGCGCGCGGGCGCGATCCTGTTGCTGGGCGCGCTGCTGACGGTGTTCGGCGTGATCCATTCGGTCGAGCCGAGCGGCGGTATCTACCTGCCGTGGCTGCTGGAATCGAGCGAGCGGTTTCTCGTCTGGCAGTTTGCCGGCGCCTATCTTGTTCTCGCGGCGATCGTGTTCGCGCTCGGGTTCGTGCGCCCGGCGCCATCCTCCGCGAACGCAGAATCGCGCGCGCAGTGAGCGGCAATCCTTGCAGTTGCTGAATCGTCCGCGAAGCTGCGCAAGTTCTCGGGCTGCCCGGCATGCGCACATGGGTGCCGTTTTGCGACCGACGGCGTCGGCTCGAGGCGGCACCTTGGACTGTCCCATCGCGATCCCGCCTGCCACACAGCCATCGATAGCCGCCGGACCTCGTGTGGCACAGAACTTGCTGCCTGACGGCGGGTTTTCCGATCCAGATTCCGTTCCCAAAAATGCTGCTGATGACTGTCCCAACCTCCGATCCCAGCACGCCGCGCCCTGCACCGCGTCGGCGTCGTGGCGTCGTCGTGTGGCAGCCGCACTACGAAGGTTTCGCCTCGGTCGCGTACCAGAGCGGCCGCGCGGTCGCAGGAATCTCGGGACCCTGGTCGGGGCAGTACATGCTGGTCTGGTGGGAACACGCGCGGCCGATTCGCCAAGTCGAATTGTTCGAGTCGCTCGAAGAGGCCAGGCAGGCAGTCGCTGATGCACTCGGCCAGAAAGGCGGCAACCGCCTGAAAGAAATGTTCGGGTCGTTGCGACGTGAGACTGCCGCCACTTCACGGCACGGTTGGCTGACAAGCCTGGGAGAGTGGTTGTCGCGTTTGGCCGGTCGCCCGCGCAGCGGGGGCCTGCGTGTCGTCGATCATCGTCGCCGCCACGACAACGAGGAAACCGACCTGCGCGGACTGAATATCCGCGCTGTCCGCTAAGGCCGTTCTTCAGGCCCTGGCGGCAGCGGTCGTTGCCTTGCGCTTGCTGTTCGCCTCGAAATACGGCGCGAAAGGTTTGCGCGCGAGATAGCGGCCGGCGCCGCGCTCGGCGCGCAGCGCGCCGCCGCTCCAGACGACTTTTCCGGCCGCAATCGTGGCATTCGCGACGCCGTTGACCGTGCGGCCCTCGAAGATATTGAAGTCGACGTTCTGGTGATGCGTTTTCGCCGAGATCGTGCGCGATGCGTTCGCATCCCAGACGACGAGGTCCGCGTCCGCGCCGACCTCGACCGCGCCCTTGCGCGGATACAGGTTGAAGATGCGCGCGGCATTGGTCGAGGTGACCTGGACGAATTCGCTCGGCGTCAGCCGGCCGGTTTCGACGCCGTAGTGCCAGAGCAGCGACATGCGATCCTCGATGCCGGCGCAACCGTTCGGGATCTTCGTGAAGTCGTCGCGGCCGGCCGCCTTCTGCGGTGCGCAGAAGCAGCAGTGGTCGGTCGCCGTTGTTTGCAGATGGCCGGCCTGGAGCGCCTTCCACAGGAATTCCTGATGCTCCTTCGGCCGGAACGGCGGGCTCATGACGTGGGCTGCGGCGCGCGTGAAATCCGGATCGAGGTAGACCGAGTCGTCGATCAGCAGGTGCCCGGCCAGCACTTCGCCGAACACGCGCTGACCCTCGCCGCGCGCGCGCGCGATTGCTTCGACCGATTGCCTCGCCGAGTTGTGCACGATGTACAGCGGCACGCCGATCACCTCGGCCAGGCGGATCGCGCGATTGGCCGCTTCGGCCTCGACTGCCGGCGGACGCGACAACGGATGCCCGGCCGGTGACGTGATCCCCTTCGCGACGATTTCCTTCTGCAGCTGGAACACGAGCTCGCCGTTTTCGGCGTGCACGGTCGGCAAGGCGCCGAGCTCGAGCGCACGGCGGAAACTGTTAACGAGCACTTCGTCGTCGGCCATGATCGCGTTCTTGTAGGCCATGAAGTGCTTGAAGCTGGCGACACCGTGTTCGCGCACGAGGATTTCCATCTCGCGATGCACGCTGTCGTCCCACCAGGTCACGGCGACGTGGAACGCGTAGTCCGCAGCCGCCTTCTCGGCCCAGCCACGCCACAGGTGAAAAGCCTCCAGCAGCGACTGCTGCGGGTTCGGAATCACGAAGTCGATGATGCTGGTCGTGCCGCCGGCCAGGCCCGCCGCCGTGCCGCTGTAGAAATCGTCGCTCGCGACCGTGCCCATGAACGGCAGTTGCATGTGCGTGTGCGGATCGATGCCGCCGGGAATCACATAGCGGTCGCCGGCATCGACGATTTCCGCGCCGGCCGGTGCATCGATTGCCGATGCGATTTGTACGATTTTGCCGTCGTCGCAAAGGACGTCGGCGCGGTAGGCGTGGGTCGAATCGAGGACGGTACCGCCGCGTATCAACAGGGACATGGAATTCTCCAGCAGTATCTTTCTTCCGTCATTCCCGCGGAAGCGGGAATCCATTTTGATCTTCGCTTTCCCGGCAAAGGCAAATGGATTCCCGCTTTCGCGGGAATGACGGCGATATTTGCATCGGTATCGTTCGACTATACATGCGCGGCGACCTCGCCGGCGCGCGCGCGGGTTTGGCGCATCAGCGCTGCATAAACCAGCGCCGAGATCGCCAGCCCGGCAAACCAGGCATAGGTATACACAGTCTTGAACAACGTCGGCACGCCGGCAAACGCATCCGGGAACGCCGCGTTCAGAAACCCCGGCAGGTTCGGCAACACGCCGCACGCCAGAGCGATGACGGCCGCCGGGTTCCAGCCGCCGCGATACGAATATTCTCCGCGCTCGGCGAACAGCTCGGCGACGTCGAGCTGCGTGT
>DASRTK010000221.1:0-23828 GCA_035655975.1 Rudaea sp.
GGCCAGAAAGTCGAGGGTGCGGCGTCGGACAAGCGCTCGGCCGACACCTACAATGACGCCGAAGCGATCCTGCACGAGGCGATCCAGATACAGGAGCACCTGGCGGCCCAGGACAAAGTGTTGACTGACCTGATTGAGAAACTGAGGCAGCCCGGTACGGCGTGAGGGCTGAGGGCTGAAGAGCAGGAGAGGCACGCGCCTGTTCTCTGGACTTGGCCCTCGGCCCTCAGCCCTCCGCCCTGTAGTATTGGCATTATCAGCCAGGTCATCGCGCACCCGCCAAACCCGCCGTGCTGTTCCTGCCGTACAAACTCGACATCAGCCTGTATCGGCTGCCGTTCCTGACGATCCTGGTTTGCCTGGTCTGCCTGACGACGTTCCTGTCGCAGATGAAATCCGGCGCGACGTTCGAAGGCAACCTGCGCAACTACTGCACGCAGGATCTCGACACGAACCTGCATGCGATGCTCGACAACATCGAAGAGAGCGGCGTCGGCACCGGCTGCGAGAACGTGTTCATGGCGATCCGCCAATCGCATGATCGCGAAACGACGATCTCGGCGCTCGCGCATTCGGTACGCAACCTCGATTTCTATCGCGACAAGGCCGAGGACTTGAAGTACAAGCGGGACACGATCACGAGCGCCTACGCGGATTTCGAAGCGCTGGTGCCAAAGGCGCTGACCGACAAGATCGCGTACCGTCCGGATCAGTTCAACGTCGTGACAATGATCACGTCGACATTCGCGCACGCCAGCTGGGACCACCTGCTCGGCAACCTGTTCTTCTTCTTCATCTTCGCCTCATGCGTCGAATGCGTGCTCGGTCCGCTGCATTTTTCGCTGAGCTTCGTCGCCATGGCGGTCGCCACGAGCCTGGCCTACAGCTACAGCGCTTCCGCGGCCGAAGGGTTGCCGGCGGTCGGCTTGTCCGGCGTGGCGATGGGCATGATGGCGCTGCTGACGACGCTCCTTCCACACGCGCGCATTTGGTGTTTCTTCTGGTTCCTGTTCTGGGTGCGCCGCTTCACGCTCCCGGTGCTCGTGATCGTCGCCTGGCACGTTGGCTGGAATGTGTACGACCTGCATCATCATGACGCGTCGTCGCACATCAACTACATGGCACACGTCAGCGGCGCGATCACCGGCTTCGTGCTCGGCATGCTCTACCGCATGTTCGCGCGGCAGAGGCTCAGCGAAATGACGGTCGAAGTCGCCAGCTGACGATCACGTAGGGTGGGCCTTGGCCCGCCATTCTTTTTTGCGGTCAGCTGAAGAGCGGTGGGCCGAGGCCCACCCTACGCTGGCCCTCGGCCCTCGTCTCTCGTCTCTGCACTCAGCGCGGCGACGATAGTTCGACGTGATAGATGAACGGCATCGCACACGGCTGGCCGCGGCAGATACCTGGCTTGTACCTTTCGCGCTGCAGGGCGATCGTCGCGACGCGCGCGATGCTCGGATTCGGCGAATGCACGGTCGTGACTGCGGTCGCTTCGCCACTGCTGCTGACGTCGACTTGCATGACAAGTTCGCCGTCGACGCTGGCGCTGACTTCCGAATTTGCGATCCGCTGCGAGATGTCTTTCAGGCCATTGAGCGGATACGGCGGCTCATCAGACGCGCCGAGGTTTCCATAGTTCGCCTTGACCATTCCCTGCTGCTCCGGCGACAGCTCTGCATAGGATTTGTCGATCGGAATACCGGTGACGACCGGGCGCTCGATCATCGTCCCGGTGACGGGCCGCTCCGGAGTCGGCGAGTACGGCATGTTTACTTCGCCAGCCTGGACGAATCCGGCGCCGGCGACGGCAAGTAGGGTGATACCCAGCACTGTGGTACGCATGGTGACCTCCTGACAGGAATGCCAAAGGATCGGTCGAGGCACCCGCGCTCGGGACTGGCGCGGACGCACTCTCCAAGAATCAGGACGCTCGCGGTATGGCGAAACGTCGCAAGCGCTTCGGCGATCGGGTCGCAGGCCCGCCAGGACCGGCTTTTAGTCGGCGACCACGCAGTTGCGCCCTTTCGATTTGGCTCGGTATAGAGCCTGGTCGGCCGCCTTGAGCACTTCGGCCGGAGCGCGCGCAGTCGCGTCGCGCTCGGCCAAGCCGGCGCTGATCGTCACGCGCACGTCACCGGCTTCGTTGCGCTTGACGGCCTGGGTGCGCCGCCGCGGGGGCGGCGCCGAGCGGATCCGCACCCGGCCCTGTTCGACGCTCGAGCGCGCCGCTTCGAGCGCGGCCGCAGCACCGCGGCATTGGGCTCCGGAGAACAGCACGCAAAATTCCTCGCCGCCATAGCGATAGGCACGGCCGCCGCGGATCTTGCGCAACTGCGGCCCGATCGCCTTGAGGACGAGGTCGCCGGCGGCATGGCCATGCGTGTCGTTGAAGCGCTTGAAGTGATCGATGTCGATCATCGCGACGGCAAAATTGCCGGACAGGCGCGCCAGTGCTTCGTCGAGCGCGCGGCGGTTCGGCAGGCCCGACAGCGCGTCGACAAATGCCATGCGGTATGACGCGTACAGCACCGCGAGAAGAGCGCAGACGCCAGCAAGCGCCATCGCCATGATGCTGTAATCGGAATGGGCGATCGGCAAGGCGGCGACGGCGGCGCAGACCAGGACGATGCTCAGGCCCGCCTCCATCGGCCCGCCGCGCAGCACCCAGCGCAGCAGACATAAGCCAGCGGCGATGAGGATCAGGACCGAAGCGACCGTGCCGGCCGTCCACGGCAACGCGCCGAACGGCAGGGCGGCGCGCAGAGCGGACCATACATGCGCCGGTGCGTCGACGCTCAGCCAGACAGCGACGGCAATGACGAACAGCAACAGCAGATTGCGCCGCGCAAGCAGGCCTCGTTCCGGCATCGCCGCAGCCGCAAGCAGCAGCCAGGGCGCGAACATCAGAGCGGCGTCTTCATGCCCGCGTGCTCCGGCCGGATAGCCGGCCCACGCAAATGCGCTGAGCGCCAGCACGAGCAGGACCAGGACCGCGCGATTGCGCCGGAAGCCGAGCGCGAGCAGGAGCGCGACGCCGTTGGCCAACGGCGCGATCCAGGCGGGAGAAAGGGTCTGGATTACGGCTACCGACACTCGGGTTCCTGTTCTGCCAACTTCAAGTCCGGATCAGGCTCCGGGTGACGCCGTACGTTGCGTTCATCGCCATGCAATAAGCAATTCGGGACACGGCGCGACCTGTCCGGCGCTCCCACCTGCTCACAGACGTACACCGCCCTTTTCCGGGGACCCCATCGATACGAATTCACATCACCTGCAAGCCCAACCGTCGCGACGCCTTCGATCGCCTTGCATGTTGCCACGAAACGATCGAGCTTACCGTGACCGCTGCCGCCAGGCAGGGAGCCTGCAACACGCCGGTCGCACCGGCTGATCCTGACGCTCCATTCTTCTGATCGCTTGAAATTAATTGCACGATTAATTTATAGTCCGGGCATGGCAAGAGCAACGCACGCCAGACTGCGCCAGCCGGGCCGTCCGCGAATGACCACCGAGCCGGACCTGCGCGCGCGCGCGCTCGACGCCGCACTGGACCTGTTCGCGACGCGCGGCATCGCCGCGACCAGCCTGCGCGATATCGCGCGCGCGACCGGAGTGACGCCGGCACTGCTGCACTACTACTTCGGCAGCAAACCGCAGCTCGTGGAAACCCTGATCGCCGAGCGCCTGATGCCGGTCGTCGGCCAGATGCGCGAGGCTCTGCAACAGAGCGCAGGCGAAAGCGCCGCGCTGATCGCCGGGTTTGTCGGAGCAGCATTCAGCCTGATCGAACGCTACCCGTGGTTTCCGCCGCTGTGGGCGCGCGAAGTGTTGTGCGAGGGCGGCGCACTGCGCGAACTGGTCATGCAGCGCATCGCGCCGCTGATTCCGCAGCAACTGGAGCAACAGTTTCGCGCGGCGCAGAAGCGTGGCGGGCTCAATCCGGATCTCGATCCGCGCCTGCTCGTCGTGTCGCTGATTGGTCTCACCCTGTTCACTGCCGCCAGCGCGCCGATCTGGCGTGGCATGTTCCGCGCCGACGACATCGACAACGAGGCGCTGCGCTTGCACACGCTGGCGCTGCTCGATCGCGGCATCGGACTCGGCTGATGCGCGAGGAGAATTTCACGATGAAGACGATGCTAAAAAGTATATTCTTCCTGGCGGCGGCGGTTGCGGCGCTGGCCGGCTGCAACCGCAGCAGCGCTCCACCGCCGCTGCTCGGCACGCTCGAATGGGACCGCATCGCGGTGCCGGCCGAAGTGTCCGAGCCGATCACGCAGATCCTGGTCAAGGAAGGCGATGTGGTCGACGCACATCAGTTGTTGCTGACGCTCGATCCGCGGCGCACGCAGGCGCAGCTCGATGCGGCGCGCGCCGACGAGCAACGCCTGACCGCCGCCCTCGACGAACTGCGCCATGGCGCACGCGTCGAGACGATCGATGCCTCGCGCGCCGCGCTGGCACGGGCACAAGCCACGGCGGCGAATGCCCGTATCGCGCGCGACCGCGTCCGCAAGAGTACGCAAGCTGGCGCCCAGCCCCAGGCCGATCTCGACAATGCGAACGCTGCGCTGCGCCAGGCCGATGCCGACGAGAACGCGGCTCGTGCCAATCTGGCTGAACTGCTGCACGGCACGCGCCCGGAAGATCTCGCGCAGGGCGAAGCCGCGCTCGCGCAGGCGCAGGCGAGCGTCACGCAGCTTACCGTCACGCTTGAACGCCTGAGCGTGCGCGCGCCGCGTGCCGGCCGCGTCGACACGCTGCCGTTCAAGCTCGGCGACCGTCCACCTCAGGGGGCTGGCGTCGTCAGCTTCCTGGTCGGCGACGCGCCGTATGCGCGTGTATTCGTTCCGGAACCGCAACGTGTCGGCATGAACCAGGGCGCGCGGTTCAGCGTAAAGGTTCAGGGCATCGAGCATGCGTTCACGGCAACCGCGTTGCGCATTGCCAGCGAAGCGAGCTTCACCCCGTACTATGCGCTGACCGGCGACGACGCCAGCCGCCTCGTCTATCGCGCCGAACTCGGTCTCGACGGCGACGATGCGCGCAAGCTTCCTGCAGGGTTGCCGTGCCAGGCAACGCCGGTTGCCGGCAAATAGCATCGTGTCGCAGAGCAGCCCCCATCCCAACCTTCCCCCGCACGCGGGGGAAGGAGCGGCTCGTTCAGGCCGACACAACTCGACTGGCGAAGCTCGTCCCAACAACGAACTGGCGATCCGGGCGCGCGGGCTGACGCGCAAGTTCGGCAACGTGGTCGCGGTCGACCACCTCGACCTCAATGTCGGCCGCGCGCAGGTTTATGGTTTCCTCGGTCCGAACGGCTCGGGCAAGTCGACGACGATCCGCATGCTCTGCGGCCTGCTGCTGCCGACCGCCGGCGAGATCGAAGTGCTCGGCTTCCGCATTCCCGAGCAGGCCGAACAGCTCAAGCGCCGCATCGGTTACATGACGCAGAGGTTTTCCCTGTACGAAGACCTCACCGTCGACGAGAACCTCGACTTCGTCGCCGCCGTGCACGAATTCACGCGCGCGCAAGCGCGGACGCGCATCGCCGAATTGCTCGAGCGCTATTGGCTCGGCGACCTGCGCGACCGGCTCGCCGGCACGCTGTCGGGCGGACAGAAGCAGCGCCTCGCGCTGGCGGCGTCAGTGCTGCACAAGCCCGACCTGCTCCTGCTCGACGAGCCGACCAGCGCGGTCGATCCGCAATCGCGGCGTGAATTCTGGGACTCGTTGTTCGATCTCGTCGACGCCGGCACGACGATTCTCGTGTCGACGCATCTGATGGACGAAGCCGAACGCTGCCATCGCCTCGCGATACTCGATCACGGCAAGCTCGTCGCCGACGGCAGCCCGCAGGAGTTGATGGATGCGCTGCCCGGCGTTGCGCTGCTGGTCGAATGCGAAGCGCCGCGCAAGGCGCAGGCGGCGCTGACCGGTTTTCCCGACGTCGTCGCGCTCGCGCAGGTCGGCGCGAACCTGCGCGTGCTGACCCGCGATGGCGACAACGCCCGCGACACGATCGCGCAACACCTGAAAGAGGCCGGCATCGCCGCGCGCGTCGAGCCGACCCCACCGAACCTCGAGGACGTGTTCGTCGCCGCAACCAAGCGCGAGCCACGCGCCCCGAAGCCAGCGGAGGCGCACGCATGAACCTGCGCCGCCTGCTGTCGATCGTCGTCAAGGAACTGCGCCAGCTGCGCCGCGACCGCCTGACCTTCGCGATGATGGTCGGCATACCGACGATGCAACTGCTGCTGTTCGGCTACGCGATCAACCTCGACATCCGCAATCTCGACGCCGCGGTGCTCGACCAGGCGCAGACCGTGCATTCGCGCGAAGTCGTCGCCCAGCTCGGCCAGACCGACGTCATGAACTTCAAGTATCGGCTTGCCGATCCGCAGCAGATCGACGAACTTCTGCGCGCCGGCAAGATCAGCGCGGCGCTGGTGATACCGCCGGACTTCGAACGGCGCCTGGCGACGCGCGACCGCGTGCCGCTGCAGATCGTCGTCGACGGCTCGGACCAGGTTATCCAGCAGGCTGCGCGCCAGCTCGCCGGATTGCCGCTCGACTCGGCGCTGAATCCCGGCGGCGCGGTGAACCCGAACCAGACCCTGGGCAATGTGGAAATTGTGAATTTCTACAATCCGGAGCGGCGCGCGCCGGTCAACACCGTGCCCGGCCTGATCGGCGTGATCCTGACGATGACGATGGTTCTGTTCACGGCGATGGCGCTGGTGCGCGAACGCGAACGCGGCAACCTCGAATTCCTGATCGCCACGCCGGTATCGGCGGGCGAATTGACGATCGGCAAGGTGCTGCCGTTCATTGCCATTGGCCTGGTCCAGGTCACCGTCGTGCTCGTGCTTGGCGTGCTGATCTTCAACGTGCCGATCCGCGGCAGCCTGATCGACGTCTATGCCAGTTCGCTCGTCTTCATCGTCGCCTCGCTCGCGCTCGGCGTGTTCATCTCGACGCTCGCGCAGACGCAATTCCAGTCGATGCAGATCGCGTTCTTCACGTTCCTGCCGCAGATCCTGCTGTCCGGCTTCATGTTCCCGTACGCCGGCATGCCATGGCCGGCGCAGTGGATCGCGGAGGTCCTGCCGATGACGCATTTCATCCGCCTGATCCGCGGCATCATGCTGCGCGGCGCGGGCCTGCGCGACCTGTGGCCGGAGCTCGCGGCGCTCGGCGTGTTCATCGTGGTCATGATGACGATCGCGATCTCGCGCACGAGCAAGCGCCTGGATTGACCGCACGTGGCGCGGAGCGCTCCGACCCGGAGCGCTCCGCGCCCCATTTACCGGTCGATCAACAGCAGCCAAGGCACATCGTGATCGACCGTGATCAGCAGGCGCGTCAGGCGATCTGTGGTGGGGCGCGCATCGATGAGCACCGGCGGGCCACCGGCGGCGGCCGCAACGTAACCGTCGCGTTGACCCTCCCCTGCGGATTGCCAGGCAAACTCCAGCACGTGGTGGACCAGGTCGACGGTTTGCCACTCGGACATCAGGTTCATGCCGCGCGCATCCGTGGCCAGCGTGCGCAATGCCACGTCGCTGCCGAAACGCGCGATCTGCAACACGAACAACCGCTTGCCGTCCGGCGAACGGCCGCTCGCGATATCGACCGGCACGATGCCGACGTGCGCGAGCAGGCCGGCATCGACTTGCATTTGCGCCGTGACATGGCTGCTGCCGGCAGCATTGACGTTGGCAAGCAACGATGCGCCGCCGTCGAACCCGTCGCGGAAGATCACGACGATGTCGGTATCGCTGGCGCTGTTGTTGGCTGGCGTTGGATCCGATCCACTTGCAAGACTCGCGGACGCCGTGTTGACGACGAGATCGAGCGCGTCGTCCGACTGCAACGTGGCCGAGTAGAGATACGAGGCCTTGCCGCCGACCGGAATCGTCGCCGCGTCGCTGAGCGTGTTGCCGGTGCCGCCGTGGCAGATCGTTCCGGGGTCCGGGATCGGCGTGCACGTCCAGGACCCGCCGTCCAGCTCGGCCGGCAATGCATCGCTGACGTTCGCAATCGCGATACTCGGCCCGGAAGGATTGGTGACTTCGATGACGTAATCGAGCGTGTCACCGACCTGTGCGAAGGAGCGGCTGTCGCTCAGCGTCACAGCGATGTCGGCCTGGACGCTCAACGTGTCGGTATCGATTGCGCTGTTGTTGGCTGGCGTCGGGTCGATCACACCGACCGGCGCAGCGACAGTCGCCGTATTGCCGAGTGATCCGGTTGCGCCAGCGGCAATCGTGCAATTGGCCGTGTAGATCACGCTGCCGCCGCTCGGCAGATTGACCGAGTCGTTGATGTTGCCCGATCCGGACGCGGTGCAGGTGCCGCTGCCGGAACCGCCGCAAGTCCACGAACAGGTCAGCGACGCAGGGAACGTGTCGGCGACCGTCGAAGCCAGCGCGTTGCTCGGCCCGGCGTTCGACGCGGTGATCGTGTAGCTGACCGATCCACCCGGTGTCGCCGTGGTCACGCCGTCGGTATTCGTGATGCCGAGATTCGCGCTCAACGACAGCGTGTCGGTGTCGGTTGCACTGTTGTTGCCTGGAGTCGGATCGGTGACGCTTGCCGGCGCCGCAACAGTCGCCGTGTTGATCAGCGAGCCCGTCACGCCGGCGCCAATCGAACAACTGGCCGTGTAGGTCACGCTGCCGCCGCTCGGCAGGCCGACGGTATCGTTGATGTTTCCTGAGCCGGACGCCGTGCAGGTACCACTGCCAGCTCCGACACAAGTCCACGAGCAGGTCAACGACGCAGGGAAGGTATCGGCCACCGTCGAACCCGGCGCGTTGCTCGGGCCGGGGTTCGATGCCGTGATTGTGTAGTTCACCGATCCGCCTGGTGTCGCCGTCGTCACGCCGTCGCTGTTCGTGATGCCGAGATTGGCGCTCGGCGCCAGCGTATCGGTGTCGGTCGCGCTGTTGTTGCCCGGGGTTGGATCGGTAGTGCCGCCCGCGGGAGCCACCGTCGCGGTGTTCACCAGCGAACCGGTCGCGCCAGCACCAACCGTACAACTTGCCGTAAATGTCACGGTGCCGCCGCTGGGCAAATTCACCGAGTCGTTGATGTTGCCCGAACCGGATGCCGTGCACGTACCGCTGCCGGAACCGACGCAAGTCCACGAGCAGGTAAGAGACGCCGGGAACGTATCGGCCACCGTCGACGCCAGCGCGTTGCTCGGCCCGGCATTCGTTGCGGCGATCGTGTAGGTCACCGATCCGCCCGGCGTTGCCGTCGTCACGCCATCGGTATTCGTGATGCCGAGATTGGCACTGGGCGCCAGCGTGTCGGTATCGGTCGCGCTGTTGTTGCCTGGTGTTGGATCGGTGACTCCTGCAGGCACCGCGATAGTCGCCGTGTCGACTAGCGATCCGGTCACCGCGGCGGAGATATTGCAACTGGCCGTGTAGGTGACACTGCCGCCACTCGGCAGGTTGACCGAGTTATTGATGTTGCCCGATCCGGACGCCGTGCACGTACCGCCGCCGGCTCCAACGCAGGTCCACGAGCAGGTCAGCGCTGCCGGGAATGTATCGGCCACCGTCGAACCCGGCGCGTTGCTCGGTCCGGGGTTCGATGCCGTGATTGTGTAGCTCACCGATCCGCCTGGTGTTGCCGTCGTCACGCCATCGGTATTCGTGATGCCGAGATTGGCGCTGGGGGACAACGAGTCGGTATCGGTCGCGCTGTTGTTGCCCGGAGTTGGATCGGTCACACCGCCCGCGGGAGCCACCGTCGCAGTGTTCACCAGCGAACCGGTCGCGCCTGCACCAAGCGTGCAGCTGGCCGTGTAGGTCACGCTGCCGCCACTCGGCAAGTTAACCGGGTCGTTGATGTTGCCCGACCCCGATGCCGTGCACGTGCCACTGCCGGAACCGACACAAGTCCACGAGCACGTAAGCGACGCGGGGAACGTATCGGCCACAGTCGAACCCGGCGCGTTGCTCGGGCCGGGGTTCGATGCCGTGATTGTGTAGTTCACCGATCCGCCTGGCGTTGCCGTCGTCACGCCATCGGTGTTCGTGATTGCGAGATTGGCGTTCGGCGCTAGCGTGTCGGTATCGGTCGCACTGTTATTGCCCAAGCTTGGATCGGC
Organism: Rudaea sp.; assembly: GCA_035655975.1. GTDB lineage: Bacteria > Pseudomonadota > Gammaproteobacteria > Xanthomonadales > Rhodanobacteraceae > Rudaea. Next base: position 10,127 of record DASRTK010000221.1, read on the forward strand.
AATTCCGCCCGCGGCAGCCACCGTCGCGGCGTTCACCAGCGAACCGGTCGCGCCGGCGCCGACGGTGCAGCTGGCCGTATAGGTGACGCTGCCGCCACTCGGCAAGTTGACCGGGTCGTTGATGTTGCCGGACCCCGACGCCGTACACGTGCCGCTGCCAGAACCGGCGCACGTCCACGAACAAGTCAGCGATGCGGGGAACGAATCGGACACCGTCGAACCCGGCGCATTGCTCGGTCCCGCATTCGACGCGGTGATCGTATAGGTGACCGAGCCACCCGGTGTCGCCGTGGTCACGCCGTCGTTGTTCGTGATCCCGAGATTGGCACTGGGCGACAGTGTGTCGGTGTCGGTCGCGGTGTTGTTGCCAGGCGTCGGATCGGTCACGCTGCCTGGCACCGTGACCGTTGCAATGTTGCCAAGCGAGCCCGTCGCGCCCGCCGCAATCGCGCAACTCGCCGTGTAGGTGACGTTACCGCCGCTCGGCAGGTTGACCGAATCGTTGATGTTGCCTGAGCCGGATGCCGTGCACGTACCGCCGCCTGCTCCGACGCAGGTCCACGAACAGGTCAGCGATGCCGGGAACGTATCGGCTACCGTCGAACCCGGCGCGTTGCTCGGACCGGTATTCGACGCCGTGATCGTGTAGTTCACCGAGCCCCCCGGAGTCGCTGTCGTCACGCCATCGGACTTGGTTATTGCAAGGTCGGCCTTTGGTGCCAGCGTGTCGGTATCAGTCGCAGTGTTGTTGCCAGAAGCCGGGTCGGTCGTGCCGACCGGCGCCGTCACTGTCGCTGTATTGCTGAGCGAACCGGTGGCCGATGCGGAAATGTTGCAGCTGGCCGTGTACGTCACGCTGCCTCCGCTTGGCAGGCCGGCGGTATCGTTGATGTTGCCCGATCCGGACGCGGTGCAGGTACCACTGCCCGCACCAACGCAGGTCCACGAGCACGTCAGAGACGCCGGGAATGTATCGGCCACCGTCGAACCCGGCGCGTTGCTCGGCCCCGCATTCGTTGCGGTGATCGTGTAATTCACCGAGCCGCCCGGTGTCGCCGTCGTCACGCCGTCGGTATTCGTGATCCCAAGATTGGCGCTCGGCGACAGCGTGTCGGTATCGGTCGCGCTGTTGTTGCCAGGGGTCGGATCGGTGATGCCGCCCGCGGCAGCGACCGTAGCGGTGTTGACCAGCGATCCGGTCGCCGCGGCGGAGATGTTGCAACTGGCCGCGTAGGTCACGCTGCCGCCGCTCGGCAGATTGACCGAGGCGTTGATGTTGCCCGATCCGGACGCCGTGCACGTACCGCCACCGGCTCCCACACATGTCCACGAGCACGTCAGCGCTGCCGGGAAGGTGTCGGCGACCGTCGAACCCGGCGCGTTGCTCGGCCCCAAATTGGACGCGGTGATCGTGTAGCTCACCGTGCCGCCTGGCGCCGCGGTCGTCACGCCATCGGTTTTCGTGATCGCCAGATTGGCGCTGGGCGCAAGCGTGTCCGTGTCGGTCGCGGTGTTGTTGCCCGACGCCGGGTCGGTGATACCGGCCGCGGCGGCGACCGTCGCCGTGTTGACCAGCGAACCGGTAGCGCCGGCGCCGATCGTGCAGCTCGCCGTGTAGGTGACGCTGCCCCCACTCGGCAGATTGACCGTGTTGTTGATGTTGCCCGATCCGGACGCCGTGCACGTGCCGCCACTGGCGCCGACGCAAGTCCACGAACATGTCAGCGACGCGGGGAATGAATCGGCGACGGTCGAACCCGGCGCATTGCTCGGGCCCGTGTTCGATGCGGTGATCGTGTAGTTCACCGAGCCGCCTGGCGTCGCCGTCGTCACGCCATCGGTATTCGTGATGGCGAGATTCGCGTTCGGGGACAGCGTGTCGGTATCGGTCGCGCTGTTGTCGCCGGGCGTCGGGTCAGTCACGCTGGCTGACACCGCAACCGTTGCCGTGTTGCTCAGCGAACCCGTCGCACCCGCGCCAATCGTGCAGCTCGCCGTGTAAGTAACATTGCCGCCGCTCGGCAGGTTGACCGAGTTGTTGATGTTGCCCGATCCCGACGCCGTGCACGTGCCGCCGCCCGCTCCAACACAGGTCCATGAGCAGGTCAGCGCTGCCGGGAATGTATCGGCCACGGTCGAACCCGGCGCGTTGCTCGGACCGGCATTCAACGCAATGATCGTATAAGTGACCGAACCACCGGGCGTCGCGGTCGTCACGCCGTCGTTGTTCGTGATCCCGAGATTGGCGCTCGGCGCCAGCGTGTCGGTATCGGTCGCGCTGTTGTTGCCTGGTGTTGGATCGGTGACTCCTGCAGGCACCGCGACAGTCGCCGTGTTGACCAGCGAACCGGTCGCGCCTGCACCAACCGTGCAGCTGGCCGTGTAGGTCACGCTGCCGCTGCTCGGCAGATTGACCGAGCTGTTGATGTTTCCGGACCCGGATGCGGTGCACGTGCCACCACCGGCTCCAACACATGTCCACGAGCACGTGAGCGCGGCGGGGAACGTGTCGGCGACAGTCGAAGCAACTGCCGCACTCGGGCCGGAATTCGCAGCCGTGATCGTGTACGTGACCGAACCGCCCGGCGTCGCCGTCGCGACACCGTCGCTGTTCGCAATCGACAGATCGGCAGTCGGCCCCGACGTGTTCGAATAGCATACGGTCGCATCGTTGAGGACAGGCGTGACGGCGTTGTTCGTTGTCGCGAGGAATGCGCGGTATTGCAGGTAACGCTTGCCGCTGAACTGGCTCAACGAGGATCCGCTCGTCGTGTAGAACGTCGCTGCCGTGCCGTCGGGACCGACGAAATTGAACGGCCCGAATTTCGAATTGCTGCCGGCGGCCTGGAAGCTCAGCGTGGTATTGGCCGGCGTGGCTGCTGTCCACGAGAACGTCGACCAGCTGGGCGTGTTTCCCGTCGCGGGGTTGGCATCCTTGGTCGACGAAATGAGGTCACCCGAAGATACGAAGCTCGACTTGACGTAGACCTTGAATCCCAGGTCGCGGCTGGCATCGCCTGCCCATGTCGATCCACTGTCGCCCGACGTGACGCGCTGGCCGCCGGCATATGCGCTTCCGCTCGACGTGACGTAAGCGTAGGTGCCGGCCGAAGGATTCGAAACCGGACGCAGCACGATGGCGTACGTCGTTCCCGCGGTGATCGCGACCGGACTGCCGAAGACGGCGCTGAAATAGCCGGCCGACCCGCTGCTGAACCCGGCAATCGTCCCGACCGCCAGGTCGGCGCCGGTCGGAAGACCGCCGCTGGTCGCGCGGATCGACGCCGTGATGTTCGGCGTCGTGCCGGTGCAAGAGCTGCAGAACAAGTCGACGTCGACCTGCGTGAGTTGACCGCTGCTGCCGGCGGTGAAGGTTTGCCCAACCCAGGCGGCGCTGCTGAAGGCGAAGCCACTGTTCGTGACGGTGGTGTTCTGTTGATCGATGACGCTCGGATTCAACAGCTGCACGTCGCCGGCGCTCGTCGTCAGGTCGACGCTCGTCGGGATACCCATCTGAAAATCAGCCTGCGTCGTATCGAGCAGGCAAGCGCTCACCGCCGCGGCGCTCAACGAGAAGTTCTTCGTCGTTGCGTTGCCGTCGGTCACGACGACGTTCGTGGTCGTACCCGTCGTGTAGCCCGCGGCCGCCGCGCTGAGCGCGGGATACGTGCCGGACGGAATCCCGGCGAATGTGTATGCGCCACCGGCATCGGTCGTCGTCGTGCGGCTGCCGAGCGAAACCGTGGCGCCGGCAATCGGCGCACCGCCGACTGTCGCGGTCACTGTTCCCTGCACGCTGCCGCTGGAAACCGGAGTGCACGCGGCGGCCGGAAACTTGAATGCGCCGATGCGCGTCTGCCAGTTGCCGCTAATGTCGGCGTAGTACTCGTTGGACATCCAGAACGTGCAGCCATCCGGATCGAGCGACATCGAGCTGTAGTCGCCCCAGCGCGTGCAGGCGCTAGCACCGCAGTTGCCGGACTGCGAACCGGCGCCCTCGATCAGCGAGCTCTCGCTCTGCGTCAGCGTGTTGACCGGGTCGGTCGACAGCCGGCCGGCGTAGCGTATTGCCGGATGCAACGCGGAACTCGATACGCTATAGCCAATCGCCATGTTGCCGGCGCGATCCACGGCGGCGCTCGACATGTAGCGATTGTTCGCGTCAGGATTATGCGTGGCCGCTTGCGTGGTGCTCGCGGCGACGGTGCCTCCGGTGACGTTGACCTGGTAATAGCGCACGGCTGCTTGCGAGGCCGAGCTGCCCTGCACGGCGTGGCTGTTCCAGATCGACTCGACACCGGCGATGTTCGTGTACTGGTTTTGCGCCATCAGGCGGCGGGCCAAGGTGTCGTTGGCATTGCCGCCCTGCGAAGGCACGGTGCTCGGCGCAATGGCCCAACTCGCCGGCGCGATCGTGATGAATGGGCCGGTCAGGGTCGAGGTCGAAATGCTGTTCCAGTCGACGTGGAACTTGTATACCGAAACCGCATTGGTGAATTGCCAGACCACGCTGAAATAGTTCGGCGCGCCCGCCGGTGGCGTACCCGTCTGCAGGCGCGCATTGGCCGGCAGCAGCGTGAACTCGCCGGCCGGCGCGTCGAACGAAACGACCTGCACGCCCGGTGCACCGGCATACATCTGCGCCTTGTTGAACGCATACAGCCGGACCTTCTGGAAGCTGCCGCTGGCCGCGTAGTCGAACATGTTGACCGACATGTAGATGCCGTCGGGCCACACGCCGAGCTTGGGATAGTCGCCGAGCCCTCCGGCCGTATTGATCGAGTAGAAATTCCAGCCACCGGCCACCGGGTCGCCGGTCTTGGAAACAGCGATGCACTCGAAGTTGCCCGGCGGATTCACGACATTGCCCGAGCCGTCGAGCTTGAACGCAAAGTCGCTGATCACCCAGCGATCTTCGAAGCTGTCGTAAAGGACGACCGGATCGCCGAAATTGTCCGTGTCGCATAGGTTGCCGAAGGCGCCTTGGCTCATGAACGTATCGAACGTGAACGCGGCGACACGCACTCCGGTCGACTTGTTGTAGATGCCGATCGAGGTGTTGACGGTCTCGATGAAATAGGTCGGCCCGACATCGCCGTTTGTGTCCGGCGGGTGCCCGGCGCCCCAGTTGTTGAAGTCCAGCCCGAGGAAGCTTGCCAACGGCGCCGCCGCCGGAGCGCTCGGTCCACCGACCGGTCCTGCCGGCTGCATCGGAATGCTGCCGGGAAGTTCTATCGGGTTCGCTTCCGGCTCCTCGCGTTCCGGGCGCTCGCGTTTCCTGACCTTGCCGGGCGGCAACTGGCGCAGGTCGATCGAGGTGCTTCCGGCGCGCTTCATGGAAATTTCCACCGGCTTTCCGTGCTCGGCTGGCTGCGGTCGCATTGCATCGGCATCGGTGGACACCTGGGCCGTGGCAACGACGGCCATGGCAGACGATGCAGCAATGAGCAGTCCCAACAAGAAGTGTTTCATCCCCTCTCCATGAAAATGGCGCCGACAGCGGACTGCATCGTCCGCAACCATGCCGCGCGCAGTAGAAAACCTGGCGCGTCCGACAATGCGGCAAGCGTGCAATATAACCCATGGCAGACGGCCGGGGCTGCGATCCGGTCACATTGCGCCGCGGTTGTTCGCGCCGGTGACGCATCGCGCCGGTGCCGGAAGTCGCGGCGGCACGCAGGCTGGAGGCTCGGTCACTCTTCCCGCAAGGACGAAATTGCCCGATGCGTTTCGTCGCGCAAGCGTTCGATCAGCTCTGCCGCGGATTGGCGGCGCGCCAGGCGCAGGCCCTGCCCGGCCCACAGCGACAGGAATTCCGCGCGCCCTTGTCTGGCCGCGGCACGGCGTATCGGGCGCGTCAGTACGTTTTGAATCGGGAACGGCGCGATGGCGTCCACGTCCGCATCCATATCGGTCATGAACCGGTTGACGATGCCGCGCGCCGGCCGCCCGGAGAACGCGCGCGTAATGCGCGTCGCCGTCTCGGGCGAACGCATGATCGCGTCTTTGTATACTTCTGCAACGCCGGCCTCGTTGCAAGTGAGGAACGCCGTGCCAAGTTGCACGGCGCTGGCGCCGAGCGCGAGCGCCGCGGCGATCCCACGTCCGTCCATGATGCCGCCGGATGCGATGACCGGCACGCTCACGGCGTCGACGATCTGCGGCACGAGCGCGAGCGTGCCGATCTGCGCATCGGCAAAATCGCCGAGAAACGTGCCGCGGTGACCGCCGGCTTCGCTGCCCTGGGCGACGATCGCATCGACGCCGGAATCACGCAGCGCGATCGCCTCCGCAACCGTCGTCGCGGTGCCGATCAGTGGCATGCCGCGCGCCTTGATCGCTGCAACAGCCGCCACCGGCAACAAGCCAAACGTAAAACTGATAGCTGCAGCGCCCGAGTCGAGTGCGGCTGCCAGCTGCGCGTCGAACCGATCGGCAGGCAATTGCGGCGCAGAGGGCGGCGGCAGTCCCAACTCCGCGTGGTACGGCGCCAGGCGCGCGATTGCGCCATCGAGGTCCGGCTCCGATCGCGCGGGTAGCGGTGCAAACAGATTGATGCCGAAGCGGCGCGGCGTCAGATCGCGCACGCACCGCGCAGCGTCGACAATCTGCGCCGGCGCCAGGTAGGCCGCGCCGATGAAACCGAAGCCCCCGGCATTGCCGACGGCGGCGACGAGTTCCGGCGTATCGCCGCCTCCGGCCATGGGCGCCTGGATGACCCGATGCTCGCACCCGAGCATTTGCGTTAGCGCGTTGTGCATTGCCCTGCCCTCTTCGGGCATCAAGCATACCGATCTTTGCGGCTTAGGCCGATCGTGCGGCGGGCGGACGAGTGCCGATGAACACGCCCGCGGCGGCGACCGCGAAACCAAGCAGCTTGAGCGATGTGAACTGCTCGCCGAGGACCACGTGGCTCATGACCGCGGTCACCGGCGGAATCAGGAAGAACAGTTGCGCGACGCGATTCGCCGCGCCACGGCGAAGCAGCAGGAACAGCAGGCCGAACCCGCCGACCGAGTTGACGATGATCAGCCAGCCCGCGCTCGCGGCCAGCGCCGCCGAGCCGTCGAAACGCAGGCCCTCGTGCATTGCAAACGGCAGGACCGCCAGCGCTGCCGCGGCGTGTTGCACGGCGAGGCCGGCGCGTGGATCGACCGCACTGGCATGCCGCTTCTGATACAACGTGCCGAGGCTGATGCCGATCAGCCCGAGGACGACCATCAAATACGCGCTCGGCGGCGCGGCTCCGATGTGCAGGCGATCGGCAAGCACCAGCAGCACGCCCGCAAGCCCGATCGCAAGTCCGAACCACTGGCGCACGCTCACGCACTCGCCGAACCACGGGGCCATTGCAGCGGTCAGCAGCGGCATCGCGCCGACGACCAGAGCCGCGACGCCGATTTCCGCGCCCCACTCCACGCCGAGGTAAAGGCCGCCAAACGACAGCGCAAGCGACAGTACGCCGACGACCGCGCTGTGCGCCGCAGCGCGCCAGCCAGGCCACGCAGCGCGCGCGACAATCGCGAGCAACGCGAATGCCAGCGTCGCGCCGACAAAGCGCGCGGTCAACAGGTTGAACGCGGCAGCGTGCGCGAGGGCAACCTTGCCGGCGATGTAACCGGTCGACCAGACGACGACGAACGCCGCGCTGGCGAACGCTGCCGAATTGGAGGCAGGTGTTTCGCGGCGCATCAGCGCCAGCGGCGCTGCGATTGAAGTCGATCCAGCCATCTTCGTGTCCTTGCCGTTGCATGGTTGCGTATGACAATGGCGACACTGTAGGCTTGAACGGATTTGCGATAAACTGGCTTGCTAGCAAACCACTATTGCCGATTTTGCAATAATCGGAAGCTGCGATGGCAGACCGCCTGAACGAGATTGCCGCCTTCGTCGAAGTCGCGCGCCAGCGCAGCTTCGTGCGCGCCGCAACACAGCTGCACGTCAACGTCTCGGCCGTGAGCCGCGCGGTATCGGCGCTCGAGACGCGACTCGGCGTGCGCCTGCTCCAGCGCAGCACCCGCGTGGTCGGGTTGACCGAGGCCGGTCGCGCGCATGCGGCGCGCTGCGAAGCGCTGCTCACCGAACTGGCCGATGCCGAAGCCGCAGTCAGTGAACGTCACAGCGCCTTGCGCGGCGCGCTGCGTATCAGCGTGCCGAGCGGCTTCGGACTGACCCACCTGATTCCCCTGCTGCCGGACTTTCTTCTGCGACATCCACAACTGGCGCTCGAACTGGGCATGTCGAACCGTTTCGTCGACCTGATCGAGGAAGGCTACGACCTGGCGATCCGCGTCGGCACGTTGCGCGATTCACGCCTCGCCGCGCGCCAACTCGGTTCGAACCGGCGCGTGCTCGTTGCGTCGCCGGAATACATGGAGCGACATCCGCTGCCCCGGCATCCGCGCGATCTGGCCGCGCATGCCTGCCTGGTCCTCGACATCGGAACGACGCCCGAGACCTGGGCGCTGGTCAACCGGGCGGCGCGGCACGAGGTACGCGTTACAGGTCCGTTGCGCTCCAATCACGTGCTCGCGATACGCACGGCCTGCTGCGGGGGTCTCGGCGTCGCGCTTCTGCCGCGCTTCGCCGTGCTCGACGAGCTCGCCAGCGGCGCGCTGATTGCGGTGCTGCCGAAATGGACGACCGCCGAGCAGGGCATCTACGCCGTGTATCCATCGAACCGGTTGATTCCGGCGAAAGTGCGCGCGCTCGTCGATTTCCTCGTCGAGCGCCTGCGCCCGGGCTGAAACCCCGGCGCGCGCCGCGCACCGTTGCACTTCCCTGACAGCCTGCTCTGTCGCCGCTGCGCATCGGCGTCGCGGCCCTCCGGTCGAGGGAAATGCCATGTCCACGCTCGCCCTGTCACAAGGTTCTCCGTTGCGATTGAACTGGCCGCGTATCGGCGCGCTTTCCGGAACGATGTGCCTGCATCTGCTGGCGATCAGCCTGCTGCTGATACCGGCCACGGCGATGCAATTGATGAAACCTCAGTTCGACGTGATCACCGCGCACTGGGTCGAACCGAAGCCGCCGCCGATGGAAGAGCCGGTCCTGCCGAAGCCACCGCCAATGGTGCCGCATGAAATAGTGAAACACGCGCCGCCAATTCCGGTGCGCACGCCGGTCGCGCCGCCGGTCGAGTCGAACCTGCCGACGGAGCAGTCCGAACTTCCGCCGCGCGCGACAAACGACATGCCCACCGGCCCCGCCGACAGCGACCCAGCCGCTTTGGCGTATCTCACGCGTACGCGCGTGCCCTACCCGCGCGAGGCAATCGCGCTGCGTCAGCAGGGAACCGTGATCCTGCGTGTGCTGGTCGGCACCGACGGCGTTCCGCAAGCAATCGAAATCGACAAGTCGAGCGGATCACGCAGTCTCGACAATGCCGCGCGCGACGCGGTGCGACGCTGGACGTTCCAGGCCGGCACGCGCAACGGCATCAGTGCGGCACTGTGGGCGCGCGTGCCGATCAAATTCGATCTGCAGACGTTGTAGCGGCCCTGCTTCTGCAAAGCGAAGGTCACGAGCGGAGCCTGAACCACGGAGAACACGGAGAACACGGAGGAAAGCGAAACAGAATCCGTGAAGCAGGCGAGAACCCTTTTGATTTTTGTTGCTCCTGCTCGCTCCGTGTTCTCCGTGTCCTCCGTGGTTCAAGCTTTTCAGCTCGCGGTCGCTCAAACGCGTCCCGGGCACAGACGCTCGCTGCCCCCACCGATCGGGCGCTTTCGGTTTCTGGAGCCTGCCCTGGTTTTGGACTATGCTCCGTGGCCTCACTCTGGACCCAGAATGGAGGCACCGCTTGGCCGCCACCGCTGCGCCACGCGGCGCTGTCTCCGAGCCGGCTCTGGTCCTGAAAGTCACGCCGCCGCGCGCACCTCGGGATCTGCTGGCGCGGCAACGCCTGCGCGCGGACAGCCCGCAGTTTCGAGGCTGCTGGGCGATCGTCGTGCAGGCGGCGGCCGGATTCGGCAAGACTTCGCTGCTTGCGCAGTGGCGCATCGAACACTTGTCGCGCGGCGCGGTCGTGGGCTGGCTGTCGTCGCAGGCCGACGACAACCCTGAGCGGTTCGTGCAGGGCCTCGCACTCGCGGTTCGCGTTGGTTCGGGCCGGCAGACGTTCGGGCACACGCTGCTCGAGGGCTCGGCGGCGCCCGCGCTCGAAGGCATCACCGTTTGGCTCGCCGAGGTGGCGCTGTCGGCGATGGACGTCGTCCTCATCGTCGAGGATGCCGACCGGCTGCCCGATGCGTCGCGCGAGACGCTGTCCTACGCGATGCACAATGCGCCACCGAATCTGCGCATCGTGGTTGCCGCGCGCCCCGAGCGCGATCTCGGCGTCGCCGATCTCACGGCCTACGGCCAGTGCGCCGTGGTCGGCACCGAAACCTTGCGCTTCACGCTCGAGGAAACGTTCGCGCTCGCGCGCCAGCGCCTCGGCCAGCGCATCGACGCGGACACCGTGGCGCGCCTGCACGAAAAAACCGAGGGTTGGCCGCTCGGCCTGCAGCTCACGCTGTCGGCGGTCGCTCGCGGCGCCGATCCGTCCGCACTGATCAAGGCGATGTCGGCCGGCACGGGCGAGGTCCACGACCGCTTCGTCGACCTGCTGGTCGCGAACCTGCAGCCCGACGACGCCGCGTTCCTGGCGCGCATCGCGCTCCTCGACAACCTGCACCCGGATCTCTGCGACGCGCTCACGGGATCTCACGACGCCGCCGAGCGTCTCGCGCGACTCGCGCGCGAAACGCCGATCTTCGCGGCCAGCGAGGACAGCGAGTGGTTGCGCATGCATGCTCTCGCGCGCGACGTGTTGCGGGCGCGCGCCGCGGCGTGCGGCACCGACGAGTTGATCATGCTGCACGAGCGCGCCTCGGCGTGGCTGGCGCGCCGCGGGCTGCTCGACGAAGCCGCGCGCCACGCGCTCGCCGCCGGCCAGCGCGGCGCTGCCTATGACCTGGCCGAGCGCGGCCTGTACGAGGGCATGATGCGCCACGGCCACGTCGGCAGAGTGCTCGACTGGCTCGCGCAATTGCCAGCCGTGGAACTCGACAGGCGGCCGCAGCTGCTGCTCGCTGCAGCCTGGGCGCTCGCCGTGAGCGGCCGCCATCGCGAAGCCGGAGAACTCGTCGCCCGGATACTCGCGCACGCCGGCGACGACGCTTCGCTGCGCTGCGAGTGCGCGCTGATCCTTAGCGGTGGCGCAGGACTTGCCGACGACCCGGATCGCTATGCCGAGTTGCACGACCCGTGGGCGGAATCGCCGCCGCTGACCGATCCGATGCTGCTCCACATCCATGCGAATCGGCGCGCGTTTCGCGCCCTGTTCGAGGGCGACCCGGCCGGGGCGCGGCGCTGCCAACAGCAGGCGCCGCGCGGCGACTTCGGCGGCCGCTTCGCGCACCTGGCCGCCTGGGGTGACTTTGTCACTGCTCTGAGCTACCTCTACGAGGGCCAGGTTCGGTTGACCGAGAGCCTGCTGCGGCCGGCCCTGGCTGCGGCCGAGGGCGAACTCGGCCGGCGCGATCCGCTGGTCTGCATGTTGGCGGCGGTGCTCGCCGCAGCGGTCTGGGAACAGGACCGCCCGCAGGATGCGATCGCGCTGCTGGCCAACCGGCTCGACGTGCTCGAGCGCACGGGTCTGGCCGATGCCGTTTACCTGGGCTATCGCACGGCGGCCCGCATTGCCGCCGCCGAAGGCGCCGAGCATCGCGCGCTCGAACTGCTCGAAGGGCTGCGCGCGGCAGGCGAAGCGCGCAATCTGCCGCGACTGGCGATCGCCAGCCTGGCTGAGCAGGTCCGTCTGCACGCGCAGCGCTTCCGCGCAGAGACCTGCCGCACCTTGTGCGAGCGCATCGATGCGATACGGGAACGCGACGACGTCCCGAAGGGCCGGCTCTGGCAGCGCAGCGTCGATCTGTTCCGGCAAGTGGCCGCCGCCTGCGCGGCGATCGCAGCGCAGGAATGGCCCCGGGCGCTGGAATCGCTGATGCGCGCGAACGAACTCGCGGAGGCAATGGGACTCGGACGGGTGCGTATCGAACTGATGGGCCTGCGCGCGTTTGCGCTCGATCGCGACGGCTACAGCTCGGAACCGCTGCTGCGCGAAGCGATGGACCTCGCGGCGGCGCTGGGCCTCGCCCGTCCGTTCGCGGAGGCGCACCCCTTACTCGGCGAATGGGCTGCGCGCGTCGCCTCGAAGGCTGCGCCAAGCGATGGGCAAACGGGAGATTCGCGGTCGCAACCGGCACGGGCGCCCGCGCCGCGCGAAGCGTCCCAGCCGCGGATGAACCCAAGCATGGCGCTGACACCGAAAGAGCGCAAAGTCCTGGAACTGCTCGCGCGCAATCTGTCCAATAAGGAGATTGCGCTGGCGATGCAGATCGGCGAAGAGACGATCAAGTGGCACCTGAAGAATGTGTTCGGAAAGCTGGCGGCCGGTAGCCGCAAGCAGGTGGTCCGACGCGCGCACCTTCTGGGCCTGCTCGAACCGGGCACCTGAGACCTGAGGCGAGGCCCCCTCTGGGAGGGGGGGTGGGCGCAAGGCCTCCGCGCCTAGACTAGCGCCGCAATGATACCGAGGAACCGACCATGACAACCCCCAGCGACGCGCTCTCCAGCACCGGTGCACCTTCGATCGTGTGCGCGACATCGCTCAATTCGAGCATCCGTGTCGAACCGCTGACCTGCACGATCGGGGCCGAACTGTCGAACGTGAGCCTCGGTGCCGCATCGCGCGATCCCGCTCTCGTGGCCGAAATCCGTGCGCTGCTGCTGAAGTATCGCGTGCTGTTTTTCCGCGATCAGGATATCACTCGCGCGGAGCACGTCGCCTTCGCGCGCCACTTCGGCGCGCTCGAGGACCACCCGGTTGTCGGCAGCGACCCCGACCATCCCGGACTGGTGCGCATCTACAAGTCGCCCGACAGCCCTGGCGACCGCTACGAAAACGCCTGGCACACCGACGCCACCTGGCGCGAGAAGCCGCCGTTCGGCTGCGTGCTGCGCTGCGTTGAATGCCCGCCGGTCGGCGGCGACACGATGTGGGTCAACATGGTCGAGGCGTACGCGCGCCTGCCCGCGCACATCAAGGAACAGATCGCCGGCCTGCGCGCGCGGCACAGCATCGAGGCGACTTTCGGCGCAGCGATGCCGATTGAGAAACGCCTCGCGCTCAAGGCGATGTTTCCCGACGCCGAGCATCCGGTCGTGCGCACGCATCCGGAAACCGGCGAGAAGGTGCTGTTCGTAAACGCGTTCACGACCCACTTCACGAACTTCCACACATCGGACAATGTGCGTTTCGGCCAGGACTATTCGCCCGGGGCCTCGCAGTTGCTCGCCTACCTGATCAGCCAGGCGCAGATCCCCGAATACCAGGTGCGCTTTCGCTGGCGCCCGAACAGCGTGGCGTTCTGGGACAACCGCGCGACGCAGCACTACGCGGTCATGGACTACCCGCCCTGCCACCGCAAGATGGAGCGCGCCGGGATCATCGGCGACACGCCAGTCTGACGCCTGCCTCCCTACATTTTTCGCCTCACACTTTTTAAGGACACCACATGAACTTCCTAGACGGATCCCTGTTCCCCGAGAACCAGGAAAAGCTTGTCATCACCGCTGCCCCCTACGGTCCGGAGTGGATTCCTTCTGACTTCCCGGAAGACATTCCGGTGACGATGGAGGAGCAGATCCAGAAGGC
>DASRTK010000222.1:0-13985 GCA_035655975.1 Rudaea sp.
GGACTTCGCATTTCATTCTCCCAAATCAAATATGGGCGACACCGCGAAGTGCCTCATGGGCACGCCAAACCCGCGGGCTGTGTCAGGCGAATCAGATTCATGCTGCCGCGGCCGTATCCGCGCACGGAATTGAAATCGACTCTGCCGTGCGCGCAGTCGGTGAACGTGATCGTCAGCGTGCCCCAGGGATTGCGCACGATCGCGTTCGGATCGAAGTTCGGAATCCAGCGGCCTCCGGTCGGAAGCGCGACATCGGTGATCGTGGCAGTTGCCCCACTGTACGTTCCGACGCCGCCGAACCATGACTGCTGCATACCTTCGGGATTGAACGCGAACCACATGGCCAGCATGCGGTGGTCGGGCAACACTTCGAGCATCAGTCCGTGCCCGCTTTGCGCAGGGTCGAACCAGCTGCCGGTGAAGCCAGGACCGATCGACACGCTCGGGGTCGTAACCGGCTGCAGCTCGAATGCGCCGATGTCCGGCCCGGCGCCGGCGATGCGCACGAAGGGTGTGCCGCGCTGATCGCTCGCAAGTCCTGCCAGATTGTTGCCAGCATCGATCGCGGGACTATCCGTCGCGAGTGCGTGGGTTTGTGTCCGTCCGCCATTGCTGGCGAGCGGCAGCAACTTCGGGTCGGCGTTGATCGTATCGGCCGGTACTCCGCCGGGGGCGTTCATGATCAGGTTGTTGTGGCCGCTGACATGGGCGCCCGACGCAATGGCCAGGTCGAGGGAGGTATTGTTGGCGAATATCGAACTTTCGATTCTCGCCTGGGTGGTTGCGATAAGCAGGCCGGCCCGTATGGTCGTTCCCGGATGCCCTGTGTTGAAAGCCACGGTAGTGTTGCTGATCGTCACGGGTTGATAAATACAGCCTGCGCTATTGACCTCGCTTTCGTATTCGGTGTCCGACTCATTGCCGGAAATCGTGCTGTTGCTGATGAGCACCGTGGCTGACGGCGCAGCATTGGGCTTGCCGATGCGCAAGCCGACGCAGTGCACGTAGGATACGTTGTCGCTGATCGTCGAGTTGACTATCGAGACGTTCCCGCCGCTGGTGTAAAGCGCCTGGTAACTGTGGTCGATCGTGCTGTCGCGAGCGGAAAAACCTTGGGCAAAAACGCCACCGCCGTTGCATTGGGTGATTGTCGAACTGACGAGATCCACAGTGCCGGTTGACTCGATGCAGCGCGACGCAAACTTGTTGCGGTACCCATACGTTGCGAAATTGTCCGTGATCGCCAGCCCTTCGATGTGCAAGACGCCGTGCCCGGTATGATGGACTACGGCATATCGATGCGCCGGGACGGTGAGACCGCCGGCTATTTTCAACGCCTGCGCGCCCGGACCATTCAGTGTAAGGTCGTCGACCGCGACGTTGAGCTCTCCGGTCTTGAGAGAGATCGTCGAGCAAGTCAGCGAACTCAGATCGATGTTGTCGCCGCTGTGTGCGTTGGCGAGCGCATCGCGCAGGCTTCCGCTGCCGGCGTCGTCGCAATTGCTCACCTGAAGCGTGGCGGCAACGGTGGAGTTGCACGCGAAGTTACCGATGGCGAACGGCAACAGCAGACACGTCACCAGGCGTTTGATCGGCAGGCTGTGCAATGGGCTTCGGATGCACATGGCAGCTTCCTCGAATGGGTGGCAGGTGCAGTACGGAAATGCGTTACGGACAGGTCAAACCGACGGGCTGCGTGAGGCGAAGCAAGTTCATGCTGCCGCTGCCGTAGCCGAGTCCCGAACTGAAATCGACCCTGCCGTGGTCGCAATCGGTGAACGTGAACGTCAGCGTTCCCCAGGGACTGCGCACAATGCTGTTCGGGTCGAAATTCGGAATCCATCGACCGCCAGTTGGTTGCGCCACATCGACGATCGTTGCGCTCGCGCCGCTATAGGTGCCGACGCCGCCAAACCAGGACTGTTGATTGCCCTGCGGATTGAACGCGAACCACATCGCGAGCAGGCGGTGGTCGGGCAACACTTCGAGCATAAGTCCGTGCCCGCTTTGAGCAGGGTCGAACCAGCTGCCGGTGAAGCCGGGGCCGATCGACACGAGAGACGGCACGGCGGATTGCGATTCGAATGCGCCGATGTCAGGCTTGGCGCCGACGCTGCGCGCGAACGGTGACCCGCGCTGATCGGTCGCAAGTCCTGCCAGATTGTTTCCGGCATCGATCGCGGGGCTCCCCGCCGCGAGCGCATGAGTAAGGGTCGGACCACCGTTGTCGGCGAGTGGCAGAAGTTGCGGATCCGCTCTGATCGTGTCCGCAGGCACCGCGGCCGAGAAACTCATGATCAGGTTGTTGTGGCCGCTGACCACTCCGCCGTAGAGATCGTATCCGGTGTTGAATGCGAAGATGGAACTTTCGATCGTGACGTCGGCCCGGATCTTCAGGCCGCCACCATTTGAGGTGACCGTGCTGTTCGTGATGGTTGCATGACCAGCAATACAGCTAGCAGCAGAATTGTAATAGTCGTAAAACCCCGACCCCTGGGTGTATGCCACATTCCCGGAAATCGTCGTATTGCTGATCAGTGCTGAGGTCGCCAGGCCGAGATACAAGCCGGCGCATTGTGCGCCGCGATTGCCGCTGATCGTCGAGCCGATTATGGAGACGTTGCCGGTGGCGGTTATGCCTTGGTAGTTGTCACTGATCGTACTTTCTCGCGCCGAAAAATTCCTGGCGAAGACGCCCCCACCGCTACAGTCGGTGACCGTCGATCGGTCGAGAGAAACGGTGCCAAACCCCGACCGGACACAACGCGCCGCGGTGAGGCTCTGGTACAGCGCCTGGTTGTCCGTGACCGTCAACGCACGGACCAGCAAGGTGCCTTGGCCGGTGTGGTTGAGAACGGCATAGCGGTGGCCGGCTGCCTGACCGCCGGCAATCGTCAGGGCATCCGCACCGGGCCCCTGCAACGTAAGGTCGCTGACGGTGACTTGGAGTTCTCCCGTCGCGAGCGAAATCCTGCTGCAGGTCAACCCGGTCAGATTGATGATGTCGCCGCTATGGGCAAGTGCGAGCGCTGCACGCAAGCTGCCATTGCCCGCGTCATTGCAGTTTGTAACCTGCAGGCTGGCGGCGGATGCAGTGGACGAGCAGGCGAGTTCGCCGATCGAAAGCGGCAACACCAGACAAGCGACGAGCGGTTTGAGGCGGGATTTGCCGTGAGCGTTGGCTTGAACAATATTCATGATATTTCTCCTGGGAGTTCAATACGCCACGCTCAGCCGGTGCGAGGTCTTGTGCAGGCAGGTTCACGGACACGTCAGTCCCGCGGGCTGTGTCAGGCGAAGCAGATCCATGCTGTCGCTGCCGTACCCCAGCAGCGAACTGAACTCGACGACACCATGGTTGCAATCGGAAAACGTAATCGTCAGCGTGCCCCACGGCTTGCGCACAATCGCGTCCGGATCGAAATTGGGAATCCATCGACCCCCGGTAGGCAGCGCGACGTTGGAGATGCTTGCTCTGTTGCCACTATAGGTTCCGACGCCACCGAACCAGGACTGCTGCGTGCCTTCCGGATTGAACGCGAACCACATCGCCAACAAGCGGTGGTCGGACAACACCTCGAGCATCAGTCCGTGGCCGCTCTGCGCCGCATCGAACCAGCTGCCAGTGAAGCCGGGGCCGATCGCCGCACTGGTTACCAGGGGTGCCTGCAGTTCGAATGCGCCGATGTCCGGCTTCGAGCCGGCGACGCGCGTGAACGGCGAACCGCGCTGATCGGTCGCAAGTCCCGCCAGATTGTTTCCGGTGTCGATGGCCGGGCTGCCCGCCGCGAGCGCATGGGTCCAGGTCGGACCGCCGTTGTCGGCGAGCGGCAACAGCAACGGATCTACGCGCAGGGTGTCTCCCGGCACCGTATTCGCGGTGTTCATGATCACGTTGTTGTGGCCGGTCACCTGCAGTCCGGACGGCATTGACAGGTCGCCAGCAGAATTGTGCGCGAAGATGGAACTCTCGATCGTCGCCGTCGGCGCGCCGATGTACAGGGCGGCCATCGAACTCGCGTCATTGAAGGCGAAGGTACTGTTGCTGATATGCACCGGTTGATAAATGCAACTGACATTCGTGCTGTAGCCGACCCAGTACAGCCATGCAGCATTCCCGGAAATCGTGCTGTTGCTGATCAGCACCGTGGCGGTCGATGGCGTGGCTCGTGAACCGGCGCGAAGTGCAACGCACCCGGAATAAGATGCGTTCCCGCTGATGGTGGAGCTGTTGATAGCAACACTTCCGCCTGTCGTCTGCACTCCCGCGTAGCTGTAGCTGATCGTGCTTTCGCGTGCGGAAAAGCCATTCGCGGCAACGCCGCCCGTGCTGCATTCGGTGACGATCGAGCGGTTGAGGTAAACGGTGCCCGACGAAGAGACGCAACTCGTCACGCGGTCGGCGAAGTTCGCGTGGCCGTCGGTGATGCGCAGGGCCTCGATTCGCACAGTGCCGTGGCCGGTGTGATGCAGCACGGAGTACTGGTGGCCCTCAGTTCTTCCGGCAATAGTCAGTGCGCTCGCCCCCGGACCGTGCAATGCAAGATTGTCGACGTCAATGCGCAGTTCACCGGTCGCGAGCGAGATCGTGCCGCACGTCAACGCCGTCAGGTCGACGCTATCGCCGTCATGCGCGCTTGCGAGCGCCGCGCGCAGGCTGCCACTGCCGGCGTCATTGCAGTTGGTCACTTGAAGTGTTGCTGCGGCCGCAATGGCAGGGCAGGCGATATCCGCAATCGCGAACGACAGCATCAGGCAGGCGACCAGCGGTTTGACCTGCAACTTGTTTCGACGAGCGTCTTGCGAAGCGTTCATTGCGTACTCCGATGGCGTCGATTGATCTTCGTCGTCAACCTGCCAGCGCAAGCATTCGTGCACGATGAGTTGGACGGAGCAGTTGCCGCGGGGATCGCCGCGGTGGCTGGCTCGAGGAACGACCCTTGGGCGTGTGCGCCGGTGGACACAGCCAGTCCTACTATCAGGACAAGCAGCGTGAGCACGAGTGCGTAAAAGGATAGGCCACACAAGGCCAGTACGAGCAATTGCAACGATCGGCCGACGGTGCTCGTGCTTTTCATGTGCAGGTCCTAGCGGATGAACGTTTTTCCGAACGTTCCGGGCAGATCCGCCGCCCGAGGCTTACGCGTGTTCTACGCCGTCACCTGGCCGTGGACAATTGATCGAACGAGCTACTCAAGATTCCTTATGTCGCGTGGCGAGCGAATCGCGATGGCTATCATCCGTTCGGAATAGACACGACGACGGCGCCACTGCAGCCGGCAGCAATCGGTATAGCCCGTAGGTAGTAGCGGGCCTGAAATGTGTTGACAAGGTGCCATGTGCACGCCTCCAATCGCTCGGGTTGGCGTTTGCCGCCGGGTCCGGCAAGCGGGTCCACACGCAGGGTCGCGGTGGGAGAGCACATGGTGCGAACCGGGATCGCCTGGATTGCCTGCGCGCTTTGCGGCGCCGCGGGAACGGGCGTGCCGTGTCAGGCTCAGGAACTTTCCGAACGCGAATTCGTCGCCGAATTTCCCACCGTACTATCAGCGTCGGGCTTGCGTCAGGACGCGCGCGAAACACCGCAGGCGATCACCGTGATCGACCAGGCCATGATCAAGGCCTCCGGTGTCCGGGAGTTCGCCGAACTGTTTCGCCTCGTCCCGGGTTTCACCGTCAGTTACGTAACCTACGTCAAGGGTCTGCAGCCGATCGTCAGCTACCACGGCCTCGGCCGCGAGTTCTTCTCGCGCCTGCAGGTGCTGATCGATGGGCGTTCGATCAACAACGGAACGCTGGGCGGCGTCGACTGGAGCGACTTCCCGTTCGCGCTCGAGGACATCGATCACATCGAAGTCATTCGTGGTCCGAGCAATGCGACGCACGGCATCGGCGCGTTCCTTGCCACGATCAACTTCATCACGAAGCACGCGTTGCAGGAGCGCGGCGCCGAAGCCAGCGTCAACGTCGGCAACGATGGAATCCGCGACGGATCGGCGCGTTTCGGCGACGGTTTCGGTCAGTTCGACTATCGCCTCGTGGCCGGCCACCGGGCCGACGACGGTTTCGATAACGTCGCCGACAGCCGGACGCGCAACTACGCAACGGCGCGGGCCGATTGGCAGGTCGGTCCGGTCGACAATCTGCTGTTGCAGCTTGGCGGAACCGACGGCAAGAACGATGTCAGCTTTCGCGGAGTGAACGATCCCGAACGGACCGTCGGCCTGACGACTTCCTACGCACAAGTGAAGTGGAACCGCAGTTTCGACGCCGACAATGGCTGGTATGTACAACTGTACTATTACCATTTTCGGCTGACCGATCTGTTCCTTCCGCTGGTAGCGCCGCCGGGCGGCCTTCCGGCGCTGATCGACGGCGGCAGCACTGCCCGCCGCACGGACCTCGAATTCCAGCAGAATTTGAGCAGCGGGCCGAACCTGCGCTGGGTGTGGGGCGCCAGCGTGCGCGAAGACCTCACCGACGTGCCCTTGCTCGCGACATCGATCGACCCGCTGCACGTCGAGCGGCTATTTGGGCACCTCGAGTGGCGCGCCACGGACAGCCTGCTCGCCAACATTGGCGCGATGCTCGAGAACAACAGCCTGAGCGGCTCCGATGTCGCACCGCAAGTGGCGCTGAACTACTCGTTCGCGGCGAACCAGACCATCCGTTTCAACCTGTCGCGAGCTTTGCGCACGCCGACGGTGATCGAGAACCAGGGGAAGTTCGCCGTTGGCCCGCCGGGTACACCGCGCTATGGGCCGGCTGGCGATCTGCTTCCGGAAACGATTCTTTCGCGCGAAATCAGCTACGTCGCCCAATGGCCCGAGCAGCATGCGACGCTTGATCTGAAATTGTTCGACGACGACGTCAACGAGCTCATCGATCTCATTGGAACGCGCAACGATTCGGCGGCACAGGCATTTCCGAAAAATGCCGTGAATGGCGATGCGGCGCGCGAACGCGGAATCGAAGGGCAGTTCGTCTGGCGTCCGTCCGCCGACACTATGCTGATGGCATCGGCTTCCTACTTGCACATAGTGAGCGCCGACCTGCTCGACAACTACTCGACATCGGCGCCGCGCACGAGCGCGCATCTGCTGGTTTCACACCGCTTTGCCGACACGTGGGACGCGAGCATCAACCTTCAGCAGCAAAGCGGCTTTCGTGCGTCCGGCTACAGCGAACCGCAACGAGCGTTTTGCCGAGTCGACACGCGGATCGCACGCCAGTTTGAATTTGCGAGTGGCGAGACAGAAATCGCGCTGACGGTCCAGAATCTGTTCGACAATCAGTACACCGAATATCGGCACGATGACGTTGCCGAGCGTGTGATCTGGCTCACCGTCGGCGTCAGGCTGCACCGATGAGCCGGCCGAACCGACTCGACGATTCCGTGAGCCGTGCCTTTTCGGTGTGGCGCCGCTGGTTGCTTTTGGTCTTTGCGGCGATCGCCTTTCTTGTTGGTTCGACGAGCGCGGCCGCCCAGGTTCTGGTTGTGCTGAGCGACGGAGCTGGAGGCTACAATGCCGTTGCCGACGAACTGCGCGCGGGACTGAAGCTGGCGCGCGATGGCCGGGTGCGCGTAGACAGCGTCGACGCGGCGCATCTGACGGGCGTTGCTGAACCCGTCTTCCACGCATACGAACTGATCGTGCCGGTTGGCCTGGCGGCCGCACAGGCGGTAGTCGCGCGCGAGGCGTCCGGCATGGTGCCGCCACCGACGCTGTGCCTGCTGATACCGCGGCAAAGTTTCGAACGACTCGCTCCTGCCGCGGCGAACGATCGAATGCGCCACGTATCGGCTTTGTACATCGATCAGCCGGTGTCGCGCCAACTGGACCTGCTGCGCATTGCGTTGCCCGAGCGGCATCGCGTCGGCGTTATTCTCGGGCCGAGTTCGCAGGAGCTCGAAGGCGGACTTCGCAGTCAGGCGCAGAGCCGCGAGTTGAGCCTGAACTTTGCCCGCGTGGGCGCCTCGTCCGGCATCTACGCAGCGTTGCAAGACGTAATGCCCGATAGCGACCTGCTCCTGCTGGTGCCGGACCCGGTCGCGACGACTGCCGACAGCGTGTATGGCCTGCTGCTGACCAGCTACCGCGCACAGATTCCGGTGGTCGGCTATTCCGAAGGGTTGCTCAACGCGGGTGCTCTGATGTCGTTGTACTCGACGGCGAGGCAACAGGGCCGGCAAGGTGCGGAGATTGCAACCAGCATCCTGGCACACGAGCCATTGCCTGACCCGCAGCATCCGAAATATTTCACCGTTCGTGTGAATGCGAGCGTCGCCCGGTCGCTTGGCCTGCACCTGCCAGCTGAAGCCGCGTTGTCGTCGGCTCTCGAAGGCAAAGCCGACAAAGTCGAAGCAAGGCCCGATCGTGGCAGCAAGGATGGCGCGACGCCAGGAGGCACGCGATGAGCAGCTGGGGTATCCGTGCGCGTGTGCTGTTTCTGGCGCTGGCGCCGAGCATCATGATCCTGTTCTCGCTGGTGATCTACTTCACCTATGAAAGAATCGTGGAAGTCGACGTTTCGCTGGCCGAGCGCGGCAAGCTCGTCGCTCGCCGGCTTGCCCCCGCTAGCGAGTTTGCGATTTTCACCGGCGATCACGCCGCGCTGCAGCGTCTGGCCGATGCGGCAGTCCACGAGGCCGACGTCAGCAGCATCGCGATCGCAGATGCGCAGGGCACCGAGCTGGCCCGCAGTGGCCGAAGTGCACCAGTCGGTGATTCGGCCTCGATGCGATTCACCGAGCCGGTCATTCAAACCCGGCTGGCGGTCGGCGACTTCCCGGAACAGATGCAGGGAAGCAGCCCGCCGCCGAAAGTCGGCGAGATCACCGTCGTGATGTCGCGTGCCTCGGCTTCAGCACAGCAGCGTCAACTCTTGTTGATCGGTTTCGCGCGAGGCCTTGCCGGTCTTGCGCTCGCGATCGCACTGGCGCTGGCGATCGGCAATGCCGTGATCCGTCCCATCCGCCGATTGGCCGGAGCGATGGTGGAACTCGGGCAAGGTCGCGATGTGGCGCCGCTTGGAACCGGCGGCGGTGGTGAACTCGGCACTCTGGCAGAGGGATTCAATAGCATGGCGGCGCGCCTGCAAGCCGACGCGCGCGAACTCGAGGCGCGCATTGCCGATGCGACTCGCGCACTGATGGTGCAGAAGGATGCCGCGGAACAGGCAACCAAGGCGAAGTCCCGCTTCATCGCGGCCGCCAGTCACGATCTTCGGCAACCATTGCACGCGATCGGCCTGTTCACATCGACGCTGCAGCGGCGAACGGAAGGAACCGACCTGCAATCCGTCGCTGCCGATCTGACCAAGGCGGTCGCCGTGATGGACCGTCTGTTCAACTCGCTGCTCGACATTTCGCGCCTCGATGCCGGTACGTTGCAGGCAACTCCCCGTGCATTCCCGCTCGATCGACTGTTCGGGCAGCTTGCTGCCGAGTATTCCGACGCGGCAGCGCAGAAGCATCTGCGCCTTCGTGTCCGCCCGACGTTGGCGGTCGTCGTATCGGACGAATTGCTGCTGCATCGAATCTTGACCAACCTGATGGCGAACGCGATCCGCTACACGCCCCATGGCAGCGTGCTGCTCGCTTGCAGGCGCCAAGGCAAGATGATCCGGATCGAGGTGCGAGACAGCGGCATCGGCATCGCGCATGACAAGCATCGCGATGTCTTCCTGGAGTTCTACCAGATCGGCGATGCGGCGGGCGACCGCATGATGGGCCTTGGACTCGGGCTGGCGATCGTATCGCGTCTTGCGCGGCTGCTCGGCACCCGGGTCGATGTGCGTTCCGCGCCGGGCCGCGGATCGGTGTTCTCGTTGCTTGTGGCGCGCGCGGAACCTGGGGCGATTGTCCAACAGCTCGATTCCGAACAGCCAGTATCCGGCAAGCCGCAGTTGACGTTGCGCGTTTTGGTCGTCGACGACGATCCGCTGGTTGTCGCCGGCAACCGCGGTCTGCTCGAGGAATTGGGCTGCGTAGTGTCGACGGCCAGCAATGGCCGCCTCGCGCAGGAGATCCTGGCCGCCGGTAGCCACGAGCCCGTCCTCGTCCTGTGCGACATGTGGCTGGCTGACGAGGAGAACGGCATCGATCTGCTGCGACGGTTGACCGCCCTGACGGCCGCGCGCATATCCGGTATCCTGATTTCCGGCGACACGAGCCCGGAAACTCTGGCTGCGGCGACCCAGGCCGGATACTCGCTTCTGCACAAGCCCGTTTCACCAGCAAAGTTGCGCGCGGTCGTGATGAACTTTGCCTGGAAGTTGCGCGAGACCAACAATGGGGAACTGCGCGATGAAGATACTGCTCGCTGACGATCATGCGTTGATCCGCGCCGGCTTGCGCAGCGAGTTGGCGACTCTCGCGCCGGCAGTGGATTTCCTCGAGGCCTGGGATGCCGCATCGCTGCGACAGGTGTTCGAGCAGAATCGCGACCTCGACCTCGCGCTCGTGGATCTCACGATGCCCGGAATGCAGGGTGCGCGCTCGATTGCGACCTTGCGCGCCGACTATCCCGTCGTTCCGCTGATTGTCGTATCCGGCGCCGATGCCGCATCCGAGGTCCAGGCCGTGCTGCGCGCCGGCGCTGCCGGCTTCATTCCGAAATCGGCGATGGCTCAGGTCATGCTGCAGGCGATCAAGCTCGTGCTCGCCGGTGGGCAGTACCTGCCGCCGCAACTGATGCACATGCTCACCGACGTTGCGTCCGATCGTGTCGATACCGATATCAGGCAAGCCACCTCGTCCGCGCGGGAGGGCATCGACGCCGGCCGGCTGGAATTGCTGAGCCCACGCCAGAGGGAAGTGTTCGCGCTACTGGCAAAGGGTTTGTCGAACAAGATGATCGCGCGGCAACTCGACATCACCGAGGGTACCGTCAAGAGTCACGTCGCGACGATTTTCGACGTGTTGCACGTCCATAACCGTGTCTCGGCAGTTGCCGAAGCCCGGATGTTGGCGGAAAAGGTGCAGGGCTGAGGGCTGAACGCCGAGAGAGCGCAAGTGGAGCGCGCCTCGGTGCTTCTTGGCCCTCGGCTCCCAACCCTATAATGCGCACTTGGCATCTTCTGACCCAACACCTCATGAACGCCCCGACCCGAATAGACACCACCCGCACGATCCGCGCGCCGCGTGGCGCGACACTACACTGCAAGAGCTGGCTGACCGAAGCTGCGTTCCGCATGATCCAGAACAACCTGGATCCCGACGTCGCGGAGAATCCGAGCGAGCTCGTCGTCTATGGCGGCATCGGCCGCGCGGCACGCAACTGGGAGTGTTTCGATGCGATCCTGCGTTCGCTGCGCGAACTCGGCGATGATGAAACGCTGCTCGTGCAATCGGGCAAGCCGGTCGGCGTGTTTCCGACGCACGCCGACGCGCCACGCGTGCTGATCGCGAATTCGAATCTGGTGCCGCACTGGGCGACCTGGGAACATTTCAACGAACTCGATCGCAAGGGCCTGATGATGTACGGCCAGATGACGGCCGGCTCGTGGATCTACATCGGCAGCCAGGGCATCGTGCAGGGGACATACGAGACGTTCGTCGAGATGGGCCGCCAGCATTACGGCGGCAGCCTGAAGGGCAAGTGGATTCTGACGGCCGGCCTCGGCGGAATGGGCGGCGCGCAACCGCTTGCGGCGAGCCTGGCGGGTGCCTGTTCGTTGAACATCGAATGCCAGCAGAGCAGCATCGACATGCGACTGCGCACGAAGTATGTCGACGAGCAGGCGAATGACCTCGATGACGCGCTCGTGCGAATCCGCAAGTACACAATGGAGGGCAGGGCGGTTTCGATCGCACTGCTCGGCAATGCGGCCGAGCTTCTGCCCGAGATGGTCAGGCGCGGCGTCAAGCCCGATGCAGTGACCGACCAGACCAGCGCGCACGATCCGGTCAACGGCTACCTGCCGATCGGCTGGACCGTCGAGCAGTGGTTCGAGCGGCGCAAGTCGGATCCGAACGGCGTGCGCGACGCGGCGAAGAAGTCGATGCGCGTGCACGTCGAGGCGATGCTCGCGTTCCAGAAGATGGGCGTGCCTACGTTCGATTACGGCAACAACATCCGCCAGATGGCGAAGGACGAAGGCTGCGTCAATGCGTTCGACTTCCCGGGCTTCGTGCCGGCCTACGTGCGGCCGTTGTTCTGCCGCGGCGTCGGTCCGTTCCGCTGGGTCGCACTGTCCGGCGACCCCGAGGACATTTATAAAACCGACAAAAAGGTAAAAGAGCTCATTCCGGACGATCCACACCTGCACAACTGGCTCGACATGGCCGAAAAGCGCATCAGCTTCCAGGGCCTGCCGGCGCGCATCTGCTGGGTCGGCCTGGGCCAGCGGCACAAGTTGGGCCTCGCGTTCAACGAGATGGTGCGCAACGGCGAACTCAAGGCGCCGATCGTCATCGGCCGCGATCACCTGGATTCCGGATCGGTCGCCAGCCCGAACCGTGAAACCGAGGCGATGAAGGACGGCAGCGATGCGGTTTCCGATTGGCCGATCCTCAATGCGCTACTCAACACCGCCGGCGGTGCGACCTGGGTCTCATTTCATCATGGCGGCGGTGTCGGCATGGGCTACAGCCAGCACAGTGGCGTCGTCATTGTCTGCGACGGCACGAAAGAAGCCGACAAGCGCATCGCGCGCGTGCTTTGGAACGATCCCGGCACTGGGGTGATGCGGCATGCGGATGCCGGGTACGAGATTGCCGTGAAGTGTGCGAAGGAGCAGGGATTGAAGCTGCCGATGGCTTGAGACGATCCTAAGGACGGAACCGCCCGCGTATCAGGGCGGAACTCTTGTATCTCTTACAAGCCAGTGTGCGCGCGGCGTCCGCTACAATGCGCGTCCGGCCGCTACGCATGCGGCGATGCGTGCACTTCGATGACATCCGTCCATGACGCCGCGAACGATTCGATCGCGGATGAGATCCAGACGACCATACAGCTGCTCGAGGCGATCGCGATGGATCGCGCCCTGCTTGATCGGCTCTCGCCTGAAGATCGCGCGCGCCTGTACCAGGCTGTCGCACAGATCTACGAGCCCGATCCGGTGTTGCGGCGCCGCAGGATCAAGGCCGCCCTGCGCGAACGCAGCGCAATCCAGACCGCGCGCGAGGAGGCCCTGTTGCACCAGACCGGAATCCGCGCGTTGCGCCGCCGACCGGTATTCACGACGCCGAACGTGTTTCCGCCGGAGGGGTTCGTCCAGGAAGACCGCACACGCCACGCGAGCGAGGATGCCGAACGCGAAGACCGCCGGAGCACGCCCGCGGAGGCGATCGAGCTGCAGCATTGCTACGTCTGCAAGCAGAAATATTCGCTGATCGACCGATTCTACGACCAGTTGTGCCCGGAGTGCGCGGCATTCAATTTCGCCAAGCGTACCGAAACGGCGGATCTGCGCGGGCGCGTCGCGCTGCTGACCGGAGGGCGGGTCAAGATTGGCTACCAGGCGGGCCTGAAGCTGCTGCGTGCTGGTGCGAGCCTCATCGTCACTACGCGTTTCCCGCGTGACTCGGCCGCGCGCTATGCGGCGGAGCCGGATTTCGGGGACTGGAGCGATCGGCTGGAAATCTTCGGCCTGGACCTGCGCCACACGCCCAGTGTCGAGGCGTTCTGTCATGAGTTGCTGACGACGCGTGAGCGCCTGGACTTCATCATCAACAATGCCTGTCAGACCGTGCGGCGTCCGCCGGATTTCTATGCGCACATGATGGAGGGCGAGAAAGCCGCGGCACAAGACGTGCCCGCGCATCTGCGCAAGCTGCTCGGCCGCTACGAAGGCGTGCGCCGCTATTCGATGCTGCCGGAGAGCGGATCGTCCGGCGCACCCGCTGCTATGGCATCGGCGGACGCGGACATGGCGCGGGCCGCGGCGGGAATCGCCCGCGCCGCCGAGTTGTCGCAGGTTCCACTGCTGCCCGAAGAATTCGCCGACCGGCAGCATCTGTTCCCGCAAGGGCGGCTCGA
>DASRTK010000223.1:0-6178 GCA_035655975.1 Rudaea sp.
AGCGCGCAGCGCGAAGCGGCGTGGGCCGAAGTCGCGCGCCGCCTCGCGCACGAGGTCAAGAATCCACTGACGCCGATCCAGCTCGCCGCCGAACGCCTGCGCCGGCGCTTCATCGGCCGCCTGCCGCCGGACGAAACCGAATTGCTCGACCGCGCGACGCACACGATCGTCAGCCAGGTCGAAGCGCTCAAGGCGCTGGTCAATGCGTTCGGCGACTACGCGCGGCCGCCGCAGATCGAGACGCGTTCGCTCGCGCTGCACGCATTGGTCGGCGAAGTGCTCGACCTGTACGAGAACGACCAGCGCATCCGCCTGACGCGCAACTTCGCGCCGCACGACCCGGCGCTGCGCGCCGATGCCGGGCGCCTGCGCCAGTTGCTGCACAACCTGCTGAAGAACTCGCTCGAGGCGATGAGCGGCGAGAGCAAGCCGTGCATCGAGGTCAGCACGCGCGAGATCGACGAGAACGGGCGCGCCTGGGTCGAGCTGAGCATCGCCGACAACGGTCCCGGATTGCCCGAAGGCTTCGACGAGCGCTGGTTCGAACCGTACACGACGAGCAAGGTGCGCGGCACCGGGCTCGGCCTGGCCGTGGCCAAGAAGATCGCCGAAGAACACGGTGGCAGTATTCGCGCGGAAAACCGCCCGTTCGGCGGCGCCGTGTTCATCGTGCGCCTGCCGCGCGACGCCGAAGCGGTGCGCGCCTGATGCTTGCGCAGCCGCGACGTGAGTTGCTCTGGTTTCTGCTGATCGGCTTGGTCGTGCTCGGCGCCGGCATCGGCCTGCGCGATCCGTGGCCGGCCGACGAGCCGCGCTTTGCGTTGTCGGCAAAGCAAATGGTCGACAGCGGCAACTGGCTGATCCCGCACCGCGGCAGCGAGTTGTATTCGGACAAGCCGCCGACATTCATGGCGCTGCAGGCGGCGACCTACGAGATCGTTCGCGACTGGCGCGTCGCTTTCCTGCTGCCGTCCCTTTTGGCCGCGCTTGGCACTTTGCTGCTTGTATACGATCTCGCGCGGCGGCTCTGGGACCATCGCACCGGGCTGTACGCGGCGGCGGCCCTGCTCACGGCGTTCCAGTTCGTCTACCAGGCCAAGCGCGCGCAGATCGATCCGTCCGTGACGTTCTTCATCACGCTGGCGAACTACGGACTACTGCGGCACTTCCTGCTCGGCCCGGACTGGCGCGCGTACTGGCTGGGCTGCTTTGCCGCCGGGCTTGGCGTGATCACGAAGGGCGTCGGCGTGCTCGCCTTGCTGATGTTCGCGCCGTATCTGGTCGCGCGACTCGGCAACTGGCAACACGTGACCCATACGCAACGCAGCGGCCTGCGCTGGCTCGGCGGCGCGCTGGCCTTCGTCGCGGCAGTCGCGCTGTGGGTCGTGCCGATGCTGATCGCGGTGCACAGCGCGGCCTCGCCGGACTTTCGCGCCTACCTCAACGACATCCTGTTTCACCAGACCGCGGGCCGCTACACCGATTCGTGGGACCACCACCAGCCGGCCTGGTATTACCTCGGCGTCATCGTCACCGGCTGGCTGCCGCTGACCCTGGCCCTGCCCGGGGTGCTGCCGCGCTGGCGCGAGCGCCTGGCCGCGCGTGATGCGCGCTTCCTGCTGCCGCTGGCCTGGATCGCGCTGGTGATCGTCTTCTTCAGTGTTCCACGCGGCAAGCGTGACGTGTACATCATGCCGGCGCTGCCGTTGTTCGCATTGTGCATTTCTCCATTTTTATCCGATTTGCTGCAGCGCCTGTGGGCGCGGCGCGTGGCTGTCGGTTTGATCGCCGTCTTCGGCCTGGCGTTTCTCGGCGCTGGTGCCTGGGCGTTGGTCATGCATCCCCCTTTCGCGCGCGAGTTGGCCGAGCAGCGCGGCCTGGACCATGGCGGCGCCGCGCTATGGTGGTTGCTGGTCGCGCTCGGCGCGTGGAACCTGGCTTGCGCCGGACTGTTTCGCATACGGCGCGGCGTGCACGCGCTGCTGGCGGGCGTCGCCGGAATGTGGTTGCTGTGGAGTTTCTGGGCGTATCCGCTGCTCAACGATTCGAGCTCGGCCGCCGGTGTCATGCGCAAGGCCGGCACGATCGTCGGCGCCGACGGTGAGCTGGCCCTCGTCGCGTGGAAGGAGCAGAACCTGCTGTTGGCGACCCCGCGCGCGACCGAGTTTGGTTTCGTCACGCCGTGGCACGAGCAGCTGGCCGCGGCGATTCGCTGGCAGGAGGGCAAGCCCGAATCGCGCTGGGTGTTCATCCTGGCCGATGCGATGGCGCCGTGCATCGGCCAGGACAGGTCGACCTACGTAGGCCACGCGAACCGACGAGAATGGTGGCTGTTCCGCGCCGACGCAGTAGCGCCGGAGTGTCGAGGCGGCCACGTGCCGGCAGCGGCGGCCGAGGGCCGCGAGGATCCGAATCTGAATTGACGGGAAGGAACGGGGGCGGGGGTTTCACTCACTCAGGACATTGGCATGGGAAGCATCAATCTGATCGCGCGTGACAACGGGTTTGGACTGTCGCGCGACTTGCGTCTGCTGGCGGCAGCGCTGGCGGCGCGCGGGCACGACGTCACGCTCAGCCCGCGGCGGCGCGGCAAACTGCGCAAGATATTCGGTCCGTGGCGGCCGCGACTGCGCGCCGTGGCGCGCCGGCTGCGTGGCCTGGACGTTCGCGAATTCGACGCGAACCTGATGCTCGAGCATGTGCGTCCGGAATGGTTCGCGCTGGGCCGCCACAACGTGATGATGCCGAACCCGGACTGGTTCCTGCCGAGCGATGCGCAGGCGCTGGCCGGAATCGATTGCATCTTCGCCAAGACCCGGCAGACGCAAGCCATGTTCGCGGGGCGCGAGCAGCGCGTCGTCTTCACTGGCTTCACCTCCGAGGATCGCTACGAAGCCGGGGTGCCGCGCCAACGCGCGTTCTTCCATTTGGCCGGACGCAGCACGACGAAGAATACCGAGAGCGTGCTGGCGCTATGGCGCCGCCATCCGGAGTGGCCGCAACTGACCGTCGTGCAGGATCCACGGACGGCCCAACCGGGAACGCCGGCCGCGAACATCGAGCACCGCATCGGCCATGTCGATGATGACGAACTGCGCCGTCTGCAGAACGAACATCGGTTTCACTTGTGTCCATCACAGGCCGAAGGCTTCGGCCATTATCTCGTCGAAGCGATGAGCGTCGCTGCGGTGATGCTGACGCTGGACGCGGAGCCGATGAACGAGCTGGTCACGCCCGAACGCGGCGTGCTGGTCCCGGTCGCGCGGACCTCGACGCACTATATGGCGCCGGCAAATTTCTTCGACGATGCGACGATGACGCAGGCGATCGAGCGTCTGATCGGCATGAGCGATGCCGAATGCGAGCGCCTCGGTGCGGCCGCGCGCGCGTGGTTCCAAGATAACGACCGCGCGTTTCCGGACCGCCTCGACGCGGCGATCCGCAGTCTTGCGTAGGCTGGATCAGGAGCTAGAGCTTTTTTGACGCGGATGAACGCGGATGACGCGGATAAAAGCGGATGAGAGCAAATCAGATGACGGTGAAAAGCACTGATCAGATAGCGGTTGCAAGTCTCGCTTGGCTCTGACTGCTGATTCTCGATTTTAATCCGCTCTTATCCGCGTTCATCCGCGTGATCCGCGTGATCCGCGTCCAAGCCTTGCTCTAAAGGCGCTGCCCACGCTCGAGCAGCCACAGCTTGATGAATTTCTGGCGCACGTAGTTTGCCTCGACGTAGGCGTAGACCAGGCCGCGCCAGCCGTCGAGAAAGCCCGCGCGCAGCACATAGCCGCGCAGGAAGCGCCAGAACGGATTCAATATCAGATTGTGTAAATATGCGCGCCGGCCGGCGCCGTGCTGGTGCTCGGCCATCAGGCGCGCGTAGCGCTCCAGGCGCGCGAGCTGGTCCGCCAGCGAACGGTAGGCGCGATGCTCGAGGTCGCCGGCCAGCGTAACGACGTTGCCGTCGACGCTGGCGTGCTCGTGGATCTCGCGCTCGCCGTGGAAGCCGCCTCGACGGCGGTCGAACAGGCGCAGCACGCGATCCGGATAGGCGTTGCCATGATGCAGGAATGCGCCGAAGTATTCGGTGGCGCGCGCGAAACGATAGCCGGCAGCAGGAAATCCGCGCGCGCGTTCGGCTTCGATCGACGAGCGCAGGGCCGGCGTCACGCGCTCGTCGGCGTCCAGGCACAGCACCCAGTCGTGCTGCGCGGCGCGCACGGCAAAATCCTTCTGCGAACGGTACCCGTCGAACACGCGCTGCAGGACGCGCGCCCCGAGCGCAGCGGAGAGTTCGGCGGTACCGTCTGTCGACCCGGAGTCGACGACGACGATGTCGTCGCAGAATGCGAGTGACTTCAGGCACGCCTCGATGCGATCGGCCTCGTTCAGCGTGATGACGCAGGCGGAAATTCTCGGAGAAGTCCTGGTCGTTTCGCTCGTCGGCATCGGGTCGAAAGGCCTTGCGTCGGCGGCTTCGGTGTGACCAGCGTCACAAGCCGGCAAAGTAATTGGCCAATATTACAAGGTTGCGTGCCAAGCCGATTGCCCCCCGCCGACCTGCGCGCTAGGCTCGGCCCGGCTTTCTGGAGGGGGAATCCAATGAAGTCCAGCGATATACCGGTCA
Source organism: Rudaea sp. (assembly GCA_035655975.1). Lineage (GTDB taxonomy): Bacteria > Pseudomonadota > Gammaproteobacteria > Xanthomonadales > Rhodanobacteraceae > Rudaea. The sequence goes on from DASRTK010000223.1 coordinate 4,628, forward strand.
AGACCGACGCCGGCAACCGCGAACTGAGCCTGCGTGCGCACAAGCTGTCGCCGCGCGTGCGTTCGCTGCTGATCGTCATCCATGGCACCGACACCGTGGCCGAACTCAGTCACAGCTTCCAGGCGTTCGGCGATGTTGGCGCCAGCCTGAACGAACTGGCCGGGCTCGGCCTGATCGCGGTACGTGAATCGTCGACCGCCTCGGCCCCGGTGCAGGTGCAGGCGGCGAATGCGCCCGACATCATGCCGCCTGCGCCGCAGGCCAAGCAGTTCCTCAACGAAACCGCAGTCGCGGTGCTCGGGTTGCGCGCCTTCCTGTTCACGTTGAAGCTCGAACACTGTTATACGGTCGAGGAGCTGCGCGCAATCCTGCCGGAGTACCGGCGCGTCGTCGGCAAGGCCAAGGGCGAGGAGTTTGCCGCGGCGATGGCAGCCCGGGCCGAAGCGATACTCGCGCGTCGCTGAACGTTAACCTTGCGTGCGGTCCCGGGCGCCGTGAGCAACGGCGCCGCGCCTTGCGCTTTGCGCTATGCTAGCGCGTCGCATTTTCGCAACAGGTGAGGGCATGAGCTCCGGGCTCGTCCTGGTCGTCGACGACGAACCGGACATCCGCACGACGGTCAAGGAAATCCTCGAGGACGAGGGTTACCAGGTTGTCGTGGCCGAGAACGCCGCCGCGGCACGCGAGGCACGCCGCCAGTTCCGGCCCGACGTCGTGCTGCTCGATATCTGGATGCCGGACCTCGACGGCATCAGCCTGCTGCGCGAATGGGCCGCCAATGGCGCGCCGGCGTGCCCGGTGATCATGATGTCCGGTCACGGCACGGTCGAGACCGCGGTCGAGGCCACGCGTCTGGGCGCCTACGATTTCGTCGAGAAGCCCATTTCGCTGGCCAAGCTTCTGCTGACGATCGAGCGGGCGCGCGAGGCCAATCGCCTGAAGCGCGAAAACGACGGCCTGCGCCAGCAGCTGGCATTGCCGCTGGAACCGGTCGGCTCGAGCAAGGCGATGGTAGCGCTGCGCGCTCAGCTCGAGCGCCTCGCCCAGCACGAGACCGGCATCCTGATCTATGGCGAGCCCGGCACCGGCAAGGAATCGCTTGCGCGCTGGCTGCATGAGCGCAGTGCGCGCCGCACCGGACCGTTCGTCGCTGTTGCGCCCGGTAGTATTCCGCGCGCGCATCTGGTCAGCGCATTGTTCGGCACCGAGACTGCCGAGGGCGTGCAGCAGGGCCTGCTCGAGCAGGCCAATGGCGGCACGCTGTTCCTCGACGAGGTCGCCGAGCTCGATCCCGAGCTGCAGCAGCGTCTGTCGAGCGTGCTAGAACGCCGCGCGCTCGTGCGCAACGGCGGCGCGTCGCCGACGCCGCTCGATCTGCGCGTGATCGCGGCCACGGCACAGAATCTCGAGGCCCAGGTCAAGGCCGGGCGCTTCCGCGAAGAACTCTACTACCTGCTCAGCGTCGTGCCGCTGGTCGTGCCGCCATTGCGCAAGCGCAGCGAGGACGTGCCGGAACTGCTGCGTCTGTACGGCGATTTTTTCGCCAACCGC
>DASRTK010000224.1:0-16123 GCA_035655975.1 Rudaea sp.
AGCAGGCGCCTGCGGCGCCATCCCTCTCCCGCCGCGCTGCGTGCGTCGACCTCTCCCACAAGGGGAGAGGTGCAAGCTTGAGCCCCTCTCCCTTGATGGGAGAGGGGTTGGGGAGAGGGTGAGCGCCTGCGCAAGCAGGCGCCTGCGGCGCCATCCCCTCTCCCGCCGCGCTGCGCGCGTCGACCTCTCCCACAAGGGGAGAGGTTCAAAATTAGGCGTGCTCTGCCCACGCCAGTTCACCCGGGTTGTATGGAACACATGGATCGAAACCCCCCGGCGTCTCGATATAGCGCATCGCGACCGTGCAGCCGATCTCGGATGTGAAGTAGCCGAGCAACGCGAGCTCCTTCATCATGCGAAAGTAATGCGCCGCTCGCTCAGGAGTCTCGCCGTCCGCGGTGACGCCGGCGTCCCGCAGGTTTCCATTCTGATCACCCTGCAGATTCGGGTCCGCTCTTGCCAGAGTGTCGTCGACGGGTCGCGGTGCCAGGCCCTTCTCCTTGCGCTCCGCCGCGTCGTGGGCGTCCATCACGCGCTTTTGTTCGCGGTCCAGTTGCGTGAGCACTGCTGTTCGCTGCGCCGCTGTCGCCTGCATGAAGGAAACGTCGTGCGCCTTCTTCATCGCCGCATCGACCTCGCCCATGCCGTCGCGGAAGATTTTCTGCTGGGCCGGCCAGTAGCAGTCGGTGACCATCAACGCCATGAACGCGCCGGTCTTCGCGGCTTTCGCGCCGGGCGTCTTCGTTTCCGGCAATATCGTTTCGGCGACTTCATCGAGAAAGGCGATCTCGGCGATGGTGAACTGTCCGATCGCAACGCCGACCGGCTGGCTCGCGTTCTCGACCGCGGCGAGCAGCCGGCTCCCACCGACGAAAGCGGCGCCTCCCAGCAACGCGCTGACGCGGCGGATTGCCTCGCGGCGGCTAATGATCTGGTCGTTATCCATGGTCATATCGATGCCGTCAAAGGTTGCGGCGCTTGAGTTCGTTCACGGCGAAATCCGCCGCGCGCGCTGTAATTGCCATGTACGTCAGCGACGGATTCTGGCATGCGGCCGACGTCATGCACGAACCATCGGTGACGAACACGTTCGGCGCATCCCAGACCTGGTTATGCGCGTTGAGCACGGACGTCTTCGGATCGCGCCCCATGCGCGCAGTGCCCATCTCGTGGATGCCCATGCCGGGAAAGTAGCCGTGGTCGAACGTCGCGACTCTTTTCGCGCCGACCCGTTCGAGCATATCCGCCATGTCGTTGATCATGTCCTTGCGCATCAGGCGTTCGTTCTCGCCGGTCGCGCAATCGATCTTGAGGACCGGCAGGCCCCATTTGTCCTTGCGCGCGTGGTCGAGTCCGGCCTGGTTCGCATGGTTGGGCAGCATCTCGCCAAACGCCGTCGCCCCGAACCTCCAGGGTCCCGGCGCCGCGGTCTCGTCCTTGAATTGCGCACCGACTCCCAGTTCCTTCACGGCTCGCATCCATCCTTCACGGCCGGCGCCGCCCTGGTAGCCGAAACCGCGCAGGTACTCGCGCTTGTCGCCGAACAGATTGCGGTATCTCGGAATATAGATGCCGTTCGGACGACGGCCGTAGTAGTACTTGTCGTTGAGCCCGTCCAGGTAGCCCTCGGCACCGGCGCGGAAATGATGATCCATGAGGTTGTGGCCGAGTTCGCCGCAACTGCTGCCGAGTCCTCCGGGCCAGATGTCGGTCGCAGAGCGCATCAACAGCCACGCCGAGTTCAGCGTCGACGCGCAGACGAAGACGATCTTCGCGGTGTAGTCGGTCGTCTGCTCGGTCACGGCATCGAGCACGCGCACGCCGGTCGCGCGCTTGCGCTTCTTGTCGAGCAGGATCTCGGTCGCGATCGACCAGGGCTTCAGGGTCAGCTTGCCGGTCTTTGCCGCCGCCGGCAGAGTCGAGGACTGCGCGCTGAAGTACGCGCCATACGGGCAACCGAGCCAGCAGGCGTTGCGATATTGGCACTGCGACCGTCCTTCGAGCGCCTTGGTCGCGTTCGCGGTGCGCCCGATGATCATGTGTCGCGTGGCGCCGAACGCCTGCTTGAATCGGCCGGAAACGAGTTCCTCGCCGCAGTTGAACGGCATCGCCGGCAGGAACTGTCCGTCGGGAAGTTGCGGCAGGCCCGCGATCGAACCGGAAATGCCCGCGTGCTTTTCGACGTGGTCGTACCACGGCGCGAGGTCGGCGTAGCGGATCGGCCAGTCGACCGCGATGCCGTCCTTCGCGTTCGCTTCGAAATCGAAGTCGCTCCAGCGGTAGCTCTGGCGTCCCCACGTCAGCGACCGCCCGCCGACCTGGTAGCCGCGATACCAGTCGAAGCGTTTGACTTCCGTGTACGGCGATTCCTGCTCGTTGACCCAGAACGAAAGATTCTTCTCGTTGAGCATGTCGCGCCGGAGCACCTGGTAGGCTTCTTCCATCGCCGTCGTCTTGCCGCCGCGATGCAGGTATTGCCAGGGCGCCTTGGTGGCCTCGACGTAGTCCTTGATGTGCTCGACGTTGCGCCCGCGCTCGAGCAGCAGGACGCGCAGCCCCTTTTCGGTCAGTTCTTTCGCCGCCCATCCTCCGGAAATACCGGAACCGACGACGATCGCGTCGTAGCTGGTTGACTGCATTCGCTCCCTCCTGTGCCAGCGCGTAATGTAATCGTTTGCGTTTCTCCTGGACAATCCATGGCAACCATCGACTGCTTGGCACCTCTCGCGCTTGCGTTTGCATTACGATAGCCCTCATGGCCGAATCGAAGAAAAACCGCGCGCAACCGGCGATCAGAATGGCCCTGGTCGGGCCGGGCTTCATCGCGGCGCACCACATCGACGCCGTGCGACGCCTCGGCAGCGTCGAGATCGCCGCGATCGCCGGATCGAACACCGAGTCGGCGCGGCGCAAGGCGCGCGAGTGGCATGTCGGGCGTGCCTGCGCCGACTACCGCGAACTGACCGACGATCCAGGCATCGACGTCATCCACAATACGACGCCGAACCATCTGCATTTCGACGTCAGCATGGCGGCCTTGCGCGCCGGCAAGCACGTCGTGGCGGACAAGCCGCTGGCGATGAACGCCGAGCAGTGCCGCCAGCTGCATGATGCGGCGCTGCAGGCCGGCGTGGCGCATGTCGTGACGTTCAACTATCGCGGCAATCCGCTCGTGCAGCACGCGCGCGCGCTGGTCGCGCAAGGCGAGACGGGCAAGGTGACCTTCGTGCACGGCCAGTATCTGCAGGACTGGCTCGCCGACGACAGCGTGTATTCGTGGCGCCTGGATCCGCGCAAGAGCGGGCCGAGCTCGGCGCTGCTCGATATCGGTTCGCACTGGTGCGATCTGGCCGAGCACGTGAGCGGCCTGAAGATCACGTCAGTGCTGGCCGACCTGGCGACCGTCGTGCCGGTGCGCTACCGGACCTCGCCGGCCGGCAAGCGCCAGCGCGTGAAAGTATCGAGCGAGGATCTGGCCAGCGTCCTGCTGCGTTTCGACAACGGCGCGCGCGGCTGCCTTCGCGTCGGACAGGTTTTGCCGGGACACAAGAACGATCTGCAACTCGAAGTGAACGGGCGCACCGCCTCGCTGCGCTGGCTGCAGGAACAGCAGAACGAGCTGTGGATCGGCCGACAGGCGCAGCCGAACTCGGTGATCGTCAAAGATCCCGCCCTGCTTGCCGGCGATGCGCGCCGCTATGCGCACCTGCCCGCGGGCCATCAGGAAGCCTGGAGCGACGCGTTCTTCAACCTGATCGCCGACGCGTACCAGTGGATTGCGCTGGGCGGCGCTGCGAAGGCTAGGCCCGTGGCGCTGCCGACGTTTGCCGATGGCTATCGCAGCGCGCGCCTGATCGAGGCGATGCTCCGCAGCCACGCGGATGGCGGCGTGTGGACACAACCGGCGGAGTCATCGACATGAGTGATGTCGAGTCGAGGCCCTTCCCTTCTCCCGCTGGCGGGAGAAGGTGCCGAAGGCGGATGAGGGTGGCGCATCCGAATGCGGTATCGCCAGCTCATGCGCCACCCTCACCCGTCGCGCTACGCGCGCCGACCTTTCCCGCCAGCGGGAGAGGTGAATGCCTGTTCATGCAAGGAAATAGCGAGCGGAAATCATGATGACTATGAAGGCGCGCCTGGCGCTGATGATGTTCCTGCAGTTTTTCATCTGGGGCGCCTGGTACGTGACGCTCGGCACATGGCTGTCGACGTCGCTGCATTTTTCCGACCAGCAGATCGGCTGGGCCTACGGCACGACGGCAATCGGCGCGATCGTCTCGCCGTTCTTCGTCGGCCTGATTGCCGATCGCACGTTCGCCGCGCAACGCCTGCTCGGTGTCCTGCATGCGCTCGGCGCTGCATTGTTGCTGTTCGCCTCGACGCAATCGTCGTTCATCCCGCTGTACGCCGCGGTGCAGCTGTACGCGCTGTGCTACATGCCGACGCTCGCGCTGACGGCATCGCTGGCCATGCGCCAGATGACCGATACGAAGCAGGAATTCGGCATGGTGCGTGTGTTCGGCACGCTCGGCTGGATCGTCGCGGGCCTGGCGATCGGCGCCCTCGGCGTGGAGGCGACTGCGACACCCATGCACTTCGCCGCCGCGGCGTCGGTGCTGATGGCGCTGTACTGCTTCACGCTGCCGGACACGCCGCCGCTCGCGCGCGGTACCGACTTCCAGTGGCATCACGTCATTCCGATCGAATCGGTGCGCCTGCTGCGGCGCCGTTCGATGGCGGTGTTCGCGCTCGCGTCGCTGCTGATCTGCATACCGTTGCAGTTCTACTACGCGTTCACGAATCTGTATCTGAATGAGATCGGCGTGCACAACGCCGCCGGCAAGATGACCGGCGGCCAGATGTCGGAAGTCCTCTGCATGCTGCTGATCCCGTGGTTCTTCCGCCGCCTCGGCGTGAAGTGGATGCTCGCGCTCGGCATGCTCGCGTGGGTCGTGCGCTACGCGGCGTTCGCCTATGGCAATGCCGACGCGCTGGTCTGGATGCTCTGGCTCGGCATCATCCTGCACGGCATCTGCTTCGACTTCTTCTTTGTCGTCGGCCAGATTTACATCGATCGCGAAGCGCCGCCGACGCTGCGCGCCGCGACGCAGGGCCTGATCACGTTCATCACCTATGGCGCGGGCATGTTCATCGGCGCGTGGCTTTCCGGCCGCGTCGTCGATGCCTACGCGCTCGCCGGGCCGAACGGCGCGGTCACGCACGACTGGCACGCGATCTGGATGTTCGCCGGAATCTGCGCAGCCGTGGTACTGGCGTTCTTCGCGCTGACGTTCTCGGACAGCGAACATGCAGCGGTCGAAGGCGGCGGCGCGAAGGCGCCGCAATCCGCTTGACCTTCCATCCGCCTCGCATCGACAAGATCGAATGACCACTTCAGGATGACCACTTCACGATGACCACATCACGCAGACGATTTCTCATGCAATCAGGCCAGGCCGCCGCAGCAGCGCTTGCATCGACGTGGATATCGCGGCGCGCAGCGGCGAATCCGTTGGGTAAACCAGTCGGTATTCAGCTGTGGACGGTCAACGGGCCGATGCAGGCCGATGCCGCCGGTACGCTCAAGAAGCTGCGCAAGATCGGCTATGGCATGGTCGAGTCCGCCGGATTCGGCAAGTTGACGGCGAAGCAATTCCGTCAATTGCTCGACGACGCGGGTTTGCTGTGTCCGAGCGCTCACCTGAGCTTCAATCCTGACGACCTCGGCGCCGCGCTCGACGATGCAAACGCATTGGGGGCGACCTACGCGACCAGCGGATCGCTGGATGCACTGGTCAAGGTTGCCAACCCGGCAACCGCATTGGCGAAGCAGGCGATGAGCCTCGAAGAAGCGAAGCAGACGGCGGAATTGGCCAACCGCTTCGGCGCAGCGGCGAAGCGCGCCGGCCTGCAGTACGTCTATCACAATCACGCCCGCGAATTTGCCGATCTGGGCGGCGGCGCTATCGGCTACGACATCCTGCTGCGCGAGACCAATCCGGAACTGGTCAAGTTCGAGATCGACTGCGGCTGGATGATCTTCGCCGGGCACGATCCGATTGCCTACTTCAAAAAATATCCGAATCGCTTCCCGCTGATTCACGTCAAGGATTTTCTGCCGAATTCCGACCGAGCCACGGGCGCAATGCTTGGCGCGGAACTCGGACACGGTGTCGTCGACTACAAACCGATCTTCGCCGCGGCGGCGAACGCCGGCCTGAAGTACTATTTTGTCGAGCAGGAAGGACCATTCGCGCGCATGGACCCGTTGCAGGCGGCGCAGGTGGACTACGACTACCTGCATTCCCAGGACTGATATGCCGCAACTGATCGACGACCCGCTCAGTCCGGGCCGGCGCGCTGCACTCGGAAAATTGGCCGTCGCCGCGGGCGCGTTCGCCTCGGCGAATCTGACGTGGGCGATGGCGTCGCCGCCCAAACTTGCGAGCGGTGCACCGGCGGCGGGTCGGCTAAAACAGTCGGTCTGCCGCTGGCCCTACGACAAGATTGCGCTCCCCGAATTCTGCCGCCGCGCGAAGCAGCTCGGCCTCGCCGGGATCGACTTGCTGCACGTGGACGAGTGGTCCGTCGCGCACGATGCCGGGCTCGCCGTTTCGATGGGTTATCCGAGCCGGCGCGCGAAGTTCATCCAGACCGGGTTCAACGATCCTGCCAATCATGCGTTGCTGGTCGACGAACTCGAAACGGCGCTTCCGCTGGCTGCGCGCGCGAAGGTGCCGAATGTCATTGCGATGTTCGGCAATCGCAATGCGCAGATCGGCGAGTCCGCGGCGATTGCGAACTGCATCGCCGGACTGTCGAAGATTGCGCCGCTGGCCGACGAACTGGGCGTCACGGTCTGCGTCGAACTGCTCAACAGCAAGGTGGACCATGCCGGCTATCAGGGCGACCACACCGCGTTCGGCGTCGCCGTCATGCAAGGTGTCAATTCGCCGCACGTGAAACTGCTCTACGATATCTATCACATGCAGATCATGGAAGGCGACGTGATCCGGACGATTCGCGACAACATCACGTGGATCGGACACTTTCATACCGGTGGCGTGCCAGGTCGGCACGAGATCAACGACACGCAGGAGCTGAACTACCACGCAATTGCCTTGGCGATCGCTGACCTGGGCTATCACGGATACGTTGCGCATGAGTTCGAACCGACGCGGCCCGATCCGTTTGCGTCGCTCGCCGAGGCGATTCGCGTGTGCACGGTATGACGACGGCCTCTGTTCTGGACCCCCCACACGAGAGTTGTCGTCATTCCCGCGGAAGCGGGAATCCATTTTGCTTTTTGATCGAAAGAACAAGATCAACATGGATTCCCGCTTCCGCGGGAATGACGACCCTAATCGGACTTGCCGGAGAGAACTAGCCTCATGTCCTTCATCACCTCCGCCACTGCCGCAAAGGAGCAGTACGACGTGATCATCGTCGGCTCCGGTGCAGGCGGCGGTCAAACTGCGTACACATTGACGATGGACGGCGCGCGCGTCCTGATGCTCGAGGCCGGGCGCAAATACGACCCGGTCAGCGAGACGCCGATGTTCCAGACGCCGGACCTCGCGCCGCTGCGCGGCAAGGGAACCTCGGACAAGCCGTTCGGCTTCTACGACGCGACGATCGATGGTGGCTGGCAGGTACCCGGCGAGCCTTACGTGCAGACGAGTACCGATGACGCCGGGCGCTTCGACTGGTGGCGCGCGCGCATGCTCGGCGGACGCACGAATCACTGGGGACGCATTGCGCTGCGCAACGGGCCGTACGATTTCAAACCGTACTCGCGCGACGGTCTGGGCTTCGACTGGCCGATCTCGTACGACGACATGGCGCCGTACTACGACAAGGTCGAGATGCTCGTCGGTGTCTACGGCGCGAACAACGGCCTGGAGAACACGCCCGACTCCCCGCCCGGCTGCCTGTTGCCGCCGCCGAAGCCGCGGGTCAGCGACCTGCTCGTCGAACAGCGCGCCGGCAAGCTCGGCATTCCGGTGATCCCCGGCCATCGCGCGGTGCTGACGCAGCAGCTCGACTGGAAAACGTCGCCGGCGAAACTGCATCCGGGCAATGAAACCGCACAGAAGATCATCGCCGAGGACATGCAGCGCCGCGCCGCCTGCTTCTGGGCGACGCCGTGCGGGCGCGGCTGCTCGATCCGCGCGAACTACCAGTCGACGACGGTGCATCTGCCGCCCGCGCTGGCGACCGGCAAGCTCGACATCGTGACCGATGCGATGGTGTACGAAGTCACCCTCGGCAAGGATGGCCGCGCTTCCGGTGTCGGCTTCGTCGACAAGGTCACGGGCAAGCAGCAGCATGTGGCCGCGCGCGTCGTCGTGCTCGCTGCGAGCGCCTGCGAAACGGTGCGCATCCTGCTGAACTCGAAATCATCGCAGTTCCCGAACGGACTGGCGAACTCGAGCGGCAAGGTCGGCAAGTACATCATGGACACGGTCGGCAGCAGTCTCGACGGCCAGGTTCCGCTGCTCGAAAGCATGCCGCCGCACAACGAAGACGCGGCCGGTGGCCTGCAGATGTATGTGCCGTGGTGGCTCTACCAGCACGCCGGCGAACTCGGCTTCGCGCGCGGTTACCACATCGAATTCGGCGGCGGCAAAGGCATGCCGGGCCTCGGCACGGCCGAGGGGCTCGAATGGCTGACCGGCGGCAGTTACGGCAAGAAATTCAAACAGGACGCGCGCCGCTACTACGGATCGTTCGTCGGTTTCGACGGGCGCGGCGAGATGATTCCGAACGAGCACTCGTTCTGCGAGATCGATGCGAAAGTGAAGGACAAGTGGGGCATTCCGGTGCTGCGCTTTCACTGGAAGTGGTCCGAACACGAAACCCGGCAGGCCGCGCACATGCAGAAGACGTTTGCCGGAATCATCGAAGCGATGGGCGGCCGCGTGAATGGAAAAGCCGAAACCGACGGCGCCAAGGCGATCGCGCCGGGCGGCTCCATCATCCACGAAGTCGGCGGCGCGATCATGGGCGCCGATCCGAAGACCTCGGTCACGGACCGCTGGTGCCAGACCTGGGACGTGAAAAATCTTTTCCTGACCGATGGCGCGCCATTCGCCTCGAACGCCGACAAGAATCCGACCCTGACGATCATGGCCAACGCCTGGCGTGTCTCCGACCGGATTCTCGAGCGCATGCGCCAGAAGGAGCTGTGATGGACCGGCGAACGACAATCAAGTGGATGCTGACTGCTGCGGCCTCGGTGTCTTCGCTGCGCGGGGTTGCACTGGCCAAGACCGTATTGGCTTCTCCGTCCGACCTTCACATTTCGGCGGCGAAGGGATACGGAACCGACCCGAATCTCGTGAATTCGTACAAGCCTGGCGAACTGTGGCCGCTGACGTTTACGGCTAAGCAACGCCGCACTGCAACCGCGCTGAGTGATCTGATCATTCCGGCCGACGACACGTCGCCGAGCGCATCCGCGGTCGGCGTGATCGATTTCCTCGACGAATGGATCAGCGCCCCTTACGAACCGAATCAGAAAGATCGCAAGTTGGTCCTCGAAGGCTTCAAGTGGATCGATCGCGAGTCGGCCAAGCGCTTTTCCGAACCGTTCGTCGCGCTCGACGAATCGCAGCAGAAAGCGATTTGCGATGACATCTGTTACGCGCCGAAAGCAAAACCGCAATTCGCCCGGGCCGCGCTTTTCTTCGCGCGCTATCGCGACCTGGCCGCCGGCGGTTTTTACACGACGCCGCAAGGCCGCAAGGATCTGCAATATGTCGGCAACATGCCGCTCGCGCGCTACGACGGGCCGCCGCTCGAAGCGCTGAAGAAAGCGGGACTCGCGTGAGAACCGGGAAGGACGCCGGGAACGCTGCTGACGAACGGAACGACACATCAGGAACGTCCTGAACGAAAATTCGATAGGAGAGGTTTATGAGAATCGCGACAACTGCCTTCGCAACATTCGCGCTTGCGCTCGTTATGGCAGGCTCCGCGCGCGCCGACAGCGCGGCCGCAAAGTCCAAGGACAATTCGGCGAAGACGTGGCATTCATTGGTCGAAGGCTCGACCGCAAAAAGTTGGCGCGGCTGGGTTTCGCCTGATCTGCCGAAGGGCTGGAGCATAGCCAACGGCGTGATCTCCAAGGACGGCGAGGTCGACGATCTCGTGACGCGCGACGAATTCGCCAATTTCGAACTGGAACTCGAGTGGAAACTCGGCAAGGCCGGCAACAGCGGCGTCTTCTATCACGGCACGCGCGAATACGATCACATCTACTGGAGCGCGCCGGAGTATCAGTTGCTCGACGACGCGAACGCTCCGGACGGCCGCAGCCGCCTGACCGCGGCTGCTGCCGCCTACGGGCTTTATCCCGCGCCCGCCGACGTGGTACTCCCATACGACACCTGGAATTCGACGCGCATCGTCGTCAACGGCGCGCACGTCGAGCATTGGCTCAACGGCAAGAAGGTCGTCGAATACGAATTGTGGAGTCCCGACTGGAAGGCGAAGGTCGCGGCCAGCAAGTTCGTGAAATTCCCGAACTACGGTCTGGCGAAGAAAGGCTACATCGGCATCCAGGGCGACCATCCGGGCACGCTGCAGCTACGCCACCTCCGCATTCGGGAATTGCCGTAGCCGCACGCACGACTCACGACGCAGTACGAAGCGCATACCCGAATGGAAAACGAACGGGAGGGAAAATGCTCGCCACCCGGCTGCTCTCAATCGCGCAGCTGGCTCGAGCCAGTGAATCTGTCACCGTTCGTTGCATCCAGGCCATCATGACGACAAGTATGCTCTGACTTGTTTCCGTGATTGCCCGTCGCCTTTTCCGCTATTGCCGGAGCTCGAGAACAAGGTTGACCGGCGTTTGAGTGGCTCGGCGCAGGTCGGCGAAGCCCGCTTGACGGCCTACCTGCCGCAGACGCTCTTCTCCGGCCTGCGCCCCAAGCCCCATTCCCACTTCCTGCGACAGGGAATGCGGCGTGCATGCCATCGTCGAGGCGGCATAGAACAGTCGTCCTATCGGATTGACGTTCTCCTCGAGCGCGTCCCCTGCATAGGGCTCGACCAGCATGACCTTGCCGTCCGGCTTCAGCGCGCTTCGCGCGTGGGCCAGGGCCCCGACCGGGTCGCCCAGATCGTGCAGGGAGTCCATGAAGCAGATGAGATCGTAGTCGTTTCCACTGAAGTCCTTCGCTGTAGCGACTTCGAACCGCGCATTGGAAGTCACGCCGCTTTCGACGGCGCGCGCGCGTGCGGTCAGTACCGACTCTTCGTGATAGTCAACGCCAACGAATTCCGACTGCGGGAAGGCTCTAGCCATCAGTAGGGTGGATGCGCCGTGCCCGCAGCCGATGTCCGCAACCCGGGCGCCAGACCGTAGGCGCTCGATGACACCGTCAAGCGCCGGCAGCCACGCGGAAACCAGATGCGTGCGGTATCCGGTTCGAAAGAACATCTCGGTGCCGCAAAACAGGCGACCGTTGTGTTCGTGCCAGGCAAAGCCGCTTCCGGAACGGAAAGTATCAACGATGCGATCCTCGTCGAGCCAGAACGATGCCGCGACTTCGAATGCCGGCGCCATGTAGACGGGACTGTCTTCCATCGCAAGCACCATCGCTTGCGCAGCGGGCAGCTCGTAAGTCCGGGTCGAGGAATCGTACGTTACGTATCCGCCGGCTGCCTGATTGTTGAGCCACTCGCGAACATAACGTTCGCGGATCCCGGTAGAGGCGGCAAGTTGCTCCGAACTGCAATCGCCGAGCTCGGCCATTGCTTTGTACAGGCCGAGCCGGCGCCCGACGTTGACGAGCACGCCCGAAAATGCCGCCCCCAGGTCCGAGATCACCTGCCCTACGGCGGCTTCGATGTCGGCCGATTCCGGCCGGAGATGGTTTGTAGACATGTTGCAATATCCTCTTGTCATGTATGCCGGCGGCACGCCGGCAGCGTGGGCGCTATGCGGTTGCGTCGGGTGACGGAATGTTCATAACGACCGGTCAGCGATACGAGCGGATTCGGCATTGACGAAATCGCACGCAAGCGTCGAAAGGGAGACACGACTCATCGTCGTTTTCACCGGAAAATCAAATCAGCTGGTCCAACGCTCCGGAAATTACGCGTTCTGCAAGGGTTGCCAATGGCCGGGGCGGTGCAGGGTCGAGAACTATCCGGGTGAGCCGGTCGGCGTCGATCTCGTAGAAATATCCGTAAACGTTGACGTGTCGCGGCGTGCCGAGCGACTCACGGATCAGCCGCGTGTCATGCCGCAGCGACTCGACATACTCGGTAATACAGATGCTTTGCTTGGAGTACAGGTTCGAGATGTCCACTCCGTGTTCATGCCGATAGGCACCGATGATGCCTTCCGCGGTGAAGGACGTTGCACCGCAATGACTGTGATGCACGACGACGATGTTCTCGATGCCGAACAGGTGCTGGGCCACGGTCACCGAGCGGAGGGCGTCCGCGGCGCGGCCTCCGGCTACTACGACTTCAAATAGCGTCGTGGTGGACGCGATCTTGTTGCCGGCATCGTCACGCACGATCTGGCCGGGGTAGACCTCGCCGAACTCGCGAGCGACAGCGGCCGGGATGCCCACAGCCCGCGGGTCGTAGCAGTACACGACGAGCGTGCGCAGCGGCACGGCCTTCGCAAATTCCTGTCTGACGGCAGACTCCACGTAGCCGGGCTGGCGGGAGAACGCGTAGGTGTCGAGGTTGGGTTGGCTTGAATCCATCTGAATCTCCTGTGAGGTAGAGAGTGCAAACGGGCCACGTGCGATTAGAACTAGTCTTTCTATGTCATCAAGCGGCGTGCTCGTCTGCAGCATCGATATTTCAGTGCACAATTGGCGCCTGTGGCAAACGATCTCTTCTTGGCGTAGACTTAGCTTTATTGACTCTATGACCGCTCGAACCTATCCGCTCAACGCGCTGCGGGCCTTCGAGACTTCCGCCAGGCACCTAAGCTTCGTCAGAGCGGCGGACGAACTCTTCGTCACGCCGGCGGCGATAAGTCACCAGGTCAAGCGCCTGGAGACCTATCTCGGCGTGAGGTTATTCCGCCGCCTCCCCAACGGACTGCTGCTCACCGAGGCGGCGCAGCGACTGCTGGCCGACCTGGTCGAGGTGTTCCGGCAACTCGATGCAGCCGTCGGCCGCATTCGCGAGAGCCGGACCCGGGGTGTAATAACCCTGAGCGTCGCTCCGATGTTTGCCGTGAAGTGGCTGCTGCCACGGCTGCACTCCTTCGGCGCGCGGCACCCGGACATCGACGTACGGCTTTCCTCGAGCATCGAAGTCGTCGATCTGCAACGCGATGGCTTCGACGCAGCTGTCCGCGTTGGCCGCGGCCGCTATGCGGGGCTCGAAACAGTAAAGCTTTTCGACGAAACCGTCACGCCACTATGCAGCCCGCATCTGCTTCGCGGTGCGCCATTGCGCAAGCCGGACGATCTTCAGCGTTTCGTGCTGCTGCACGACGACTCCATGAAGCACGACCCTCGTGCACCGACCTGGACGACATGGCTGCAGTCCGCAGGCGCCACGCAGGTGAAAGCGTCCCGCGGGCCGCGTTTCAATCAGCCGGACCACGCCTTGCAGGCGGCGATCGACGGCGCCGGCGTCGTGCTTGGCTGGCGCTATCTGGCGGGAGACGATATCGCCGCCGGTCGTCTGATCCAGCCGTTCGAACTCGAGCTGCCGCTGCGCTCCGCATTTCATTTTGTCACGCCGGGTAGCGCTGCCCGGCTGCCCAAGGTCAACGCCTTCCGGGAATGGATGGCTTTGGAACTGGAACGCGCCGGCGCCGCGTGAGACGGCCGCTGGGCGAGTTTACGAATACGCGGACAGCACATCCCCGCCCAGCCCGCCCCTTGAAGGGGCGGGCCTCAGGCGCGCGGCGACTGGCGAGCGAGCGCCACCGACTTATCCCTCAACGAGAGGGATCGGCGCTGACTGTTACTTCTTCTCGGCCACCGGCGTGAACGACAAGTCCTGGTAGTCGTAGCTGAAATCGGCCAGCGGCGAAACCGGCTTCAACGTGATCTTCTCGACCTTGCCGTCGGCGTCGAGCGCGAAGTTGACGTACGCCGGCTCGATGTTCTTGTCGTTGAACTTCGTCGTGAAGCTGTCGTACTGCCAGTGCTCGAGCGTGCCGCCCATGTTCGGCGTCGACTTGAAGTCGAACGTGAGCTTGCCCGCCTTGTTCAGTGCGACTTCGATGTTGCCATACCACGGATCGTTGAACGTGCCGACGTAGTTCTTGAGCGCCAGCGACGGCCCGACCTTCGCCGGTTTCGCGGCCTTGGCCTTGTACGCCTCGAGTCCGGCGGCGATCCTGCTCTTCTTGAAGTCGATGAATTTTTCCGGCCAACCCTGCGCCGGCGCGTCGAGATAGTGGTCGAGCAGTTCGAACGCAAGGCCGACGAGGATTTCGCCGTCTTCGCTGTTGATCGTCATCGAGAAACCGACGTGCTTGTCCGGGATCAGCGCGACGAAGGTCTGGAAGCCGAACACGGCGCCGCCATGGCTGATCAGCTTGACGCCGCGATAGTCGCGCACGTCCCAGCCGAGCGCGTAGAGGTCGAAATTCGGCGTGGTTGCGGCGATCGCGCCCGGTCGCGGTGAAACCGGCATGATCGTGCGCGGCGTCCACATCTCGTCGCGCGCGGCGGTGCTGAACAGATGCGCGTCGCTGTCGACGAGCTTGCCGCCGCCGAGCTGGATGCGCAGCCAGCGCGCAAAATCGTTCGCGCTGATCGCCAGGCCGCCGGCCGGCGCGGCGTTGCGGCCGAGTTCGTCGCGTTCGTCGAGCAGTTCCTGCGTGCCGGTGCCGCGCAGGCCGCCGTTCATGCGCGCGTGCGGATAGGCGCGGTTCGCCGTGGCGAAGCGTTTGTCCTCGTCGCTGGTCGAATTGACCATGCCGGCCGGCTTGAGCACATGCTCGGCCGTGAATTTCTCCCAGGTCTCGCCGGTCATCGCTTCGATCATCTGGCCGGCGACCATGTACAGGATGTTGTCGTAGGCGTAGCCGCTGCGGAAGCTCGTCGCCGGCTTGATGTAGCGCAGGCGCTTGACCGATTCTGCGCGCGAAAGACTCGTGCGCGGAACGAACAGCAGGTCGCCCGCGCCGAGACCCAGGCCGCTGCGATGGACGAGCAGGTCGCGGACCGTCATCTCGCGCGTGACCCACGAATCGTACATCTGGAATCCGGGCAGGCGATCGATGACCTTGTCGTCCCACGACAGCTTGCCCTGGTCGACGAGGATCGCCAGATCGGCGACCGTGAACGCCTTGCCGGTCGAGCCGTTCGGGAAGATCGTGTCGGCATCGACCGGTTCGGGCGAGCCGAGCTTGCGCACGCCAAAACCCTTGGCGAACGTGACCTTGTCGTCTTCCACGATCGAAATGGACATGCCGGGCACGCCGATCTGCTTGCGCAGTGACTCGACCCGTTGATCGAAGTTGGCAGGCGGCGCAGCGAGTGCGTTGAGTGAACACGCCAGGGCGATGGCGAGGAAGGTAAAACGTTTCATGACGTCTCCACTATCTAGGTTACTGAAGAACACGGAGGTTCTAGTCGCTCGTCATCCCGGCGAAAGCCGGGATCC
Organism: Rudaea sp.; assembly: GCA_035655975.1. GTDB lineage: Bacteria > Pseudomonadota > Gammaproteobacteria > Xanthomonadales > Rhodanobacteraceae > Rudaea. The sequence goes on from DASRTK010000224.1 coordinate 15,607, forward strand.
AGCGCCTTTGAATCGCTGGGGAAGACGCTGGATTCCGGCTTTCGCCGGAATGACGAGCTTGGTTTTTTTCAGCTTTGAGGCACGACGCTACCTCGACGCAACAATCGCGCAACCCCAAGCGTCATCAGCGGCACCACATAAATCAGAAGGAATATCGCCGCCAGTGCGCGATAGCCTTTCGCGATCAGCGCGACGAGCCCGAAGCGGTCGGCCAGCAACATGCAGCACACCAGCAGCGCCAGCGCGATGAGCAGGCGTGCGCGACTCGTCAACGCTTCACCGCGCGCGCTTTGCCAGGCCTTCGCGACGCGCTCGTTGATCGCGTGCACGGCGCCGGTGCCGCTTTCGAGCAGCGCGCAGAAGATCATGAGCTGGAACAACAGGTGGAACAGCGGCTGGTCCAGGCGCTGCAGCATGAAGTCCGACGGCAGCGTCTCGGCGCCGATGGCCGGATAGAACGCGACCATGCAGGTGAAGAACAGCAGCGCCGGCAGCATCGCCAGCGGGCCGGCGATCA
>DASRTK010000225.1:0-9276 GCA_035655975.1 Rudaea sp.
TCATGTTGACGAACGGCAGCACGGCGACCGACTTGGGGCTCGTGTCCGCCGCTGCGGATGCGACCGGTTCGGCTTTTGCAGGTTTCGTCTGTGTCGCAGTCGCTGCAGCGACCGCGGCAGCTTCATGCCGCGGCGCCAACACGAACTTGTCGAAGCCAAAGTAACCCAGCGCAACAACCAGCACGACGATGATCGTGCGATCCATACGCCGCGCCGTCTGCGGCGCAATCGATTCCTCGGGCTTCACTTCGGCGTCGCGCTTGATTCCCTCATGCGTGAGTTCGAATACCCAGGCAAAGATCAGCGCCGGCACAAAACCGACCGCAAGCAAACCGACCAGTGTCTTCATGACCCACGCCGGCGCTTCGAACACCGGCAGCAGCGTGCCCGCGACCTGCGTGACCAGCCAGGCGCCGACCAGGTACAACCCGGCCATGCGGATGACGTTGCGGCGTTTGAGTTCGGCCAGTAAGGACGAACCGCTCACGGTCTGCTCTCCGCCGCAGCAGGTTGCGCAGCAGCGCGAGTCGAGGCTGCTTGCGCTGGTTCGCCTGGCACCGGCAAGCCGATCTTGCGGCACACCGCTGCAAAGCGCGGATCGGATCGCATCGTCACGAGGAACGGATCGGCGAGCAACTGCACGAGGCCGGCGTCGCGTGCGACGACCGCTTTTTCCAGCCACTCGAAGGCCTTGTCGGCATCCTTGCGATAGGCGTACACACTCGCGATCTGCAATGATGAATTGTCGGCGTCTTCGACAATGAACTCCTGCAGCGCGGCGTCGGCGGCTGCGCGATCGCCGCTGCCGAAGAGCGCCAGGGATCGCGCAAAACGTTTCCAACTCGATTGCGTTTCGAGTTCGGCTTCGCGCAGCGCCCCCGCCGCATCACCACGCATCACGAGAACGGTCGCAAGTTGGGCGTGCCCGCCCAGTGCTCCCGGCTGCAACTCCAGACCCTTGCGGACCGCCACCCCGGCCTCGTCGATATCGCCGAGCGCCAAGAGGTACCAGCCGAGAAAAAACCGGTAGCTCGCGTGCAGCGGATCGAGCGCGATGGCACGGCGTTGCATCGCGACGGCGGCTTCCTGCTGACCCAGGTCGGACAACACGGCCGCGAGGCCGTTTTTCGCGAACGCATCGTCCGGCGCGAGTGCTTCGGCCTTGAGAAACTCGACCTTGGCGCCGGCCAGATTCCAGTCCGCGCTCAGGAGCAGCCAGCCGAGCGCGTTGTGGGCGCCTGCCAGATTCGGATCAAGCGCCAGAGCCCGCTGCACTGTCGCGCGCGCGTTCGCATAGGCTTCGCTCTGTTCGCTGCCGCCACTCTGATCGGCAAGCTCGCTCCAGGTCCGTGAGAGACGCGCCAGCGCCAGCGCATAGTCGGGTTCGAGCTCGAGGGCCTGCCGGTAGTAGTTGATCGCCTGGCGAAAATCCTGCTTGGTGATCCGGTCGTAATAAAAGTTGCCTTGCAGGTAGGCCTCGTAAGCCTTCAGGTTCCCATTCGGCGGCCGGTCGCGCGCGACGATTGGGGGTTGCGCATCGCCGAGCAGGCGAATGCGCAGCGCTTGCGCGACGGCCTGCGCGATCTCGGCCTGCACGTCGAAGATATCCTTGTACTCGCGGTCGAATGTCTGCGCCCAGACCTGGCTGCCGTCCGCGGCGTGGATCAGCGCTGCAGAAATGCGCAGCCGGCTGCCGAGCTTGCGCACCGTGCCGCCGAGCAGGCTCGTCACCCCGAGCTTCGTGCCGATCGACTGAGGATCGTCAGCCTTGCCCTTGAACTGGAACGACGAGTTGCGGCTGATCACGCGCACGCCGCCGATCTGGGTCAGCGCGTTGATCAGGTCCTCGGACAGGCCGTCGGAAAAATATTCGTCCTTCGGGTCGCCGCTCTCGTTGACCAGCGGCAGCACGGCGATCGAATTGTCGGCGACGACGTTCGCGTCCTTGTGGAGCACGAACCGGTCGGTCAGCAGCAGCACGACCGCGGCGGTGAGCACGGCGATGATCCAGCGGTCGAGCTTCTTGCCGGTCGTGCGTGTGATCGATTCGGCCGGAGCGACCTCGCTCTCGCGGCGCAGGCCCTGTGGTGTCCATTCGTAGAACCACGCGAACGCCATCGCGAACGGAAAACCGACGACCGCGGCAACCACGATCCAGCGCATCACCCATTCGGCAATGTGGAAAAGTGGAAATACCTGGGTCGCGACCTGCACCAGCAGCCACGCGCTCGCCGCGTAGAACACCGCGGCGCGGTAGACATTGCGGCGTCGCAGTTCGGCCAGCAACGACATCAGTGCGTCGCCTTGCACGCCGCGGCGAGATTCGGCTCTTCGATTTTCATCTCGCGCAGGATGTCGAGGAATTTCGGCTCGCAATGCAGGACGGCGAAATGCGGATCAAGACCAAACCAGCGCGCGTTGTAGGGAAGCTCACGAACGACGCGCGCAAAGCGCTCGACGGCGAGATCGTTGCGGCCAATCGCGATAAACCAGTAGAGCGCGTCGTAGCCATTCAGCGGCGTCGAAGCTGCCGGGTTGCCTTGCCCGTCCGGCAATTCGAGCAGCTGATGCGCGACCGCGTCGATGTCGCCCTTTCCGTCGAGCGCATCCATCATGGCATGCAGGAACGCCAGCGCCTGCGGCCCGCGATCACCGGCGGGCTTCTCCAGCACCGCGCGGGCGCGCGCGTAATCCTTGCGTGACATCGCGACGTCGTACTGCAGCAGCGGACACCATTCAGTGTTGATCGCCACGATGGAATCGCAGGCGGCCAGCGCCTCGTCGTCGCGACCGGCACTGAGGAGGAGCGAGGCGAGAACCGAGCTGACGATCGAGGATTTCGGATCGAGTGCCACGGCCTTGCGGATCTCGACCAGGGCGGCGTCGTTGTCGCCTTCCCAGTCCAGCGTTTCGGCGGACCACTGATGGCCGGTCGCGTATGAGGGCGCCAGCGTGAGCGAGCGCTTGAACATCGCGCGCGCGGTATCGAAACGGAACTCGCTCGCAGCGAGGTATCCGAGCGCCGCATAGGGCTCGGGCAGATCGGGGTTCAGGGCAAGCGCGTGTTCGGCCGCGTCGCGACCGGCCGGACGGGTCTCAGCGAGCGGTCTGCTGCTCCATTCCGGCAGAATCGCATAAGTCAGCGCCAGTCCGGCCCAGGCCTTCGCATAGCCCGGATCGCGCTTGAGGGCAGCGTGGAACAGCGCCTCAGCCTGAACAAGGTTCTGATCGCCGCGCGCGGTCCACAAGCCCATCGCCTTGAGGTAAAGCTGGTAGGCGACAAGATCGCTGGTGTCGGCCGTAGTCGCGACACTCGCCGGCGCGGCCTCGAGCTTGATCTTCAACTCCTGCGCGATCGCGCCGGCGATTTCATCCTGGATCGCGAAGATGTCCTTGAGGTCGCGATCATAGGTCTGCGACCAGACGTGATAGCCGTCGCTCGCATCGATCAGCTGCGCCGTGACGCGCACACGCTCGCCCTGCTTGCGCACGCTGCCCTCGAGCACCATGCGCACGTTGAGCTCGCGCGCAATTGTCGGAATCTCCTGCTCTTGCTTTCGGAACGAAAACGATGACGTGCGCGCCGCGACGTGCAGCCCGGACATGCGGGCGAGCACGTTGAGGATCTCCTCGCTGATGCCGTCGGAGAAATATTCGTTGCTCTTGTCCTCGGACATGTTGACGAACGGCAGCACGGCGATCGAGCGGGCGTCGGCGGCGGTGCGGACCGGCGCCGGCCGCGTCTTCCAGTACCAGCCCACCGCGAGCGCGGCGAGAACCGCGGCAACCGCAATGATGCGCTTGGTCCCAACGGGCGCCTTGTCGACCTTGATGCCTTCGGACGTAACGTCCAAAGTCCACGCCAGCACGAGCGCGATAGGAAAACCGAGCAGGATGATGAAGGTAACCAGGCGCGGCGCCCAATCCGGCAGGTTGAGCTGCGGCGCGACGGTCGAGGCAACCTGGATCAGCAGCCAGCCGACGACAAGATAGGCCGCTGCGACCTTGAAAACCTTGCGTCTTTTGAGTTCCTCGACCAACGCCATCGATAGCCACTCCCCCTGAGTGAGCCGATTACGCTGATCATCGCAGATTCAAGGGCATAGCGGGACTCCTTCAGCGGAAATATCGCCGCGGGCAGGCAGTCTGTCGCACAAATGGCCCACCTTCGCAAAACGGAATGCGCAGCGGCCATTCGGGACGGCGAGATTTGGCGCCGGAGGGCCAGTCGGGCATTGCTCGGGTTGTTTTTGCCCTGTTTCTGCGCCCAGTGTTGAAGAACGCCCCTGCGGGGCGACGCCCAGCGTCGATCACCAATACACTCTGGCCGAGACCGACTCGGCTCGCTCGTCGAACGAAGGCGCTGGATTCCGGCTTGCGCCGGAATGACGAGCAAAGATATGTTGCGGCTCACAAGTCGCACGTCTCCGAGCAACAGCCACTGGGGTCTCCGAGTTCATGATTGAACGTTCGCCACCAACTCCGCACCCGCTGGAGCCGACGCTGCAACGCGATGCCTATGTGTCAACGGCTTTCTTCGATGCCGAGCGCGAACGGATATTTGCGCGCGAGTGGGTGCTGGTCGGGCGCGAGGAGTCCATCCCCTCAAGCGGGGACTATCTTGATGTCGACGTGCTCGGTGAGTCAGTCCTTGTGTTGCGCGGCGACGACGGCGCGTTGCGCGCGTTCTTCAACGTCTGTCGTCATCGGGGCAGTGCGCTCGTGCCGCGCGCAGCGGTCGATCTTGCGAACGAAGGCGTGCCCGTCGCCGGCTGCAAGGGCGCGACGATCCGTTGCCCGTATCACTCGTGGGTCTATGGCCTGGACGGCTCGTTGAAATCCGCGCCGCATCTGGAGTCCGCACTCGAAGGCCGCAAGCACGAATTCGGGTTGCACCAGGCCGGACTTGAAACCTGGGGCGGCTTCATCTTCGTCAACCTCGAGCCCGAAGCTGCGAAACTGCGTGATCACACGCTGCAGACCCAGTTCGGCGATGCGATGCGGCGCCTGAGCAACTATCCGCTCGCCGATCTGCGCATCGCTCGCCGCATCGTCTACCAAGTCGCGGCGAACTGGAAAGTAATTCTCGAAAATTACAACGAGTGCTATCACTGCGCCGGCGTGCATCCGGAGTTGTGCAAGATCGTGCCGGCGTTCCGCAGGAACGGCGGTGCTGCGCTCGACTGGGATGGAGGCATTCCGCATCGCGACGGCGCCGTGACATTTACCTTCAGCGGCCAGACTGCGCGCGCGCCGTTTCCGGGACTCGACCAAAACGAACTGGTCAAGCACAAGGGCGAACTGATCTATCCGAATTTCATGATCTCGCTGTCGATGGATCATGTCGCTGCATTCACGCTCTTTCCGCGCGATGCCGGCCACAGCACGATCGTCTGCGATTTCCTATTCCATCCGTCCGAGATCGCCAAGCCCGGCTTCGACCCGATGGACGCCGTCGAATTCTGGGACATCACGAATCGCCAGGACTGGGCGATCGTCGAAGGCGTGCAGCGCGGCATGAACTCGCGCCGCTTCACCCACGGCTACTATGCGCCGATGGAAAGCGCCAGCCTCGACATCCGCAAGTACATTGCGGAACGGCTGGGGGATATCGTGGACGTGCCGATAACGGCGACAGGAGGGAGCGGGCCACCGAGGACCACCTGAACAGCAAAGGTAGGAATAAGAAATGTCGTCATTCCCGCGAAAGCGGGAATCCATTTTGCTCTTGCTCTGCAGTTCCAAAAGCAAGTGGATTCCCGCTTTCGCGGGAATGACGGCTTGTTGTTTCTTCCGCCAACGACTGGATCTGACGCCATTTCCACAGAACACGTCATCGAAGTCACAGCGCCTGCAAAGAAGAAGTCCGGCGTGGCACGAGCGCGAGCTGCAATGGGCATGCGCGACCTCGTGATGTTCTGCATCGTCACCGGCATCAGCGTGCGCTGGATCGGGACAGCCGCCGCCGCGGGTCCGTCGGCGATCACGATCTGGCTCGGCGCATTCCTGCTGTTCTACCTTCCGTTGCTCGCCGCCGTGCTCGAACTTTCGTCACGCTTCGACGAGGGCGACGGCGGCATCTATCACTGGAGCCGGCGCGCGCTCGGCGACTGGTCGGGGTTCATGACCGGCTGGACCTACTGGACGTGCAACCTGCCCTACTACCCGTCGATCCTGCTGTTCGCGGCCGGCGCGGCCGCTTACCTGATCAGCAGCGATGCGGTTGCGCTCGGGGCGGATCCCACGTACATCGTCGCGTTTTCGGTCGCTGCGATGTGGATCGCCACGCTCGTGAACGTTGTCGGGTTGCACATCGGCAAATGGCTGCACAATCTCGGCGCGATCGGCAACTGGGTTCCGATCCTGATCTTCTTCGTGCTCGCGCCGATCGCCTGGTCGCGTTACGGCTCGGCCACTACGTGGACGCTGTCTGCATTCGTTCCTCACGCGAACCTGCGTGAAATGGTGTTCTGGACCAGCCTGGTCTTCGCGCTGACCGGTTCTGAAGCGTCCGCGTTCCTGCGCAGCGATGTGAGGGACTTCAAGCGCATGTTTCCGCGCGCCCTGATCGTCGGCGGCGTGTTTGTCGTCGGCGGCTATATCCTCGGCGCGCTGGCGATCATGGTCATCCTGCCGGCCGAGCAACTCTCGAGCCTCGGCGGAATCATGGAAACCGTCGTCGCTGGAACGCAGCGCATCGGCTGGAACGCACTCGTGCCGATCATGGCGGCCCTGCTCGTGATGGCGAATGTGGGCGCGGTCGGCGCATGGCTGACGGCGTCCGCGCGCCTGCCGTTTCTTGCCGGCATCGACCGTTACCTGCCGGAGCGCTTCGGGCGCATCCATCCGCGCTGGGGCACGCCGCATGTCGCATTCATCTGGCAGGCGGTGTTCGCGACCGCATTCATCTTGCTCGCGCAGTCCGGGTCGAGCGTGGCTGGTGCGTATCAGATCCTGATCAGCATGAGCATCATTTCCTACTTCATGCCGTATCTGTTCACGTTCGCTTCGGTGCTGCGCATGCAGCGCATTCCGGCAGGACCCGATGTCATTCGTCCACCGGGCGGACGCATCACGGCGACGATACTCGCCTCGGTCGGATTGACGGTGACACTTGCGTCGATGCTGCTGGCCTGCATTCCCGATGCGGCCGAACCGAACAAACCGCTCGCTGTCCTAAAAGTCGTCGGCAGCATGGTGTTGCTCGTGGCAATAGGGCAGATTGTCTACATGCACGGCCAACACCAGCGCCGCATAGATATTCAAGGCTGATATCGTGATAACGCGCGTCCGGCACGCCGGCCCCCTTCCGGCTGCCGCCACCTTCCCCCGCAAGCGGGGGAAGGATCCAAGACCAGCTGCTTTCTGCTTCCTTTCCCCTGCGAAGCGGGGGAAGGTGCCGAAGGCGGAAGGGAGCGCTCTTGTTTGTAGCATGACAAGTCAGACTGAAACACCGTTGAATATGAGCAAGACGGAATGAAAGAGGCATCGCGCAAGCGCCACTACTCCGCATGGTCGCTGTTCCGCGAGGGACTGCGCGCGCAGCGTGGGTGGACGCCCGCGTGGCGCGACCGTGATCCGGAGTCTGCCTACGATGTCGTCATCATCGGCGGCGGCGGCCATGGTCTGGCGACCGCTTACTACCTCGCCAAACAACATGGCGTCAAACGCGTCGCACTGCTCGAGAGAGGCTGGATTGGCGGCGGCAACACCGGCCGCAACACGACGATCATTCGATCCAACTATTTCCATCCTCAGAGTGCGGCGCTGTACGACTTGTCGGTGAGCCTGTACGAAGGACTCACGCGCGAACTGAACTACAACATCATGTTCTCGCAGCGTGGTCTCGTCGAGATCGCCCATTGCGAAGCCGATCTCGAGGTGATGGCCCGCGCCGCGAACGCGATGCGCATCAATGGCATTCCGATCGAACTGCTGAGCCGCGAGCAGACGCTGGCGCTCGCACCGCTGCTCGATCCGTCGCCGCATACGCGCTGGCCGGTGCGCGGCGCGCTGCAGCAGCGGCGCGCGGGCACGGCACGGCACGATGCCGTTGCCTGGGGCTACGCGCGCGCGGCCGACGCCCTCGGGGTGCACATCATCCAGAACTGCGAGGTCACTGGATTCGAGATAGCCGGCGGCTGCGTCGCCGCGGTGAAGACATCGCGTGGAACCATCCGCGCCGGACGCTTCGGCATGGCAGTCGCAGGCAGTTCTTCGGCGGTCGCGAAGCTTGCCGGCTTTGAACTGCCAATCCAGAGCTATACGCTGCAGGCGATGGTCAGCGAGCCGGTGAAACCTTGCCTCGATACCATCGTTCTGTCATCGCAGAACGGAACGTACGTCAGCCAGTCCGACAAGGGCGAACTTGTCATAGGCGGCAGCCTCGACCGCTGCCCTTCGTACACGCAGCGTGGCAGCTTTCGCGTGACGCAGTCGGTCATCGCACCGCTGATCGAAATGTTCCCCGCGTTCGCGACATTGAAGCTGATGCGCCAATGGGGCGGCGTGGTCGATACGACGCCCGACAACTCGCCAATCATCGGCCCGTCGCCGATACCCGGATTGTTTCTGAATTGCGGCTGGGGAACCGGCGGCTTCAAGGCGATTCCGGCCGGCGGGACGCTGTTCGCGCATGTGCTTGCGACGGGTCAGCACCATCCGCTGTCGGAGCCGTTCGATCTGTCGCGCTTCGAGAGTGGGGAGCTTATCGACGAAGCGCACGCGGGGGTCGTGCATTAGATGGGAATGCCAGCAGACCCTCTAGACGCCGTCATTCCCGCGGAAGCGGGAATCCACTTTGATTTTGAGCCGAGAAGACAGGTCAAGATGGATTCCCGCTTTCGCGGGAATGACGACAACCTTGAAGTTTGCTCGCGACACGACTGATGCAAATATTCCCCTGCCCCTTCTGTGGCCCACGGGCCGATCGCGAATTCCGCTACGGCGGCGATGCCGGCAAGCAGCGTCCGGCGCGCGACTGCAGTGATGCCGAATGGGCGCGCTATCGCTACCAGCGCGCAAACATCAAAGGCATCGCGCGCGAACTTTGGCTCCATGCCGACGGTTGCGCACGCTGGATCGAGATCGAACGCGATACGACGACGCATGAAGTCGTCGCGACGAGACCGCTCACGCCATGAGCGGCCCGGTGCGCATCGACGACGGCAACGGCATCGGCCGCGACATCGATCGCAGCCGGTGCCTGAATTTCAGTTTCGACGGGCGTGAGATATCCGGATTCGCCGGCGACACGATCGCTTCGGCACTGCTCGC
>DASRTK010000226.1:0-6802 GCA_035655975.1 Rudaea sp.
GCTCCCGCGCCCCCCCCGCCGGCGGCTGACGACAAGTCGATCGCGGTGCTGCCTCTGGCCCACGCGAGCGGCACGAAGGACGAGCAGTTCTTCTCTGACGGCCTGTCGGAAAACCTGATCATCGCCCTGTCGCAGTTCGAGGGGCTCACGGTGATCGGCCGCAACTCCTCGTTCCAGTTCCGCGACAGCAAGGACGACAGTCGGGCGATCGGCGAGAAACTCGGAGTTGCCACGCTGCTCGAGGGCAGTGTCCAGCATGCCGGCGACGTCGTGCGCGTCAGCGCCGAGCTGATCAACGCCGCGAACGGGCACACACTGTGGTCCGAGCGTTACGACCGGCCATACAAGGATCTGTTCGCGCTGCAGGACGACATCACCAAACAAGTCGCAACCGCGCTCAAGGCCAGGCTGCTGACCGGCGGCGGCGCGCCCGCGCAAAGCGACCGCCCGCCAAGCGGGAATCTCGATGCATACACCGCGTTCCTGCAGGGCAAGTTCTACGCCGCACGCATCACCGAGGTCGATGGTCGCGAAGGAATCTCGCAGTTCACGCTGGCAACCCGACTGGATTCCGGCTATGCGCTGGCGTGGTCCGCATTGTCCGAGGCCGCAACCGGATTGGCAGCGCGCTATCTCGACGGCGCGTCAGCGCAGCAGACCTATGCACAAGCGCGCGAGGCCGCCAACAAGGCGCTCGTCCTTGCGCCAGAGCTCGCGGCAGCGCACGGTGCGCTCGGCTACGTGCACCTGACTGCCGACTTCGACTGGACCGGTGCCGAAGCTGAATACCGCCGTGCTCTGGAACTTTCGCCAAACGACGGCAAAGCCAAATTCAACGTTGGCGAGCTGCTGGCAGCGCTCGGCCAGCCGGAAAAGGCGATCGACCTGACCCGTCAGGCGCTCGCGACCGATCCGCTGAATGCACGCTGGTACACGTTCCTCGCAAACTACCTGTTGGCGACTGGCCATCACGACGAAGCCAGTCAAGCAATCCTCAAGGCGATCGCTGTGCAGCCGACCGGCACTGCGGCACACGAGGTGCTGACGATCATCGAGATCCTGCGCGGCGACGCCAAGGCGGCGCTGAAGGCCGCACAGCAGGAGCCGCCAGGCCCCTGGCACGAATTCGCGGTCACGCTGGCGCTGCAAGTCGGCGCGGACCCGGCGGCTGCCGATGCGGCCGTCAAGGACATGATGGTTCGGTACGCCACGCTCGCGCCGTACCAGACTGCCGAGGTACACGCCCTGCGCAACGATGCCGACAAGACCTTCGAATGGCTCGACCGCGCCTGGACCAGCCGCGATCCCGGCATCGAGTACCTGCTGACCGATCCGCTGATCCTGCGTTTCCGCGACGATCCGCGTTTCGCGGCGTTCTGCAAGAAGGCTGGCCTCCCGACGACGACGACCGCGAAGGCAATGGACGCAGCCGTGACGCGGGCGAACAAGTCGTGAGCATGAATTTCCTCGCCGAACTCAAGCGGCGCAACGTCCTGCGCACGGCCGGGCTTTACCTGGTGGCCGCATGGTTGATCGTGCAGGTTACCGGCACGCTGCTGCCGATGTTCGGTGCACCGGAGTGGTTGCCGCGCAGTGTCGTCGTGCTGCTCGCCGTCGGGCTGTTGCCAGTGCTGGTGTTCGCCTGGGTCTATGAGCTGACGCCAGAGGGCCTGAAGCTCGAGCGCGAGGTGGAGCGTGATGAGTCGATCACGCGCGACACCGGGCAGCGCATGAATCGCGCGATCTTCGTCCTATTGGTGCTGGCGATAGGCTGCTTCGTGCTCGATCGCTTCGTGCTGACGCCGCGCCGTGAGAGTGCGACGGCGCAGTCCGGGCCGGCAGAATCGAAACCGGGTGGCGCCGTCCCCGACAATTCGATCGCCGTGCTGCCGCTCGCCAACGCCAGCGGCGACAAGGACCAGCAGTATTTTTCCGATGGCCTGTCCGAAGGGTTGATCGTCACGCTGTCGCGGCTGCAGGGACTCAAGGTGATCGGTCGCAACTCGGCGTTCCAGTTTCGCGACAGCAAGGACGACAGCAAGACGATCGGCCTCAAGCTCGGCGTGGCGCATCTGCTCGAGGGCAGCGTGCAGCATGCCGGCGACGTCGTGCGCATCAGCGCCGAGCTGATCAACGCGGCTGATGGCAGCACGCTGTGGTCCGAGCGCTACGACCGGCCGTACCGGGACCTGTTCACGCTGCAGGACGAGATCACGAATGCGGTCGCCAGCGCCTTGAAGGCGAAGCTGTTGCCGCAGGCGAATGCGCCGATGCAGTCCGACCGCCCGCCGAGCGGCAACCTCGATGCTTATGCGGCGTATCTGCAGGGAAAGTTCTTTTTCGCGCGTTCCGGGGAAGCGGATTTCCGCAAGGCTATCGAACAATATGCGCGCGCGACCCAGGTCGATCCCGGTTATGCGCTGGCTTGGGCCGGACAGTCGCGCTCTGCGGCATCGCTTGCCGCTGCTTTCCTCGATGGCGCTGCGGCGCAGGACATGTATGCGACTGCGCGCAGAGCGGTCGACGCCGCGCTGAAGCTCGATCCCGACCTGGCAGCGGCGCATGCGGCGAAGTCGTTCCTGTTGCTGTCCGCCGACCTGGACTGGACCGGCGCCGAGCAGGCCGCGCGCCGTGCCGTGCAGCTGGAGCCGAACGACAGCCAGGGCAAGGCGGATTTGAGCCGCGACCTGGCCGCACTCGGGCAAATCGAACCGGCGATCGCGCTGATGCAACAGTCTCTGGCAACCGATCCGCTCGACGCGCGTTCGCACAACTGGCTGGCCCAGTATCTGCGCGCGTTGGGTCGGCTCGACGAAGCGGCCACGGCTGCCCGCAAGGCGATCGAGTTGCAGCCGACGGCGGGCAGCATGCACTACCAGCTTGCGATCATCGAGATCGGGCGTGGCGATGCAAAGGCCGCGCTCGAGGCGGCGCAAAACGAGACCGCCGGCTGGCAGGTCGATGCGGTTGCACTGGCGCGGCAAGTCGGCGGCAACCCGGCCGAAGCCGATGCGGCGCTGAAGACGCAAGTCGAGCAGGACGCCGAGGGTGGCGCCTTCCAGATCGCACAGACTTACGCGCTGCGCAACGATGCCGACAAGACTTTCGAATGGCTCGACCGCGCCTTGAGCAACCGCGACCCCGGCATCAGTTACCTGCTGTTCGATCCATTCATCCTGCGCTTCCGCGACGATCCGCGGTTCGCCGCGTTCTGCAAGAAAGTCGGCCTGCCGACGACGACGACGGCGAAAGCGATGGCTGTCCCTGCCGGGAAGGCGAACAAGACGTGAGCCGCAATCTTTTCGCCGAACTCCGTCGCCGAAATGTTTTTCGCATGGGCGGCCTCTACCTGGTGGCTGCATGGCTGCTCATCCAGGTCTCCGGCACCGTCCTGCCGATGCTCGACGCGCCCGCCTGGCTGCCGCGCACGATTCTGTTTTTGCTCGCACTCGGTTTCATTCCCGCGCTGATCTTCAGCTGGGTGTACGAGCTCACGCCCGAAGGACTGCGGCGGGAAGGCGAGGTGCCGGCTGAGCATTCGATCATGCCGCAGACCGGTCAGCGCATGAATCACATGATCATCGCGGTGCTCGTGCTCGCTCTCGGCTACTTCGGCTTCGACAAGTTCGTGCTGACGCCGCGACGCGAAGCGGCGCTGATGTCGACTGCGCATGACGAGGGCGCGAAAGAAGCTGCGACCACGGCGGCGACCGCGGCGGTGAACGAGAAGTCGGTTGCCGTACTGCCGCTGGCCAATGCGAGCGGCGACAAGGATCAGCAGTACTTTTCCGATGGCTTGTCGGAAGGCCTGATAATCGCGTTGTCGCGGCTCGACGGCCTCAAGGTGATCGGCCGCAATTCGTCGTTCCAGTTCCGCGACTCGAAGGAAGACAGCCAGGCGATCGCTGCCAAGCTTGGCGTTGCGACGCTGCTCGAAGGCAGCGTGCAGCGTGCTGGCGACGTCGTGCGCATCAGCGCAAGCCTGATCCGCGCTGCCGATCGCAGCACGCTGTGGGTCGAACAGTACGACCGTCCGTACAAGGATCTGTTCGCGCTGCAGGACGAGATCACCAAGGCCGTGGCCGCCGCGTTGCGCGCCAAGCTCCTCGGCGGGGCGGCGACGCAGGAACAAACCGACCGCCCGCCGAGCGGCAACCTTGCGGCGTACGAGGCGGTGCTGCAAGGGAACTTCCTGATGCAGCGCCAGAACGAAGCCGATACGAGCAAGGCGATCGCGCTCTATGAACAGGCCACGAAGGCCGATCCGGGTTATGCATACGCTTGGGCGAGGCTCGCCGTGGCGTACGTTACGGTTCCGACCTACCTATCACTGCCGCAGGCGGACCTTGACTCGTTCTGGACTCGCGGCCGCGAGGCGGGCCTGACAGCGCTGAAGCTCAATCCGGACCTGGCCGAAGCGCACGCCGCCCACGGGCGCATCCTGCAGACCGCCGACCATGATGTAGTGGGCGCAGAAGCTGCCTTGCGCCATGCGCTCGACCTGGCGCCGCAGAGTGTTCTGGCGACGCGCTGGCTTGGCGTCATGCTCGCGCAGCAAGGCCACCTCGCGGATGCGGTGGCGACGATGCGGCGCGCAATTGCTCTGGATCCGTTATCTGCCCCGCTGCGCTACAACCTCGGTATATATTTGGTATCGCTGGCCAGCTACGAGGAAGCGGAGACCTCGATTCGCCGGGCGATCGAGTTGCAGCCGCAGGCTGCGCAGTTTCACGCTTACCTGGCGACGGCGCAGACGTTTCGCGGCCATACGGCGGAGGCGATCGAGACGGCCAGGCAGGAACCCGACGAGTTCTGGCGCAACTATGGACTGGCGCTGGCCTGCTTCGCCCACGGCGATCGCAAGGCATCCGACGCAGCCCTGGCGTGGCTCATCAAGAACGACGCCGATGACGGAGCTGTGCAGATCGCGGCGGTATACGCGCAGCGCAAGCAGCCGGATGAGGCATTTCACTGGCTGGAGCATGCTCTGGTAACCAAGGATGCCGGCGTGACCGAGATCTACACAACGCCGTATGTCAGAACGTTGCGCGACGATCCGCGCTTCGCGGCTCTCGCGAAAAAGGTCGGCTTGCCGCCGCTGCCGGCCGACGCAGAAGGGCCGGCGGCAGGATCGGCCAAGCCGGCAAAACCATGAGCTGGCGGTCGTTGCCGGCACGATTCGAGCGGGCGGGCGAGCACAAGGGATGAGCGAGCGCTCGTTCTTCGGTGAGCTCAAGCGCCGCAACGTGCTGCGCGCGGCCGTGCTCTACGTCGGCGCGGTGTGGGCGCTTGCGCAGGGCATCGCGCAGCTTGGGCCGGCGTTCGGCATGCCGGAGTGGGGCACGCGTTGGTTCGTCATTGCCGCTGTCATCGGCTTTCCGTTCTGGGTCGCGTTCGCGTGGTTCTACGAGTTCACGCCGGAAGGATTGAAGCGCGAGAGCGAGATCGAGACACACGAGTCGATCACGCACCACACCGGCCGCAAGCTCGACTTCGCGATCATCGGCGTGCTGGCGATCGCTGTCGTGCTGCTGGTGACCGACCGCTTCGTGCTGCACCACGGCGTCAATGAGGAAGTGCCGATCCCGATCGCCGAACACTCGATCGCCGTGCTGCCGTTCGTGGACATGTCCTCGAGCAAGGACCAGGAGTACTTCTCCGACGGCATCTCGGAGGAATTGCTGAATCTCCTTGCCAAGATCCCGCAGTTGCACGTCGCCGCGCGCACTTCATCGTTCTCGTTCAAGGGCAAGAACGCACCGGTCCCCGACATCGCCAGGACGCTGTTCGTTGCAAATGTACTCGAAGGCTCGGTACGCAAGTCCGGCGACCAGGTCCGGATCACGGCGCAGCTGATCCGCGCCGCGGACGGATATCACGTCTGGTCCGAGACCTGGGATCGCAAGCTGGACGACATCTTCAGGATCCAGGACGAGATCGCGGGCGAGGTGGTAAAGGAGCTGAGGGTCACGCTACTGGGCGCCGCGCCGAAGGCTCGCGCGACTGATCCCGTGGCCTATGCGCTGGAGTTGCAGGCGCGCCAACTGGCGCGCCAGGGCACGTCCCGGAGTATCGACGAGGCCATCGCAGTGCGTCGTCAGGCGCTGGCCATCGATCCCGGCTACGTCGATGCCTGGAGTGGCATCGCCGGCCTCTACATGTCCCAGGCCAACAAGGGACTCAAGCCGATCGACGAGAGCTTTGCGTTGGCGCGCGCCGCGGTCAACAGCGCGCTGGAGATCGACGCCAACGACGTCGGCGCTCTGCTCATGCTCGGGCGCATCGCCACCGATTACGACAACGACTCGGCCTCTGCGGCGCGCCACATCGAGCGGGTGCTGGCGTTGGAGCCGGGCAACATCGCCGCGATCACCATCGCCTCCGGGCTGGAGCAGAACCTGGGCCGGCTGGAGCAGGCGGCCCGGCTCGACCAGTATGCGGTTGCGCGCGATCCGCTGAATCCGAAGACGCATGGGAGCCTCGCTTACGACTACGCGCGGCTGGGGCGCCTCGACGAAGCGATCTCGAGCTACCGCATTGCCCTGCGCCTGAGCCCCGGTCGCGTGGGCACGGCCTACAATGTCGGCGAGCTCCTGCTGCGCAAGGGCGAAGCGGCAGCGGCGCTTGCCGAGTTCGAGCAGGAGCCGGAGGAGAACTGGCGCCTCATGGGCTCGACCATGGCGCTGCATGCACTCGGGCGCAAGGCCGAGTCGGACGCGGCGATGGGCGAGCTGATCGTCAAGTACGAAACCGACAGTTCGTACAACATCGCCTATGTGGCGGCATTCCGCGGCGAGCGGGA
>DASRTK010000227.1:0-5397 GCA_035655975.1 Rudaea sp.
ACGCAACGGAGTCGCTACAAATTGCGAAGCGGCTGATGCGCGCGGGACGGTACGCAATGTCGCGGCGCGCGGCGGCTGCGATTCGGGCGCCTATGAATTCGGCGGCGGCCGCGGCCTGCTGTCCGAAAGTGGCATGAGCGGATTCTTCTACGACGCCGCGGCCGACGGTCATTACGTGACCGTACAGCGTCTGGACTGGAGCAGTACCCTGGTGATCTGGAATACGTTCGACAAGAACGGCCAGGCTGCATGGATTTACGCGATCGGTGAGGTGAACGGCAACCACATCCACGCGCAGGGCGCGCAGAACGTCGGCGGCGTGCTGCAGCCGGGCGGTGCGCCGACCGGATCGCACGGCTTCGTCTGGGGCGATATCGACATCGATTTGCATAACTGCTTCGGCGGAACTTTCCGCTACGACTCGCCGCTGCCGAACTTCGGGTCGGGACAGTTCCCGCTGAATCGCCTGGCGTTCCTCGGCGATCTGGATTGCAGCGACTGACCGTCAGGAGTGAAAAAATGAAATTTGTATCACTTCTCCTGATGGGCTCAGCTTTGTTTGCGCAGCAATCATTAGCAGCGACGATTCGCATCGCGGATGGCGACTGCGCCGGACTGAAGGCAGCGCTTGCCGGTGCGCAGGTCAACGGCGCGACGTCGGTTGTACTTGCGAACAAGGGTCACTACGGGTATTGCCCGGTCGTTGTAACGGGAAATGCAGAAGTCGATGGGGCCGGTGCCGCACTGGAGGTTGCGCTCGCCCCGGATCAACCTTCGATCAAGGTGGCTGTTGGCGCGAAACTGACACTTCGCCGGCTCAACATCGTTGGCGCCGCGCCTATCCCGCCCGTCAACGGACCGAACGGTTGCGGACTATGGATTGGGCCGATCATGTGTCCGCAACCGGAACTGCCTGCCATCGAGAACGAGGGAACCCTGCTGCTCGACTCGATCAGTGTTTCCGGGGTGCAATTTGATTATGGCGATCTGATCGTGAACCGTGGCGACCTGACGTTACGCAACTCATCAATCGCCTACAACACCAATCATGGGTCCAACTTCGGCGCAATTTTGCCGATCGGGTCAGCGGGCACCTCGATCGACGTCGATCATTCGACGATCGCAGGCAACACCTTGGGCCCGCTTGGTGTGTTCCACGCGGACACGTATCCGGACAAGGGGACGGTACGAATATCGAACAGCATCCTGACTGCGGACGGCGGAGCCGTCTGCTATGTATCGCCAGACGTTGTGCAGATCGTTTCACTCGGCGGCAATATTGTCAGTGACGCCAGCTGCGGGATACGCAATTCCGGTGACCGCGTCGTGGCCGACGCGGGTTTAGGGATGTTTGGCGACAACGGCGGCCTGGTCAACACCGTGCTGCTGAACGGGTCGAGCGTGGCGGTGCGCAATGGCGTTGCGGCCAACTGCGAAGCAACAGATGCACGCGGGACGGTACGCAATGTCGCAGCGCGCGGCGGCTGCGATTCGGGCGCCTACGAATTCGGCGGCGGCCGTGGCCTGCTGTCCGAAGGTGGCGTGAGCGGGTTCTTCTACGATGCTTCGGCCGATGGCCATTATGTGACCGTGCAACGGCTCGACTGGGGCAGTGCGCTCGTCATCTGGAATACCTTCGACAAGAACGGCCACGCGGCGTGGATCTACTCGATCGGCAAAGTCAGCGGCAACCATGTTTATGCGCAGGGCGCGCAGAACCTCGGCGGCGTGCTGCAGCCTGGCGGGGCGCCGACCGGATCGCAAAGTTTCGTCTGGGGCGACATCGCCATCGAACTGCAGAACTGTTTCGGCGGCACCTTCAGCTACGACTCGCCGCTGCCGAACTTCGGGTCGGGAAAGTTTCCGCTGAATCGGCTGGCGTTTCTGGGCGACCTGGACTGCAGCGACTGACCTCGCCAATGGCGTAAGGACTGGCGCCGGACGCATGTGGGCCCCGGCGGCAGTTGGCGCGCCAAGGCCATTTCAGGCTCCCGCGGCGAGCAGTCGGATCGGCCCTGTCCAGGAGGCCTTTGCTGGCCAATACAGGGGCCGTGGCGCTATCCTTGACGACCGCCAGAATCGCTCCGACACGGACTTTCCATGAGTGCCCTTCCTCAAACGGCCGGCTCCACGGCTGAAGCCGTCCTGCAAGATATCCTCAACAAGCTCGGTACAGCCAAGAGCCGCGACGCGCGGGCCTTTGCGACGCATCTTCTGCGGCGTGTCGCGCAGGAGGACCTTGCCGGGCGCTCTGCGGAAAGCTGGGCTGCCCTCGCGCTGAGCCTGCTCGATTTCCTGCGCGTGCGCGCGGCCGACGCGGCGAATGTGCGCGTGTTCAATCCGAACGTCGCGGACAACGGCTGGGATTCGACCTATACGGCGATCCAGATCGTGACCGACGACATGCCGTTCCTGGTCGACTCGGTCGGTATCGCGATCTCCCAGGCCGGATTGCTGTCGCACACTGTGATCCACCCCGTTTACAGCGTGAAGCGCGATCCCGGCGGGCACGTCCTGCAGATCGATGCCGAGGGTAGCGGCAGCGGCAACGCCGAGTCGGTCATGCACATCGAGATCGACAGGATCACCGAGCCCGGCGAACTGGAGCGCATGGAGCAAGCTGTGCGGCAGGCGCTTCAGGACGTCGCGCATTGCTTCAATGACTGGCGCGCGATGCGCGACAAGATGCTCCAGGTTGCCCGGGATATGGCGACGCAGAAGCTGCCGGTCAGCCCCGAGGGCTTGGCGGAGGCGCAGGAATTCCTGCGCTGGGCCGCCGACGATCACTTCACGTTTCTGGGTTACCGCGAGTATCGGGTCGCCAAGGCTGGCGCCGAGGAAGTGCTGATGGCGGTCGAAAGTTCGGGTCTCGGAATCCTGCGAGGTTCCGAGCGCTCGGTAGCGCCGCGCTCGCTCAAATCGCTTGCGGCACGCGAGCTGCCGCAGTCCGGATCGATCGACGCGGTCATCCTGACCAAGACGAATGCGCGAGCCAGCGTGCATCGCCCTGGGCACATGGATTACATCGGCGTGCTCGAATTCGATGCCAACGGCGTGCCGACGGTGGAGCACCGGTTCCTCGGCCTGTATGCATCCAGTGCCTATGCGCGTCGGCCCTGGGATATTCCGCTGGTGCGGCAGAAGTACGAGGCGGTCATGGTTCGCTCGGGGCTGCGCCGCGACTCCCATTCCGGCAAGGCGCTGCGCAATATTCTCGAAACGCTGCCGCGCGACGAGTTGTTCCAGGCGAGCGAGGACGAGTTGTTCGCGACCGCGACCGGCATCCTGCAGCTGCAAGGCCGTTCCCGCTCGCGGCTGTTCGTGCGCAGCGACAAGTACGGGCGCTTCTTCTCGTGTCTCGTTTTCATTCCGCGTGATCGCCTCACGGCGGATGTGCGCGAGCGCATCGAGGCATTGCTCAAGCGCGCGTTCCATGGCGAGCGCCTCGATTCCACGATTCAGGTCACCGAATCGGCGCTGGCGCGCCTGCACCTGATCGTCCGGCCGAAGCCCGGCGACAAGCCCCACTATGACATTGCCGAGCTCGAAGGCAAGATCGGCCACGTCGTGCGCAACTGGCACGACGAACTGCGTGAAATCCTTGCGCAGAAACATGGCGACGAGAAAGGCGGCAAGCTTGCGGCGCGTTTCGGCAAGGCGTTGCCGGCCGGTTACATCGAGGCGGTCACGCCGCACGTCGCTGCCGCCGATGTCGAAGCGGCCGCGAGCCTGAAGGACGCGCACGACATCCGCATTTCGCTCTACCGCTCGCGCAAGAAACGCGACGACCTGCATTTCAAGCTGTTCCGCTACGGCACGCCGATCACGCTGTCCGAAGCGTTGCCAATGCTCGAGAACATGGGCTTGAAGATTCTTTCCGAGCATCCGTACGAGATGAATATCGGCGGCGCGACGATCTTCATTCAGGATTTCGACGTGCAGACCGCGGCGCACACCAATTTCGACGTCGAACAGATCAGGGACGCTTTTGCTTCGAGCTTCGAGCGCATCTGGCGCGGGCAAGCCGAGAACGACGGCTTCAATCGCCTGATCCTGAGCGCCAACATGGAATGGCGCCAGGTCGCCGTGCTGCGCGGCCTGTGCAAGTACCTGCTGCAGGCCGGCGTGCCGTTCTCGCAGACCTACATGGAGGAGACGCTCAACCGCTATCCGCTGATTGCCGGCCTGTTGATCGAATTGTTCGAAGCCAAGTTCGACCCGGAGCGCGAGACGACCAGCAAAGTCGTGGTCGAAGGCGCGCGCAAGCGCCTGCAGAAGGAACTCGAGACGCTCCTGCCGGAATCGATGGACAAGCACCACGCGGTGATCGTCGAGGGCGTCGTCAAGGCGCGCGGCGAGAAACGCGAGGCGCAGATGCAGGCGATCGTCGCCGCGTTGCGCGCGCTGCTCGACAGCGTCGCCAGCCTGGACGAAGACCGCATCCTGCGCGCGTATGCCGGCCTCATTGGCGCGACGTTGCGCACAAGCTACTACCAAACACCAGGCGGCAAGCCGCGCGAGTACATCAGCTTCAAGTTCGATCCGGCGAAGGTCGCGGACTTGCCGAAGCCCAGACCGTATCGCGAAATTTTCGTCTATGCACCGCGCGTCGAAGGCGTGCATCTTCGGTTCGGTCCGGTCGCACGCGGTGGTCTGCGCTGGTCGGACCGGCGCGAAGATTTCCGCACGGAAGTTCTGGGTCTGGTCAAGGCGCAGATGGTCAAGAATACCGTCATCGTGCCGGTCGGCTCGAAGGGCGGTTTCTTCGTCAAGCGGCCGCCCGTTGGCGGCGACCGCGACGCGCAACTCGCCGAAGGCGTGGCCTGCTACCGGCTGTTCATCAACGGGCTGCTCGACATCACCGACAACCTCGTCGATGGCAAGGTCGTGCATCCGCAGAACTGCGTGCGTCACGATGCGGACGATCCGTACCTCGTGGTCGCGGCCGACAAGGGCACGGCGACCTTTTCCGATATCGCCAATGCGATCTCGGCCGACCACGGCTACTGGCTTGGCGACGCGTTCGCCTCCGGCGGTTCGGTCGGCTACGACCACAAGGGCATGGGCATCACCGCGAAGGGCGCCTGGGAGAGCGTGAAGCGCCACTTCCGCGCGCTCGGCCGCGATTCGCAGACGCAGGAATTCACCTGTGTCGGCATCGGCGACATGTCCGGCGACGTGCTCGGCAACGGGATGCTCTGCTCGGAGCACATCAAGCTGGTGGCGGCGTTCGACCACCGCGACATCTTCCTCGACCCCGACCCCGACCCGGCCCTGTCGTTCGCCGAGCGGCAGCGGATGTTCGCGCTGCCGCGGTCGAGCTGGCAGGACTACAACCACGCGCTGATCTCCGCGGGCGGCGGCATCTACTCGCGCGCGCTGAAGAAGATCACGCTC
>DASRTK010000228.1:0-16091 GCA_035655975.1 Rudaea sp.
CCGTGCACCGGTGCGCGCGTGAAGCGCGCGATGGCGAGCGCGAAAGCTCGCGCTCCGTTGCTGAACACCAGCCCGACGTGGCCCCAGAAGGACTCGTCGAAGGCCGCGATGTCCTGGGTGTCGGCGGCGGCGATCTCGCGCTGCACCCACGGGTGACAGCGGATCGCGCCCTGCCCGAAGATGATCATCGAGCGCGTCAAGATGTTCGCGCCTTCGACCGTGATGCCGATCGGCACCGCATCCCACGCGCGCGCGAGCGTGTTGCGCGGACCGCGCTGGATCGCGCTGCCGGCGCGGATGTCCATCGCGTCGCTGATGACCTGGCGCATCGAGTCGGTCAGGTACGCCTTGCAGATGTTGCCCGGCACCGCGGGTTTCTCGCCCGCGTCGAGCGCGCCGCAGGTCAGCGTGCGCGTCGCCGTCATCATGTAGGTCTTGCCGGCGATGCGTGCAAGCGGCTCCTCGATGCCTTCGAAGCGGCCGATCGGCGTGTCGAACTGTTCGCGCACGGTCGCATATGCACCGCTGATGCGCGTGGCCATCTGCGCGGCGCCGACCGAAAGTGCCGGCAGCGAGATCGAGCGGCCGGCGGCCAGGCACTCCATCAGCATGCGCCAGCCGTGGCCGATGCCGGCGTTGCCGCCGATGATGCAGTCCATCGGCGCGAACACGCTGCGGCCGACGATCGGTCCATTCATGAACGGCACGCCCATCGGATCGTGACGCTGTCCGATCTCGACGCCGTCGAGATCATGCGGAATCAGCGCGCAGGAAATGCCGAGGTCTTCGACGTCGCCGAGCAGGTGATCCGGATCCTTGATGCGGAACGCAAGGCCGATCAGCGTCGCAACCGGAGCCAGGGTGATGTAGCGCTTCTTCCAGTCCAGGCGCAGGCCGAGCACTTCCTTGCCGTCGACGATGCGCTTTTCAACGATGCCGGTCGATTGCGTCGCCGCGGCGTCGGACCCGGCTTCGGGACCGGTCAGGCCGAAGCACGGAATCTCGTCGCCCTTGGCCAGGCGCGGCAGGTAATACTTCTTCTGTTCGTCGGTGCCGTAGTGCAGCAGAAGTTCGCCCGGACCGAGCGAGTTCGGGACCATGACCGTTACCGCGACCGCGACCGAGCGCGTCGAAATGCGCGCGACCACGCGCGAGTGCATGATCGCCGAGAAGCCGTGTCCGCCGTATTCCTTCGGAATGCCCATGCCGAAGAAACCGTTGGTCTTGAGGAATGCCCAGATGCTCGCCGGCAAGTCGCGCAGCTGCTGGATCTGCCAGTCGTCGATGCGCGCGCACAATTCGGCGACCGGGCCGTCGAGAAACGCCTGCTCCTCGGGCCGCAGCTTCTGCGGCTGGAACGCCAACAATTTCTCCCAGTCCGGACGGCCGCCGAACAACTCGGCGTCCCACCACACGGTGCCGGCTTCGAGCGCGATGCGTTCGGTATCGCCAAGGCGCGGCAGCACCGGCGCCATCGCCTTCATCGCGAAGCGCGACACGAGCAACCGGCGCAGCGGCGGGAAGCCGAATATCAGCGCGAGCGCGATCAGCACGATCACGCAGGCTTCAAACAGCAGCGGTGAACTCACGCCGAGAATGCGCCAGCCGAGCAGCCAGACCGCGGCCGCGCCGGTCCAGGCGAAGAATCCGTAGCCGAGGAACAGCAGCGCCGAAAGCAGCGCGATGGCGACGACGAAGGTGATCAGCATGTGGCCCCCTAGCGGTGCGGTTGCCGCGCGGCCGGTATCATCCCGCGTGGTCGGCCAAAAGCAAAGCCGCGGCGCGGCATGCGCGGGGCGCCGAAGCTCAATGATCTCGGGTTCCGGCCTCTGACTCCCGCCTAACCGCCGTCGCCCGCGTTGACCTTCTTCAGATCGTCCTTGTTCCAGTTGAACTGCAGGTAGATCACGTCCGACACCTTGTCCTTGTCGAAGCGCACGCGGCAATCGAACGTCTGCTGGTATTCGGTCGACAGACCCTTGTCGAAAACGATCGTCGAGGCGATCGACACGACGTCGGCGGACGTGTCCTTGGCGTGACTGCCCATATCCTTTCGATCGAGAGTCAACGACTTGCCCGTGACCTTGTCGGCGATGGCCTTGCTGCAGGCGTCGACTGCCGCGTTGTTGCGGCTGTTGCCGCAGGCGGCGAGCAGCAGCAGACACGCGGCCGCGAGCAACGGTTTGACACTGCGCATTGTTCCCTCCTGTGCGCATCCGTGCGGCATTATCTTTTGCAACCTGAGGGAGGTCGCCGGTGCCGACAGGGCCGCCGGTGATCGGCGGACGACGAGTATGCGCGGCGGGCCGACTCCCCAAGCCCCCTTCGGCGGTCTAGACTTGCGCCGCCTGGAATCGTTTTTACATCAATCAGCCTGTCGTCGCCAGTGATGGAGAGCACGGAACGAACATGAAGGAAAAAAACGAAATCGTCAGCAACTGGCTGCCGCGCTATACCGGGACGCCGCTGGCCGACTTCGGCGAGCACATCCTGCTGACGAACTTCGGCAACTACGTCGACATGTTCGCGCAGTGGCATGGCGTGCCGGTCAAGGGTGCGGACCGGCCGATGCCGAATGCGACTGCAGACGGCATCAGCCTGATCAACTTCGGCATGGGCAGCCCGAACGCGGCGACGGTCATGGACCTGCTCAGCGCGATCAAACCGCGCGCGGCGCTGTTCCTCGGCAAGTGCGGTGGACTCAAGCGCAAGAACCAGATCGGCGACCTGATCCTGCCGATCGCCGCAATCCGCGGTGAAGGAACGTCGAACGACTACCTGCCGCCGCAGGTTCCGGCGCTGCCGGCGTTCCAGTTGCAGCGCGCGGTGTCGACGATGATCCGCGACCTCGGACACGACTACTGGACCGGTACCGTCTACACGACGAACCGGCGCGTCTGGGAGCACGACGAACAGTTCAAGGACCTGCTGCGACGCACGCGCGTCATGGCCGTCGACATGGAAACCGCAACGATTTTTGCCGCCGGTTTCGCCAACCAGATCCCGTGCGGCGCGCTGCTGCTCGTATCGGATCAGCCGATGATTCCCGAGGGGGTCAAGACCGAGCTCAGCGACCGCGCGGTGACGTCCAACTTCGTCGAGAAGCACATCAAGATCGGCATCGAGGCGCTCAAGCTCGTGCGCCGGCACGGGCGCAGCGTCAAGCATTTGCGCTTCGAGGAAGACCTCGACGATCAAGAGAAAGACTGAACCGCTGAGAACACCACGGCCAAGATATCCGTTACGCCACAGGAGACGTCATTCCCGCGAAAGCGGGAATCCATTTTGATCTGCTCTCGCGTCAGGGAAATAAGAGCAAACGGATTCCGGGTTCCGCCTGCGGCGGCCCCGGAATGACGGCCATATATCAGGACCCGTAGCCGAGGAAATCGAGCGCAGCCTGCAGCATCGCTTCGGTGCCGATCGCCAGCGATGCTTCGTCGAGGAAGAACTTCGGCGAATGGTTGCTCGGCGCCGTCGCCGGATCGATGCCGGCGGGCGTGGCGCCGACGAAAAAGTAGACGCTCGGCGCGCCTGCACCGATGCCCAGATGCGGAAAGTCTTCCGACGCCGTCCAGCGTGGTGCGTCGATTACGTGGTCCTTGCCGAGCGCCTTCTCCAGGCTCGCGCGCACGCGCGCCGTCAGCGCCGGGTCGTTGCTGTTGACCGGATTGCTTTCGCCGAGCGGAATCTGTGTCTCGACCGTCGCGCCATTCGCAGCGGCGACGTGTTCGGCGAAGTTCTTCAAGCTCGCCAGTGCCTGCTTGCGCATGTCTTCGTCGAACGCGCGCACGGTGCCTTGCAACTCGGCGCTGTCCGGCACGATGTTGAAACGCTGGCCGCCATTGAAGATGCCGAACGTGACGACGGCCGGGTTCTTGTTGATGTCGAGCTGGCGGCTGACGATGACCTGCGCCGAGGTGACGATCTGCGCCGCGGTCACGATCGGATCGATGCCCTGCCACGGCGTCGCGCCGTGACTCTGCCGGCCGTGGACGACGATGCGGAACGTGTCGGAACTGGCCATCTCGCCGCCAGCCATGACGCCGACCGTGCCGACCGCGAGCGCGCTGCGCACGTGCATGCCGAAGATCGCGTCGGGCTTGAAATCCTTGAACACGCCGTCGCGGACCATCAATGGCGCGCCGCCTTCCTCGCCGGCTGGCGGACCTTCCTCGGCCGGCTGGAAGATCAGCATGACCTCGCCGGGCAGATCGGCGCGCATCTTCGCCAGGATCGCGGCCAGGCCGAGCGTCATCGCCGTGTGCGCATCGTGGCCGCAGGCGTGCATGACGCCGACCTGCTTGCCGAGATAGTCGCCCTTGACCTTCGAGGCGAACGGCAGGTCGACTTGTTCAGTGACGGGCAATGCATCGATGTCGGCGCGAATCGCCAGCTTCGGCCCGGGCTTGCCGCCCTTGAGGGTTCCGGTAACGCCGTTGTGCGCGATGCCGGTGCGCACCTCGTAGCCGAGCTTCTTCAACTCGTCGGCGATCAGCTTGGCCGTGCGCACCTCGCGATTGCTCAATTCCGGATGCTCGTGCAGATCGCGCCGCCATGCGGTGATCTGCTGCAATTCCGGTTGCGTCAGTTGCTGCACCGATTCGGCGGCAGTCACGCCGGTTGCCGAGAACAGCAGCAGTGAGGCGGGGAGCAAGGATTTGCGCATGGAAATTCCGCGGGAATGGTCGGGCGCCCATTCCAGCCGATCGGCGCACATTGCACAAGGTAGGGTGGGCCTTGGCCCACCAAAACAGAACGGTAGGGTGGGCCTTCGCCCACCGCGCATTTCTCTTGCGACGAGAAAAGGTGGGCCAAGGCCCACCCTACGATCAATAACGCGGCACGCCCGAATCGATTTCGCGCGACCAGGCGTCGATGCCGCCGTCTACATTGTATACTTTTGCGAAACCCAGGCCGCGGAAGTGGTCGGCGGCACGCGCACTGCGGCTGCCGGTGTGGCACAGAAAAGCCAGCTGCGTATCTTTCGGCAGGCTCGCCAGCGCATCGATGCCGTCGTCGAGCGTGCGGAACGGCGACGTCAGCGCCGCCCGCGCACGCTCGTCCGGCGGCCGCACGTCGATCAGGGTGATGTCGCCGGCATCCAGGCGCGCCTTGAGTTCCTGCACCGACAGCGCCTTCACGCCGGCGGGCGCGTTCGGGTTGTCGATCGTCAGCCCGGATCCCTGCACGGTGTCGGCCCAGTCGATGCGCACGTTGCGGGCGCGCTGCGCCGTGGCCGGATCCATGTAGATCGCGATGCCGTTGGCTTCGCTGCGTATCGCCCCGAGTTCGGCTTCGGCCAGGTGGAACTGCGCCTGATAGCGCGCATCGATCGCCAGGTGCAGCACCAGGCCCGCTTCCGCGTCGGCCATCGCGTTGCGGATTTCCGCCGCGGCCTTGTCCGTGATCGTGATCGGCGGCGGCGTGCGATCGGGCTTCGGCAGGCCGAACAGTTCCTGCAACTCGCCGCTCGTATACATCGACTGGATGATGTCCGAGCCGCCGACCAGTTCGCCACCGACGTACAGCTGCGGAATCGTCGGCCAGTTGCCGTAGGCCTTGATGCCTTCACGGATTTCCGGATCTTCGAGCACGTCGACCGTAGCGTAGTCCGGCAACAGTTCGTTCAGAAGGCCGCTGGCGGCGGCCGAGAATCCGCAGCGCGGTGCGCCCGGGTTGCCTTTCATGAACAACACGACGCGGTTGTCCTGGAGCAGGGTTTCGATGCGCGTGCGAACTTCCGGTGCGAGAGACATGGGAGCAGGACCTTGATCTGGATATGCGATTGTACCGCTGCGGATATGGCGACGCGTCATGCGCGTGACAAGTGGGGCGGGCAGTCTGTTTGTCGGGTGAGAGGTCGGCCGCGCCGGGTTTCGTGAAGTCACTCCTGCAACAGATCCGCCCTGCGGCGCAAACGGTTCGCCTCAGCGCGCTGCCAACGCTGACTGTGCCGCCGGCAGAATCGCAGTGAGCCAGCGCGTGTACATCGCCGCCGACGGATGCAGGCCGTCGCCGACGAGCATGTCGGGCTGATCGCCTCCGTCGCGCGATGCCGAGGTCACATCGCCATAGCGCACGTGCAAGGCTGCGGCGACTTCTGCATTGGCAGCATTGTATGAATCGAGCTCGCGCGCGACCCGTGCTGTGTCGCGGCCGCTGTGATGGCCGAACCGCGTCACTCCCCAGTCCGGAATCGACACGACGACGACACGCTCCGGCCTGTTCCCAGCGAGTGCGATCGCGCGTTGCAGCAACGTGCGGAACTCGCCGCGATAGTTGTCCAGGTCGCGGCCGCGGTACTGATTGTTGACCCCGATCAGCAGCGTGACTAGGTCATACGGTGGATCGAACACATGTTTGTCCATCGCTGCCGAAAGTTCGTCGGTGGTCCAGCCGGTCCGGGCGACGATTTCCGGCGCGGCGACCGCGCTGCCGGACTTGCGCAAGGCTGCAGCCAGCTGATCGGGCCAGCGACCGGCAGGCTCGACGCCTTCGCCAATCGTGTACGAGTCGCCCAACGCGAGGAACCGCAGGTCGGCCGCATGCGCCGAGGCGACACCGATGCCAAGGGTCATTGCGAGCAGGCAATTGCCAAACGACACGCTCCAGCTCTAGCTCTCAAGCCACCTGGCGCGCGCGCGCGCCGGCAGCGGCGCTGCGCGCGAGCACGCGCTCGATCCGGCCAAAAACGTCGCGCAACTGCTCGGCGAGCGGCAGCAATGTGATGCGGAAGTGCGCGCGCGTGCTGTCATTGAATCCGGAGCCCGGGACCACGAGCACGTTTTCGCGCTCGAGCAGATCCAGGGCGAACGCATCGTCGTCGAACGCCGGGAGCGCCGCGCGTCTGATCGACGGAAACGCATACAGCGCGCCTCGCGGCGCGACGACATCGAGGTACTTGCTCTGCGCACAGGCTTCGATGACCGCGCGGCGGGTCTCATGCAGGCGGCCGCCCGGTGCAGTCAGCGGCGAGATCGTATCGGCGCCCTGGATCGATGGGGCGATTGCCCATTGGCCGGGCACATTCGCGCACAAGCGCAGCGAAGCAAGCAGGTCCAGCCCGTGTTCGATCTCGCTCAATGCTGCCGGCGCGCCGGTCAGCGACAGCCAGCCGACGCGGTAGCCGCAGGCGCGCTGGACCTTGGACAGCCCGTCAAACGTCAGGCACGGAACGTTGCCGGCCAGTCGCGCGAGCGGCACGAAGGCGGCGCCGTCGTACAGGATCTCGTCGTAGATTTCGTCGCTGAGCAGAACCAGCCGGTGGCGTTCGGCCACGCTCACGA
Organism: Rudaea sp.; assembly: GCA_035655975.1. Taxonomy (GTDB): domain Bacteria; phylum Pseudomonadota; class Gammaproteobacteria; order Xanthomonadales; family Rhodanobacteraceae; genus Rudaea. The sequence goes on from DASRTK010000228.1 coordinate 7,290, forward strand.
TCGCCTCGAGCAGTTCGCGCGGGTAGACCGCGCCGGTCGGATTGTTCGGATTGATCAGCGCGATCGCGCGCGTTCGTGGCGTGATCAGTGCCTCGATTTCACCGGCATCGGGCAAATGCTGGCGTTCGGCCGGACACGGATAGTAGACCGGCTTGCCGCCGTTCAGCGTGGCGGCCGCGCTCCACAGCGGATAGTCCGGACTCGGCAGCAGCACTTCGTCGCCCGGATCGAGCAGCGCGCGCAGGGCCAGGTCGATCAGTTCGCTCACGCCATTGCCGATGAAAACGCGGTCCGGATGTGCGGCGCCGACACCATGCGCGTGCAGCTGTTCGACGATCGCCAGCCGGGCCGACAGGATGCCTTTCTGATGGCAGTAGGCCTCGCTGCGGGCAAGATTCGCCTGGATCGCTTCGCGCACATGTTCGGAAACGCTGAAGCCGAACAGCCCGGGGTTGCCGATGTTGAGCTTGACGATATCGCGCCCGTCGGCCTCGAGCTCGGCGGCGCGCCGGGCAAGGTCACCGCGGATTTCGTAGCGGACCTCGGCAATCCGCGCGCTGGCGCGCACGGGCGTAATGGGGCGATTGCTCGGCATCGTGTCAGGCCGTGTAGCGATGTTGTAATGCAGCATGCTAGCCGAATAGCTAGCAATTACAAGGGCTGAGGGCTGGGGTATGAGGGCGGAAAACCGGCAGAAACGTGACTGGCTCGTGGCTTTTCGTCCCTCAGCCCTCAGCCCTCAGCCCTAACTCCCGTAAAATGACCCAATGCAGTTGACCGAAGAGATGCGTTTGCTGAGTACGATCGGCTGGCGCGGGAATGCGCCGCCGATGCCGGAAGGCACGGTCGGACTGCGCCTGCTGCGCGTTGTCGCCCAGCATCGCAACGGCTATCGCGTGCATGACGGTGCAACCGAGTTTCCGGCCCAGCCGGCGCCGCGTTTTCTGCGCCGTGGCGGCGATCCTGTCGAACGGCCCGCGGTCGGCGATTTCGTGCTGGTCGAGCCGACTTCGCCGCTGCTGATCCGCGACGTGCTGCCGCGCCGCAGCGAGTTGAGCCGCGCGGCCGCGGGTGAACGCTACCAGCGCCAGGTCATCGCAACGAACATCGATTCGGTCATCGTGCTGATGGGACTGGATGGCGATTTCAATCCGCGCCGCATCGAGCGTTACCTGGCGTTGATCCAGGGCAGCGGCGCACAGCCGGTGATCGTCCTGACCAAACGCGACAAAGTGGACGATGATACTTTTTCCGCCGCGTCCGCGAGCGTGCGCGAGCTGCTGCCCGCGCAGGTCGAATTGCACGCCATCAATGCCAAGGACAGCGCCAGCATCGCGCCGCTGCTCGGACACCTGCAACATGGCGACACAGCCGTGCTGGTCGGCTCTTCCGGCGCCGGCAAGTCGACGCTGACGAACACGCTGCTCGGCGTGCAGCGTCAGGCGACCAATACGGTGCGCGACAACGACTCGCGCGGGCGCCACACCACGACGCATCGGGCGTTGATCGCGCTGCCGAGCGGCGGCTGCCTGATCGACACGCCGGGCATGCGCGAGCTCAAGCTCACCGGCGACGAGGAACTCGGCCAGGCCGGTTTCGCCGATATCGAAACCCTCGCGCTGCAGTGCCGCTTCGGCGATTGCGCGCACGGCAACGAACCCGGTTGCGCGGTGCGCGCGGCGCTCGACAGCGGCGCGCTCGACGCGGCGCGCTGGGCAAACTTCCTGAAAATGCGCGACGAGCTGTCCGCCACCAACGAGACGCTCGAAGCGCAACTCCGGCGCAAGGGCCAGGCACGCGTCGCGAACAAGGCGCTGAACAAGCGCCTCAATGAAAAATACGGCGGGCGCTGATCGCGTCGGTGTAGGTGCTGTCCGAGTCCGTACCTTATAGTTGCAGCGTTCCGGCAGCGCCTGATGGCACGTGTCGAATGAATTTCCAGCAAGCAGCAGATTGATGTCCTCGACCACGAACAGTGCCGCCGCCGCGCGCCTGAAGACCGCTCTGGCCGGCTTGCCCGCGTCTGCTTCCGCCGCCGTGATTGCCGCGGAGCGGGCGCTGCAGGCACACAAGGCCGACGAGGCCGAGCGCCACCTGATCGGCGCCATGGCGCTGGCGCCGCAGCACCCGGAAGTCCTGCACATGCTTGGCAACGTGCACGCGATGCGCGGCCAGCATGCCGAGGCCGTCACGACCCTGCAGCGCGCGACGGCGGCACGGCCGCAGGACCCGCTGATCCTCAATTCGCTCGGCATCGCGCTCGGCAAGGCATCGCGTCCGGACGACGCGATTGCCGCGTTGCGCCAGGCCTGCACCCTGGATCCGGGCCTGACCGGAGCCTGGTTCAACCTCGCCCTGCTGCATGCCGGCCTGGCCGAATACGAGCAGGCGATCGCGGCGCTGCGGCGTGTCGTCACGCTGATGCCGACGCACCACAACGCCCGCGCGATGCTGGCCGATATCCTCAAGGAAGACGGCCGCACCGATGAGGCGCGCGCGGAATATCGCGACATCCTCGCGCGCCAGCCGCTGTCCGGCATGGCCTGGTGGGGTTTGGCGAACGTCAAGACGGTGCCGCTGCAGCCCGCCGACGTCGAGGCGATCCGGCGCGCGCTGGCGAATCCGCAAACCGGCGCGCATGACCGCATCGCGATGTTGTTCGCCCTGGCCAAGGGCCTGGAGGACCAGCATCGCTATGCCGAGGCGTTTGCCGCGTTGCAGGAAGCCAATGCCCGCGCGAGCGAACGCAAGCCGCGCTGGAGCGCGGCTGCGCTGAGCGCCCAGGTCGACGCGGTAATGCACGCTTTCCCGGCTCCGGCAGTAAACGAGTCGGACTTTGGCAGCGAAGCGATCTTTGTCGTCAGCTTGCCGCGCTCGGGCTCGACCCTGACCGAGCAGATACTGGCCTCGCATCCGCAGGTCGAGGGCGCGAGCGAACTGTACGACCTGTGGCAGGTGCTGGCCGACGAATCGCAACAGCGCCAGCGGCCGCTGTCGGAGTGGGCCGTGGGACTGCCCGCCGCCGACTGGCGCCGTCTCGGTGAGCGTTACCTCGAACGCACGGCGCGCTGGCGCGTCGAGCGCCCGCGCTTCACGAACAAGTTGCCGAGCAACTGGCTGTATGCCGGCGCTATATTGGCGATGCTGCCCGGAGCGCGCATCGTTGCCTGTCGCCGCGATCCGCTGGAAACCTGCTTCGCCTGTTACCGGCAGATGCTGAACGGCAACGAGTACACGCACAGTTTCAGCGACCTGGCGGCGTATTGGCGCGATTTCGACCGGGCGATCCGCCACTGGAAGGCGACTGACCCGCAGCGCGTGCGCGTCCAGGTGTACGAGGAACTCGTCGCCGATCCGGAAGCGCAGACGCGCGCGCTGCTGGACTTCTGCGGCTTGCCGTTCGATCCGGCCTGCCTGCGCTTCTACGAGACCGAGCGCCGCGTACGCACGCCGAGCGCTTCGCAGGTGCGTGAGCCGTTGCGGCGCGACACGGCGAGGACGGCGAAGTATGGCGCGTTGCTCGACCCGTTGCGCACGGCGCTCGGGTTGGCGGCATACTCCACGAATGGATGAGGGTGGAAAAACCGGTAACGGCGGTTCCCCGGTTGAGCCGGCGGCGGTAGAGTCAGGCACGTGAACGAAACCGACAGCCTGCAGCACTTTGCCGAACTCGATCGCCGCGTGGTCGCGGCCGTCAGGGGCATCAAGCTGCTCGCATCGGTCAGTTGGCCTGCCAGCGTGCAGGCGCAATTTCTTGAAGGCTGGAACGTCGGCCGTCCACAACTACCCAATGTGGAATATGCGAAGTTCGACTACTCAGCGGCGCGCGCGGAACTCGAAGCGGTTTCCAACGCCGCCGATGCGGGCCACCCGGTCGGCGATTTCCTGCGCCGCACCGCGGAGTCCTGGCGCATCGCGACCGAATTGCTCGAAGCGGCCGGCACGCCGGCAATCACGCAGCACTCGATTCGCCTGTTCGGCCGTCCGGGCGACCGCCTGCCCGGCGGATCGGTCAGCAACCTCGACGCTGCCAAGCATTTCATCGACCTGGCCGACGAACTCGATCGCGAGCTCGTCACCAGCCGTGCCGACTATTGCATTCCGGTCGAAACGCTGCGCGACGAACTGCAGGGATCGATCGACGCATTCTTTACCCATCACCAGGTCACGGTCGAGATCGACCCGACACTGATCGCCAAGGCAGCGGCGGGACCGACGCGCATCCGCCTGCGTTCGTCGACCTGCTTTTCCGAGTACGACAAGAACCAGCTGCTCGAACACGAAGCGTTCGTGCATTCGCTGACCGCGCTGAACGGGCGCGAGCAGCCGCATCTGAAGTCGCTGGCCTTGAACTCGCCGCGCAATACCGCGACGCAGGAAGGCCTGGCCACGTTCGCCGAACTGATGTCCGGCTCGATCGACATCGAACGCATGAAGCGCATCAGCCTGCGCATCGTCGGGATCCACAAGGCGATGCACGGCGCCGATTTCATCGACGTGTTCCGCTTCTTCCATTCTGCCGGCCAGACCGACGCCGACAGCTTCACCTCGGCGATGCGCGTGTTCCGCGGCGCGCCGCTGACCGGCGGTTCGGCATTCACCAAGGACACGGTCTATCTGCACGGCCTGTTGTCGGTGCACACGTTCTTCCGCTGGGCCCTGAAAAACCAGAAGCTGAAACTGTGCCGCAGCCTGTTCGCCGGCAAGATGGCGCTGCACGACGTGCTGGCGCTCGAGCCGTATTTCGATTCGGGTTACATCGCGCCGCCGCTGTATCTTCCGCCGTGGGTGCAGCAGGCCAACGGCATGGCCGGCGCACTGGCATTTTCGCTGTTCGCGAACAAGATCCGGCTCGATCGCGTCGAGGCTGAAGACCTGGTCCTGGGCTTCTGAGCCGCCTCGGGCACTCGTGACCGTGTGCTAAAGTCGATCATGCCGAGTCGCGGGAATTTGAGTCGCGACGCCAGCGCACCGCGCCGCCGGTGTTGAGCTTTGACATTTGACCTTGACGCACGAATCGACCATGTCCGACAGCCACGATTTCAATCAAGCCGCGCTCGACTATCACCGCTGCGCACCGGCCGGCAAGATCAAGGTCACGCCGACCAAGGCGCTGGTTACGCAACGAGACTTGTCGCTGGCCTATTCGCCCGGCGTGGCCGCGGCCTGCGACGCGATCGTCGCCGACCCAGGCACGGTTTCCGAACTGACCGCGCGCGGCAACCTCGTTGCCGTCATCACGAACGGCACTGCCGTGCTCGGCCTGGGATCGATCGGGCCGCTGGCGGCAAAACCCGTGATGGAAGGCAAGGGCGTGCTGTTTCAGAAGTTCGCCGGCATCGACGTGTTCGACATCGAGATCGACGAACGCGATCCGGACAAGCTGGTCGACATCATCGCCTCACTCGAACCGACGTTCGGCGGCATCAACCTCGAGGACATCAAGGCGCCGGAGTGCTTCGAGGTCGAAAGGAAATTGCGCCAGCGGGTAAAAATTCCTGTCTTCCACGACGACCAGCACGGCACGTCGATCATCGTCGGCGCGGCCGTGCTCAATGCGCTCGCCGTCGTCGGCAAGGACATCGCCAAGGTCAAGCTCGTTTCGACCGGCGCCGGCGCGGCCGGCATTGCCTGCCTCGACATGCTCGTCAGCCTCGGCGTCGATCCGCAGAACATCTGGGTCGTCGACCGCTGCGGAGTGATCTACCACGGCCGCCCCGAGGACATGGACGACGCCAAGGCACGTTACGCGCGCGACACCAGCGCGCGCAATCTGGCCGACATCGTCGAGGGCGCCGACATCTTCCTCGGCCTGTCGGCGGGCGGCGTGCTGACCCAGGACATGGTCAAGCGCATGGCGCCGCGGCCGGTGATCCTCGCGCTGGCCAATCCGACGCCGGAAATCGATCCGGCACTGGCCAAGGCCGTGCGTCCCGACGCGATCATCGCGACCGGACGCTCGGACTACCCGAACCAGGTCAACAACGCGCTGTGTTTCCCGTACATCTTCCGCGGCGCACTCGATGTCGGCGCGACGACGATCAACGAGGCGATGAAAGTTGCCTGCGTGCATGCGATCGCGGCGCTGGCCCGGCGTGAGATGTCCGACGTCGCCGCGCGCGCCTATGGTGACCAGCACCTGACGTTCGGCCCCGAATACCTGATTCCGCAGCCGTTCGACCCGCGCCTGCTGGTTTCGCTTGCGCCGGCCGTGGCCCAGGCGGCAATGGATTCCGGCGTCGCGACGCGCCCGATCACGAACATGCCGGCCTACGTCGAGCGGCTGAACACGTTCGTGTTCCGCACCGGACTGCTGATGAAGCCGGTGTTCGACCGCGCCAAGTCCGATCCGAAACGCGTCGTCTATGCCGAGGGCGAGGAAGACACGATCCTGCGCGCCGTGCAGCACCTGGTCGACGAAGGCCTGGTGAAGCCGATACTCATCGGACGGCCGGCCGTGATCGAACGGCGCATCGAGCGCTTGAGCCTGCGCATCCGGCCCGGCGTGCATTTCGAGTTGTGCAACGTCGACGACGACCCGCGCTACAACGACTACTGGAAGCTGTTCCTGGAGCTCGGCCAGCGCAGCGGCATCACGCCGGCGCTGGCCAAGTCGCTGGTGCGTTCGCGGCCGACGCTGATCGCGGCACTGATGGTCCAGCGCGGCGAGGCCGACGCGATGATCTGCGGCATCGTCGGCCGCTTCCAGCGCCAGCTCAAGCACATCCTCGAAGTGCTGCCGCTCGATCCTGGTGTCAGCGCGCCGGCGGCGATGACTGCGGTGCAGAACGACCGCGGGACCTGGTTCTTCGTCGATACGCACGTGCAGTACGATCCGACCGCCGAGCAGATCGCCGAGGCAACGATGCAGGCCGTGCTGCGCCTGAAGCTGTTCGGCATCACGCCAAAGGTAGCCTTGCTGTCGCATTCGAATTTCGGCAGCCACGACCACCCGAGCGCGTGCAAGATGCGGCGCGTGCTCGCGCTCGTGCGCGAACAGTCACCGTCGCTGGAGATCGACGGCGAGATGCAGGCCGACACGGCGCTGAACGAGGAGATCCGCGAGAGCATCTTCCCGAATTCGCTGCTCAACGGGCGCGCGAACGTGTTCGTATTCCCGAACCTCGATGCGGCCAACATCGCCTACAACATGGTGCGCCAGATGACCGACGGCGTCGCGATCGGCCCGATCCTGATGGGCGTGTCCAAACCCGCCCACGTGCTGACGCCGGCCTCGACTGTACGCCGTGTCGTCAACACCAGCGCGATTGCCTGCGTCGAAGCGCAGATTCGCGGGCAGGTTGCATCGGCCTGAGCTGTGCCGCGCACGGCCGGCCGGCTTCGAGATCGCGCCGCAGCTTGGCCGTGGAGCGCACGCACTGCAACGTGCCGAGGCACAGGCCGGTCGGGTAGACTGATGGTTCGACCACGACGGCAGACAGCGCCGGATTAGGGGCTTGCGGAGTCACAACATGAACATCCTCAACGACATCCTGAACCAGGACCTCGACCCCACCGAAACGCGCGAGTGGACCGAAGCGCTCGGCGCGGTCATCGCCGCCGATGGGCCGGAGCGCGCGCACTACCTGCTCGAGCGCATGGTCGATGCGACGCGCCGCGCCGGCGGGCATCTGCCATTCACGCCGACGACCGAATACGTCAACACGATTCCGCCGCACCTCGAAGCGCGGGCGCCCGGCGACCCGAATATGGAATGGCGCATCCGCTGCCTGGTCCGCTGGAATGCGATGGCGATGGTCGTGCGCGCGAACCGCAAGCCAGGTGACCTGGGAGGACACATCGCGAGCTTTGCTTCGAGCGCCACCCTTTACGACGTTGGCTTCAACCATTTCTGGCGCGCGCCGAGCGAGAACCATCCGGGCGACCTGATCTGCCATCAGGGCCACTCGAGTCCCGGCATCTATGCGCGCTCATTCCTCGAGGGCCGCGTCGATGCCGACCAGATGGACCTGTTCCGCATGGAAGTCGCCGGCAAGGGCCGCGGCCTGTCGTCGTATCCGCATCCGTGGCTGATGCCGGATTACTGGCAGATCCCGACCGTGTCGATGGGTCTGGGACCACTGCAGGCGATCTACCAGGCGCATTTCTGGAAGTACCTGGAACACCGCGGCCTGATACCGAAATCCGACCGCAAGGTCTGGTGCTTCATCGGCGACGGCGAGAGCGACGAGCCCGAATCGCTCGGTGCGATCTCGCTGGCCGGGCGCGAAAAACTCGACAATCTGATCTTTGTCGTCAATTGCAATTTGCAGCGTCTGGACGGCCCGGTGCGCGGCAACGGCAAGATCATCCAGGAACTCGAAGGCGTGTTCCGCGGCGCCGGCTGGAATGCGATCAAGGTCGTCTGGGGCAGCTACTGGGATCCGCTGCTTGCGCGCGACACGAACGGCACGCTGCGCCGGCTGATGATGGAAACGGTCGACGGCGAATACCAGGCCTGCAAGGCGTTCGGCGGCGCGTATACGCGCGAGCATTTCTTCGGCAAGTATCCGGAGACGCGCGAGATGGTCGTGAATCTTTCCGACGACGACATCTGGCGCCTGAATCGCGGCGGCCATGATCCGCACAAAGTCTATGCAGCCTATCACGCAGCAGTGAACACGAAAGACATGCCGACCGTGATCCTGGCCAAGACGGTCAAGGGCTACGGCATGGGCGCGGCCGGCGAATCGCTGAATCCGACCCACCAGCAGAAGAAACTCGACCAGGAAGCAGTGCGCGCGTTCCGCGACCGTTTCCGCATTCCGATCCCGGACGACAAGGTCGACGAAGTGCCGTACT
>DASRTK010000229.1:0-25821 GCA_035655975.1 Rudaea sp.
TGCGTTCTCCACAAAGCGTTCCTCATTGAACGTGCCGTCGGCACTACGGCAGCCGAAATACCCGGAGCCGATCTCCCAGCAGATGTCGCCGCCGTTCTCGCGGTGGTACGGCGAGATCGAGCCTTCGCCGGTGTCGTGGTAGAAACCGCCGCGGCGCGCGCCCTCGTTCAGCGCGCGGATCGCGTTCGCCGACAGCGAGCCGAAGCTCATCGCCGAGATGTTGAACACGCTGGCCGAATACGGCTTGCTGCATTGGGCGCCGCCGATGTCGATGCGGAAGTCGTGGCTGTCGATATGCGCCGGCGCCAGTGAATGGTTGATCCACTCGTACTGCGTGGCGTAGACATCGAGCTGCGTGCCGAATGGGCGCTTGTCGAGCACGTTCTTCGCGCGCTGGTAGGCGATCGAACGCTGCATATGCGAGAACGGCACTTCTTCGTAGTCGGATTCGACGACGTACTGGCGCAGCATCGGCCGGAAGTATTCGAAGAACGTGCGCAGGTGCGCCGTGACCGGAAAGTTGCGACGCAGCGTGTGCCGCCTCGCGCTGATGTCGACGACGCCGACGAGGCAAAGCACGCCGCTGATCGCCGCGATCCAGCGCCAGAACACGCTGTCCCACGAGATCGCCAGTGCCAGTGCCAGGGCGAACACGGCCAGACAGGCAACGAAAGGCAGAAAGCGGACCGGCAGCAGCTTGTCCATCGATGGCCTCGTGCAGTGTGGTTGCGCGCGAGCATACCGCCAGACCCGCGCCGCGGCGAGGGCAGCCTTCTACGGCCCGAAACCGTTGCCGAAGATCTCGTCGCCGTGCAGCTTCCACCAAGCGAGCAGGTCGGCCAGCGCTTGCGGTGGATTCGCCGGCGTGGTCTGACCGGCCTGATTGTGCTGATTGACGCCATGGCAACTATTGCAGGCGCGGATCTCGCCGGGCTGGAATTCGATCCAGTAGCGCTCGCGCACGACGACAGCGGCGGCCGGCTGCGGCGACGAACCGCAGGCCGCCGACGGTGCCAGCGACTGCCACACGATCGGCCGGTTCGCCGGCACGAACAACGCGACCGATCCGTCCGCGGCTATGAACTGGCTGCCCGGAGCTCCGATGTCGCCCGGCATGTTGTTGGCGAGCGCGTTGGCATCGTTCAATGGCCGCGGCATCGGCCGCCGCCCCGGCAATGCATTCGCGATCGTGCCTGCGCTCGGGTAGAAGCCGCGCACCTGGTCGGCCTCGAAGAATTGCATGCGGTCGATGCAGTACAGCGGCGGTCCAAGATAACTCGGCATATCGCTGATCGTCGAGATTCCACCTGGCACCGCGAGGTTGTAAGGCTGCTGCTGGTCGGCCCGGTCGCGCGAGGTGGCGTTGCGGACCACGACCAGTGCAAGATTCTGTCCCTGCAGAAACTGCTGCATTTGGGCGACGCTGACGCCATTCGCGGGGTGGGCCAGATTGAAGGCGTCGAACACGGCCTGTTCCGGCGTCCCGCCCAGCGGCGCTTGTGTCGTCGCAGGCGGCACCGCGCGCGCGACGATTTCGACCGGCTGCAGTTCCCACAATGCACCGGTGTAGTTCACCGTTCCTGATGGCTGCCCGGCGATATTCGATGCGTAGTTGTACTTGAGCCCCGATTTCGTGATGCCGCCGGCAATCAGCGGGCTGGCCGACGGCACATATTCGGTGCCGCCGTTCTGGCTGACCGCGGCAAGAGTATACAAGTGGAATTGGTACGTGCTCGGCGGCAGCGGCAGGCCGGCAGGTTCCGTTCCGATTCCCGGCGTATTGGCGAACGCGGCGATCAGCGTGCCGTCGGTCATCGGCAACGGATCGCGGAAGTGGCCGATGTTGTACGGGTACGAGACGCCCGAGAAAAACGGCGTGGACGTTTGCCGGTTGGTGATGTAGCTGACGGTCACGTCGTTCGCGTTCAACAGCGCCGGCGGCGCAAACGGCGATGCCGCGTTGACCGCGACGATCTGCCCGGCGCGATGCATGTAGAACTCGACGCCGTCGACGCCGACATAGCGTCCCGGCATGGTTGGGTCTTCGCGGATCTGGAACAGGTTGTCGATGGCCTTCGTGTTCAGACGGCCGGAGGCGCTGGCGTCGAAGTTGATCAGGTTGCTGTCGTTCGTGTAGCTGCGCGCAAACGTCTGCTTGAACTCGTGGCGGCCGAGATGATTGAGGATCTCCTCGCTGCTGCCATCCTGGTTGACGGTCCACGGAAAGAACTGGTTGATCTCGAACCCGTTGAGATTGCTGCCGGCGGTCGGGTGGATCGGCTCGGGGAACAGGTCGACCGCACCGGCTGTGGCGGCGTTGGCCGCTTCCGAGGCGTAGTCGAACGGCGTGATCCCGGTCGGCGGAGCCGTGGCCGGGTCGTTGTTCAAGTCCTGCTCGAGGTGATCCCAGCGCGAGAACACGACGCGGCCGAAGCTGTCGACGAACGGAGAGAAGGAACCCGACGGCGTATTTTCCAGAAGCGCGAGCGCGCCGGTCGCCGGATTCAGGTGCCACAGGCCGCTGTTGGCGGGCTGGCCCCGGTACTCGTCGAGGATCGGATACAGCGCGGCGGCACCGTTGCGCGGCCGGTCGCTGACGAAGACGATGCTGCCGTCGCTCAGATAGTTCGGCTCGATGTTGTTGAATGGCGGAGGCGGCTGGTTCGCCACGAGTTGCACTATCGGGGGCTGCCCGGCCAGCACCTGCTGCAGGTTCGTGATCTCGTACAGCCGCCACGCATAAGGTTCGCTGTCGCCGCTATTCGCCGGCGCGCCGACGACCATGCTGAAGATCGCCTTGCTGGCGTCCCAGAAGATGGCCGGATCGCGCACCGCGATCGCCTGGTTTCCGGTCATCAGCGCCCCGCCGCCGGCCGTACCGTAGCCGGCTTCCTGAGTCAGGTAACGCAGCGTGCCGGTCGTCGACATCAGCATCAGATCGCCGCCGCGCGGCGCGGCGAGGGTCGTCGGCAAGTGGTTGGCGAACGGCGCCGAAATCGTCATGTTGACGAAGTCGTAGCCGGTCGGCACCTGGGTCACGAACAGGATCGGATTGGCCAGCGGTGGGTTGATCGCAGTGCGACCGCAGTGCGGCCCAGCGGCGAGAGCGCAGGCAAAGACGATCAGGAACGGCCGCATTGCATTCCCCCGCGCAGTATTGGCACCTACCCTAACGGAGCGCCGCGCCGGACCCGAACGACGCAGCGCACGCAAACCGGCGTCGAATGGATCGGCGGCACACTTGGGCAGACGGAGGGCTTGGCCGATGCGCCCGCGCCCGAATTTCTGGCGTGCAGGCAGCGAACGCCGTCCGGATTCACAGGGCACTCGATTAAACTGTGCCGATGAACACCAAGCGCAAACCGGTCAGGGCGACCGACCTCAAAGGCCGGCGCGAAGCGGTCGCTGCATCGCTCGCCGCCGCGCAACGCAAGGCGCGCGAGGCGGTTGTCGGCGACAGCGCGAATCGGCCGGGCTGGTGGTCGGTGCCGGCAGACGCCACGCGCCGCGCGCTGGCGCGAGTCGACTGGGCCCACGTGCGCGAGCGCCTGACCCAGTACGCGAAGCTCGCGCGCATGCACAAGCCGATCGGCGCGGCACTGCTGCTGTGGCCGACCTGGTGGGCGCTTTGGCTGGCGGCCGGCGATTTCCCGCCATGGGGCACGCTGGTCATCTTCACGCTCGGCGTGTTCCTGATGCGTTCGGCCGGCTGTGTGATCAACGACTACGCCGACCGCGACCTCGACCCGCTGGTCAGGCGCACGCACGACCGGCCGATCGCCGCCGGCCTGGTGACGCCGCGCGAGGCGCTCGTGGTATTCGCGGTATTGATCGTGCTGGCGTTCCTGCTCGTGCTGCTGACGAACCGGTTGACGGTCGAGCTTTCGCTCGGCGGCGCGTTCCTCGCCGTCACCTACCCGTTCATGAAGCGCTACACCTATCTTCCACAAGTATACTTGGGCATGGCGTTCGGCTGGTCGATACCGATGGCATTTGCCGCGGTCAAGGGCGCCGACCCCAAGGCCTTCGTCGCCGCGCTGCCGCTGTGCGGCCTGCTGTACCTGGCCAACGTGCTGTGGTCGACGATCTACGACACGCAATACGCGATGGTCGATCGCGACGACGACATCCGCGCCGGCGCGAAATCGACCGCGATCCTGTTCGGCGACGCCGACCGGCCGATCCTCGGCGTTCTGATGGCCACGTTCCTGCTCGCGATGTTGCTGGTCGCCCAGCGCGGGCACCTGCACTGGCCCTACTTCGCCGGCATCGGCGCCGCGGCGCTGTTGTTCGGCTGGCAGCAATGGATCATGCGCGGGCGCGACCGCGACGCCTGTTTCGCCGCGTTTCGCAACAACAACTGGGTCGGGCTGGCGCTCTGGGTCGGGATCGCGCTGTCGCTGTCGTTGAATTAGGCATGGCCGGATACCGACCGGCTATCCGGAAAGTCGCAACGGCGGCCCCCTCAGCGCCCCGTCTGGCCTCGTTCCTGCATCTTTTGCCGCGACGCAATTAGACTCCGTTGGCCTAAAATCCCATACTTTGGCCAATGGACAGGGAGGCGCAGGGTTTGCGCGAACGCAGCACATGAACCTGAACTTCATTGAAGGCGTCCTCGACAAGTCCGAATTCGGGCTGCGGGCGGTCTTGCTCGCCCAGCTGCGCGTGCGTGTCGGCGTGGCGATTCCGGTCATCATCGCCGACCTGGTGCTGTTCCTGACCAGTCCGAACGGGATTCCGCTGTGGTTCCTCGGCCTGACCGCGGGTTACTGCGTCTACGCCCTGTCGCCGTATTCGCTGATCCGCAACGGATCGTTCAAGGTGCTGTACGGCCTGTTGATCGCCACGGCCGTGCTCGATCCGCTCGTGCTGTCCGTGTGGATCGCCCTGACCGGCCAGTTCGGCGGCCTGATTGCCGGCTTCTATCTGTTCACGACACTTGGTTTTGGCTTTCGCACCGGCCAGCCGCTCATGCATCTGTGCCAGATCGCCTCGATCGTCGGCTTTTCGCTGGTGCTCGCGTTCAATCCTTACTGGCAGCAGCACGGGGTCTTCTGGGCTGCACTGCTCGTGCCGATCATCGTCGTGCCGATGTACGCGGGCAAGTTGATCCAGACCCTGCGCCAGGCGCGCGAGCATGCCGAGCAGGAAAGCCGCGGCAAGTCCGACCTGCTCGCCAAGGTCAGCCACGAGCTGCGCACGCCGTTGACGGGTATTGTCGCGTCGGCCGAACTGCTGTCGGTCGAGTCGCGCGAACCGTCGGTCACGCGCCGCACGCAGACGATTCTTTCGCTGTCCGACACGCTGCTGAGCGAGATCAACGACCTGCTCGACGCGGCGAAATACAACGCCAAGGCCGTCGAACTGAGCTACGCGCCGACCGACTTGCCGCAGAAAGTCGCCACGCTGCGCGCCACGTTCGAGACCATGGCCGCGCGCAAGAGCGTCGCCTTCCTCGCCGACGTCGATGCGATGATCGTCGATCGCGTCGAGACCGATACGCACGGCCTGGACCGGATCCTGCTCAACCTCGTCGGCAACGCGATCAAGTTCACCGAGACCGGCAGCGTGAATCTCGCCGTCGAACTGCTCGAAGCGCGTGCGAGCGAGTATCGCCTGCGCTTCAGCGTGACCGACACCGGAATCGGCATACCCGAGTCGTTCCGCGCGGAAATCTTCGAGCCGTTTTCGCAGGTCAACAAAGGCAGCGCCCGCAGCTACGGCGGCACCGGACTCGGGCTGACCCTGTCGCGCCAGATCGTCGAACTGATGGGCGGCGAATTGCACTTCGAAAGCAACCTGGGCAAGGGCAGCCGGTTCTGGTTCGAGCTCCTGCTCAAGCGCGCCGGCCCGGCGCCGGATGGCGAGGCCGAGGCCGAGGCGGCGCCGATTGCAACCGGCCGGCGCATCCTCGTCGTCGACGACAACGTCACGAACCTCGTGCTGCTCAAGGAACTGCTCGAAATCGACCACCACGAGGTGACGACTTGCGCCAGCGGCATGGCTGCGCTCGAGTTGCTGACACGCCAGGAATTCGATCTGATCCTGCTCGACTACAACCTCGGCGACATGGACGGCGTACGCGTCCTGCAGACTTATCGTTTTGGCCGCCTGCATCCGGCGCCGGCATTGTTCCTGACCGCCGATGCGACGGCGCAGACGGCGACGCGCCTGCGCGAAGCCGGCGGCGCGGGCACGCTCTACAAACCGGTGAATCTGACCGGAATCCGCAAGGCGCTGGCCGACGTGGTTCTGCCGCCGGTGGCGCTGGTGCCGGTCGCGAGCGCACCGCCGGCGGCAGAAATCGCCAGGCCGATGCGGCCGGTGCTCAAGGTCGTGCCGATCAGTCCTCTGGATGCGGCCGTCATCGAGGAGCTGCGCAGCGTCAACACGCGGCCGGAGTTCCTGGGGCAACTGCTGACGCACGCCGAGAACGACATCGCGCGCGCTTGCCAGCAGGTGCTCGAAGCGCTGGCCAACAGGAATTACGCGACGATGCGCACGGCCGCGCATGCGCTCAAGGGTGTCAGCGCCAACGTAGGCGCGATCCGGCTCGTTACGCTGAGCACGAGCCTGATGAGCATGGCCAGCGACGAACTCTCGGCATCGACCGAGCGTCTGGCAATGGACGTGCGCGAGACCTCGCGCGCGACGATCAACGCGCTGCGACAAACGGTCGCGGCCTCGGGCGCAACGTCAGTGGATAACGCTGGCTCGCTGCATCTGGATTAGCATGTCGAGCACGCGCAGGTTGTCGTCCGACAAGCCCATCGCCGCTTCGACCCACTCCCCGACCACGGTCTGCAGTTCCATGTAGTTCAGCGGCGCCAGCCGGTGCCGCCCGCGCTGCAGCATCAAGCGCGCCGTGCGATGCCGGGCATGCTCGCTGATGAAGTTTTCGACGGCCAGCGCGCCTTTGCCGCGCGGGCAGATTTCATCGACGACGCCCAGAGCCTTCAATTCCGCGGCGGAGTAGATCTTGCCGTCGCTCATCATGCGCTCGGCCTGATGCACGCTGACGCGCTGGCACAACAGGCTCATGCCGCCGGTGCAGGGGAACAGGCCAAACAGGATTTCCGGAAAACCAAACTCGCTTTGTTCCTCGGCAATGATGTAGTCCGATGCGAGCGCGGTTTCGAAACCGCCGCCGAGCGCGCGGCCCTGCACGAGCGCAACGGTCGTCGCGTGCTGGCTCAGCGTGCTCGACCACTGATAGATCATGTCGACGCACAGCATCGAATAATCACGCAGGCCCTGATGGTCCTGCCGGCGGATGCACTCGCGAAAATAAGCGAGATCGCCGCCGAGGCTGAAGTAGTCCGGATGCGCCGATTGCAACACCACGTAGTGGATCGGCTGCTTCGCGCCATTGGCCACCCAGGCCACACCGTTGGCGTGGATTGCGCTGTTGAGCGCGAACACGTCCTGCAGCAACTCCGGTGAAAAGTTCTGGCTCCTGCCGACGGCCGATTCGGCCATCGTGAGCCAGAGTGCATTGTGCTCGCTGGCCCTGAAGTTCGCTGCGACGTGGGATAGCTGCAGCGGGGAAACTGTCTCGAATACGCCCATAGCACGCTTCCTCGAAAAGCTGCCACGATGATGTGGCAACCCTTATTGTAGGCACACTTTTTTCTTCTGAGGCAGCTTTTGTTCGCGGGAGACGATCAGCGCCGCGTTGGTTCCCCCGAAGCCGGCCGAGAACGACAGGGCATGTTCGATTGGATGGCCAAAAACCGGGGTATTGGCGACGTGGTTCAGGGCGCAGGCCGGATCGATGTCGGCCAGATGAGCCGTCGCCGGCAGGAAGGACTGGTCTATCGCCAGGATCGAGACCACCAGCTCCACGGCACTGGCGGCGCCCAGCAGGTGGCCGTGGATGGCCTTGGTGGAGCTGACTGGGGCGTCGCCGAGGACCTCGCGAATCGCGCGGGCCTCGATTGGGTCCCCACCGGCCGTGCCGGTCGCGTGCGCGTTCACATAGCCGATCTGCTCCGAGCGCAGCCCGGCGTCGGCGAGCGCGCAGCGCAGCGCTTCGACCTGCCCTTCGAGCTTCGGCGAGCCGATGTGGTAGCCATCCGAGGCGATGCCGTATCCGGACAGCGCGGCGTAACAGCTCGCCCCGCGACCCTCGGCGTGCTCGCGCGATTCGAGCATCAGGAAGACGGCCCCTTCGCCCAGCACCAGTCCGCTGCGCTTGCTCGAGAACGGCCGGCAGCTGGTCCCGACGTCCTCGGCATCGGGTTCGGCCAGCGCGCGCAGGCCGCCCCACAACGCCATGAACGTCGGCGCCAGCGACGCCTCCGCGCCTCCGGCCATGGCAACATCGAGATAGCCGTGACGGATCGCCCGGGCGGCGTCGCCGATCGCTGAGGCCGAAGACGTACAAGCGCTGCCGTGAGTCATGACCGGGCCGAGGATCTGATGGCGAATCGCGATCTGCGCCGGCGCCGCGTTCAGCATGCTGGCCATGAGGGTATAGGGCTTGGCGACCTGTTTCCCCTCGGTGAAAAATTGCCTCACCCACTCGTGCTCGGTGGCGACGCCACCGCAAACCGATCCGTAGAACAATCCGGCGCGAGCGCCGACGTCGCCAAACTGCTCGAGCCCGGCATCGGCCGTGGCTTGGCGCGCGGCGAGCAACGCGATCTGAGTGCAGCGGTCCAGGTAGGGCAACTCGAGCTTGGTGAATTCACCGGAAAAATCGCGCGCGATCAATCCTGCCGGCAGGTCCCTGCCGAGCAGCGGCGACTGCCACAAGCCGATCCCGGAACGATTGCTGCGCAGGCTGGCGAGCAGTTCGTCGATGGACAGTCCGATTGGCGTGACGACACCGATACCGGTAATGACGACGTCGTGCCGGCCGGCCATGACTAAGGGGTCTTCAGGTTGCGCCGGGCCAGGTCGACGACGTCGCGCAAAGTCGGGTTCGAGGGCATCGACAGATCCTTCAGCTTGATGCCGAACCGGTCTTCGACCTCGAGCATGACCTCCAGCATCATCATCGAATCCATTCCGAGATCGCGCATCGACGCGTGCTCGGTCAGCCGGTCCGGCGGGATATCGAAACGCTCCGCCAGAAATTGCTTGACCGCGGCCTCGATGTGCAGGGATTCCATCGGCTTCGTGATGCCCTCGGCTGGCGGATGCTGTAACAGGTTTCAGGCGGCGCGCCCGCCGTTCGACTGGCGAGCCCGATGTTGCTTGGCTTAGCCCGTGCCGTCAATCACGACAGACACCTTGACGCACGCAGCGCGAACCCCAGACATCTACATCGAGTCGCGCGCCGGTGTTTGCAAGTCAGGCCGCGCCGCGAATCACACTACATCGCTCACGGGTTCGGTCATGCGCGTCTGTTCGATCTCGATGACCGCGGACATGTCGCGCAACAAGGCCGACACGCAGGCCGGATCGAAGAACGAACCGCTGTGTGCGCGCACGTAGGCAACTGCCTCGTCGTGCGACCACGCGGACTTGTACGGCCGTTCGGACAGCAGCGCGTCGAACACGTCGGCCAGCGCCACGATGCGCGCCGCCTGCGGAATACCCTCTGCGCTCAACCCGTGCGGATAGCCGCCGCCGTCCCAGCGCTCGTGGTGATGCAGCGCGATCGACGCGCCGAGCTGGATGAAGCGGCTCGGGCTGTCGCGCAGGATCTCGTAGCCGATCTGCGGATGCGTGCGCATGATTGCGAACTCTTCTTCGGTCAGGCGCCCGCGCTTGAGCAGAATCGCATCCGGAATGCCGATCTTGCCCAGGTCGTGCAGCGGCGCGGCGACTTCGATCATGCGCACTTCGTCGTCCGGCAGGTTCAGCCCGTCGGCGATCAGGCCGGCGAAGCGCGCCATGCGGATCAGGTGCAGGCCGGTGCCGTAGTCGCGGAATTCGATCGCGCGGGCGAGCCGGAACAATGTCTCGCGCTCGCGCTCCTCGATTTCGCGCAGGCCCTCGATCACGCGGAATTCGAGCGCGCGCGCGTGTTCCTTCACCGATTCGCCCTGCTGGCGCAAGGTCAACAGGTTGCGGCAGCGCAGGCGCAGCTCGCGCGGGCGCACCGGCTTGACCAGGAAATCGATCACGCCGGCGTCGAGCGCCGCGTGCCGGACCGGTTCGTCACCGACAACGCTGATCAGCACGATCGGCACGTCGCGTTTCTGCGGCGGTTGGCGGAACTGGCGCGCGAACTCCAGGCCGTCCATCCCGGGCATGCGGTAGTCGAGCAGCAGCAGGTCGATCGGATTTTTTTCCGACCAGCGCAGCGCTTCGATCGGGTTTTCGAAATCGCGCACGCTCATGTCGGGAGCAATACTCTCGACGACCTCGCGCAGCATCGTGCGCGCGGACTGCTGATCGTCGACGATGAGAATGTTCACGACCCTTCTCCTGATTCGACTTGTCTTGACACAGCACGGGACGTCGCCAAATCGCGCGCCTTCGCTTCCGGCATCCCGCGCCTAGACTACCATGGCTCCGAATGAAGGGTAGGTGCAGGCGACGCGCGCGGCGCGCGTTGCAGCGCCAGAGCGCAGCCGCGAGCAATTTTTTCCGATCGAAAAGCGCGCGCCTGGCTTGCGGATCCTTCAGCGTTGCCGAGGCGCGCGCGCGAGTGCCCAGACGTCGACGCGCGCAATGCCGGCGCGCCGCAGCACGCGCGCGCATTCGCGCAGCGTCGCTCCGGTCGTCATGACGTCATCAACCAGTGCGACATGTGCGTCGGCCGGCGCGATTCCACGCAGGGCAGGCGCATGGAACTCGAAAGCTCCGCGCAAATTCTGTCGACGGGCGACGGCATCGAGGTTGGCCTGTGCCGGCGTGGCGCGTGTGCGCGTCAGCAATGATTCGGCCAGCGCTATGCGCAATGATTGAGCCAGTGGCCTCAGCAACTCGAGGGCCTGGTTGTAACCGCGCTCGCGCAAGCGCGACGCGTGCAGCGGCACCGGCACGAACAATGTCGGCGGCGCCGGTGCCATCTCCGTGATGGCTTCGCTCCACAGTTCGGACAACACGCGGCCCGCGGCAAGGCTGTGGCCGAATTTCAGGCGCGTCATCAGCAGGTCGAGCGGATGCGCGTACAGGAACGGCACGAACGCGGTCTCGAAAGGCGGCTGCCGTTCCAGGCATTCGCCGCAGGCCGGGGCGGCAACTTGCAGCGGCAACGCGCAGCGCGGACAACAAATCCGGTTGCGGACGAGGCTGCCCGCGCAGGCCGAACACAGGTCGTGCCCGGCGTCGCCGTCGTCGCCGCAGAGCAGGCAATGCGGTGGCAGGACCACACGCTGCAACCGCGGCCAGATACCGTCAACTGCTTTGATCGTCATTGGGTTGACAGGCCCCTGATACGCCACCCAAACTGGCGGCCACTTTACGCCATGTGTGTCCCGCCATGTCCGCGATCCGAACGTACAACCTCCAAGAGCGCGCAGCCGACCAAAAGTGCCCTGATCCTGATTGCGTCGATCCGGATCAGCAGCGGACCGGCCTCCGCCACGACTGGACGCGCGCCGAGGTGCTGGCGCTGCTGTCCGCACCATTCAGCGACCTGATTGCGCGAGCGCAGGCGGTGCACCGCCGGCATCACGACGCGAACGCGGTGCAGGTTTCCACATTGTTGTCGATCAAGACCGGCGGCTGTCCGGAAGATTGCGCCTACTGTCCGCAGGCCGCGCGCTACGCGACCGGGGTGAAGGCCGAGAAACTGATGTCGCTCGATGCCGTGCTCGACAAGGCGCGTGCGGCGAAAGCGGCCGGTGCGACGCGTTTCTGCATGGGCGCAGCCTGGCGCTCGCCGAAGGATCGCGACATCGACAAGGTCGCCGCGATGGTCGGCGCGGTGCGCGCGCTCGGAATGGAAACCTGCGCGACGCTCGGCATGCTCAGCGCGCCGCAGGCGCACAAGCTCAAGTCGGCCGGACTGGACTATTACAACCATAATCTCGACAGCGCGCCGGAGTTCTACGGCGAGATCATCCATACGCGCGAATTCACTGATCGCCTCGACACGCTCGAGCACGTGCGCGCCGCTGGCATGAAAACCTGCTGCGGCGGCATCGTCGGCATGGGCGAAACGCGCGAGCAACGCGCCGGCCTGCTGCAGACCCTGGCGAACCTGCCCGAACATCCGCAGTCGGTCCCGATCAATCGCCTGGTCCAGGTCGAAGGGACGCCGCTCGCCGGCACCGCCCTGCTCGATCCATTCGAGTTCGTGCGCACGATTGCCGTCGCCCGCATCATGATGCCGCAAGCGATGGTGCGGCTGTCGGCGGGGCGCGCCGAGATGAGCGATGAATTGCAGGCGCTGTGTTTTCTCGCCGGCGCCAACTCGATCTTCTACGGCGAGAAGCTGCTGACGACCGGCAACCCCGACGTCGAGCACGACCAGGCGCTGTTCGCGCGCCTCGGCATCGTGCCGATGCCGATCGAAATCGAGCCAGGCACCGTGCATGCGGACATCGTGGAGGCGGGCGTCGAGCACGCACCCGCGGCCCTGCAGGCCTCGGCCCTCGGCCCTCAGCCCTGACCGCACCGCGACGTGTTGCCGTGCGACGACCCACCGCGCTGTCGCGCCCCGATCTGATCGAACGCGTTGCCCGCGCGCAAGCCGAGCGTGCGCGGCAGTCGCTGCTGCGCAGACTGCGCACGGTCACGCAGGTCGACGGCGCGGTTATCGTCATCGACGGCAAGCCGCTGCGGAACTTCGCCAGCAACGACTATCTCGGTCTTGCGCAGCATCCGGCGCTGATCGAAAGCCTCAATCGGGCCGCGACGCAGTGGGGCGTCGGCGCCGCGGCCGCGCACTTGCTCGGCGGCCATCGCGAGGAACATGCCGAACTCGAAGGAAAGCTCGCGCGTTGGACCGGGCGCGACAGCGCCTTGCTGTTTTCGACCGGCTACATGGCGAACCTCGGCGCGATGCAGGCGCTGCTCGGCTCGGGCGATGTCTGCGTGCAGGACAAGCTCAACCACGCCAGCCTGCTCGATGCCGCGCGACTGTCGGATGCCGAACTCGTGCGCTATGTGCACGCCGATGTCGCCAGTGCCAAGCGCCAGCTCGCCACGCGTGCCGACGCGGCGGCGCTGCTGGCGACCGACGGCGTGTTCAGCATGGACGGCGACGTTGCGCCTCTGGCCGAACTTGCGGCATTGTGTAAAACGCAGCAAGCCACGCTGATGGTCGACGACGCGCACGGTCTCGGCGTGCTCGGCGCCGACGGCGCCGGCAGCGTGAGTGAGGCGCACCTGGACGGCGGCCAGGTTCCGCTGCTGATGGGCACGCTCGGCAAGGCGCTTGGTGTCGCCGGCGCCTTTATCGCCGGCAGCGCCACCCTGATCGACGGCCTCGTGCAGTTCGCGCGCCCGCACATTTATACGACGGCGCTGCCTCCGGCGCTGGCGGCCGCCGCATCGGCCGCGATCGACATCGCCCGCTTCGAGCACTGGCGCCGCGACAAGCTCGCACGCCTGGTCACGCACTTCCGTCATGGCGCGCGCGAGCGCGGCATCGTCCTGCTTGACTCGCGCACGCCAATCCAGCCGGTCGTCATCGGCGCGAGCAAGTCGGCGCTGGTCGCGATGCAGTCGCTCGAAACGGAGGGCTTGTTTGTGCCGGCGATCCGGCCGCCAACCGTGGCGCAGGGCAAAGCGCGCTTGCGCGTCGTGCTCTCGGCGCGGCACGAGGAATCCGACGTCGAGCAACTGCTCAACGCGCTCGCGCGCGCGATCGGCCACGCACGCATGGAACGCTGAGAATGCATATCGACTCGTTCGGCAACGGCTCCGACCTGGTCCTGATCCATGGCTGGGCCATGCACGGCGGCATCTTCGCTGCGCTCACGCCACTGCTGGCCGAACGCTTTCGCGTGCACGTCGTCGACTTGCCGGGCCATGGTTACACGAGTGCGTCGGACGAGAGCGACGAGAGCATCGATCCGGCCCGCTGTGCGGCCATCCTGGCCGCGCAATTGCCGCGGGCGATCTGGGCCGGCTGGTCGTTCGGTGGACTGGTCAGCCTGCAGGCGGCACTGGAACATCCGGACCGCGTACGCGGCATTGTGGAAATTGCCGCATCGCCGAAGTTCGTGGCTGGCCCGGATTGGGCGCACGGCGTCGCCGCGGAGATTTTCATCGAGTTCGGCGCCGGACTGCTCGCCGACTACCGGCAGACGATCGAGCGCTTCCTCGCCCTCGAAACACTCGGCTCGGCGCACGGTCACGACGAGTTGCGCGCGTTGAAGGCGCACGTGTTCGAGCGCGGCGAACCTGCGCTGCCCGTGCTCGAGCAAGGCCTCGGGGTGCTGCAGTCGACAGACTTGCGCGACCGGCTGCCGGCCATGTCGGTACCGAGCCTGTGGATTGCCGGCCGGCGCGACCGGCTCGTTCCATCCGCGGCGATGCGCTGGGCAGCCCAGCACTGTCCGCGCGGCGAATACGTCGAGATCGCGTCCGGTCATGCACCGTTTCTCGGTCATGCGGCCGACGTCGCAAGCGCGATTGCCGCGTTCGCCGAGCGGATCGCCGACCAATGACGCCGCCACTCGATACGCGCCAGGTGCGCCGTGCCTTCGGTCGCGCGGCAGCGAGCTACGCAGCGCACGCGGTCCTGCAGCACGAGGTCGAACGACGCCTGCTCGAGCGCATGGACTATCTCGAGGCCGCCCCGCAACTCGTGCTCGACGTCGGTTGCGGGCCGGGCCTGGCCGCCACGGCGATGCGCACGCGCTGGAAATCGGCGCGTATCGTTGCGCTCGATCTTGCCTTGCCGATGCTGCGGCGGATCAAGCCGGGCTGGCTGCGGCCGCTGATGCGCGTCAACGCCGATGCTCGCGCGCTTCCGCTCGCCGATGCCAGTGTCGACGTGCTGTTCTCGAACCTGTGCATCCAGTGGATCGACGACGTGCCGGCCTTGTTCGCCGAATTCCGCCGCGTGCTCCGGCCCGGCGCCTACATCGCGCTGTCGACGTTCGGGCCGGACACGCTGTACGAGCTGCGCGAGGCCTGGGCGCAGGCCGATCGCGCGCCGCATGTCAGCCAGTTCGCCGACATCGGCCGCATCGGCGACGCGCTGCTGCACGCAGGCTTTCGCGATCCGGTCCTCGATGCCGAGCACTTCACGCTGACCTATTCCGATGCGCCGAAACTCATGCGCGAACTCAAGGCGATCGGCGCAACGAACGCCGATGCGAAACGCCTGCGCGGTCTCACCGGCGGCGGCCGCTGGCGCCGCGCGGTGGAGGCTTACGAGACGTTCCGCGTCGGCGGAAAGTTGCCGGCGACCTACGAGGTCATCTACGCGCACGCGTGGGCGCCGGAGCAGGGCCAGCCGCGCCGCGCCGGCGGCGGCGAGATTGCGACTTTCTCCGTCGACAGCCTGCGCGGCTCGCGGCGCTGATCGCGTGCGCTGCCATTCAAGAAGAGCGAAAGCGGCCACGAAGAACACGAAGTGACGAAGAACACGAAGAAGGCAAAGACGGATTTCTCTGCTTCGTGTTCTTCGTGGTTCAATCTTCTGCTTTCTGCCCGCAGCCCTCGCTGGAGCCAGGTCAGACTTGCCGGTAGCGAAAGCATCCCGTGAAGTGGTCATTGACCATCCCGGTTGCCTGCATGTGCGCATAAATGATCGTCGAGCCGACGAAGTTGAACCCGCGTTTCTGCAGGTCCTTGCTGAGCTTGTCCGACAACGCGGTGCGCGCCGGAACGTCGCCGCGGCCGCGCCAGCGGTTGACGAGCGGTTTGCCGTCGACGAACGACCAGAAATACGCGTCGAGACTGCCGGCCTCGCCGATGACCTTCAGCGCCGCCTGCGCGTTGCGCCGCGCGGAATAGATCTTCAGGCGATTACGGATCAGCGCCGGATCGAGCAGCAGTTTGTCGAGCGCGGCATCGCTCATGCGCGCGACGCGCGCGATGTCGAAGCCGTGAAATGCCTTGCGGTAAGCCGCGCGCTTGTTCAGAACGGTGCTCCAGCTCAATCCGGCCTGGGCGCCCTCGAGCACGAGGAACTCGAACAACTGTGCGTCATCGTGCAGCGGCACACCCCATTCGCTGTCGTGGTAGGCCCGCATTACCGGATCGTCGCCGGCCCATGAACAACGCTTCGGTTCGCTCTTGCTCATGATCAAACTTCCCTCAAGGCAGAGCACAAGACTAAACCACGAAGAACACGAAGAACACGAACAACGGCGGAAGAAAGGGCGGAATGAACGTCTTTTTTGAATTTCTCTGCCTTCCTTCGTGTATTCGTGTTCTTCGTGGTTCAATCTGTTGCCTGGGAAAACCAAACGCCTGACATGAGTGCAACTCCTTCCCGCCGTCCCGCCCTGATCGCGCTGGCCCTGATGAGCCTGATCTGGAGCCTGAACTGGATCGTCATGAAGCGCGCGATGCAATACATCGGGCCGTTCGACTTTTCCGCCCTGCGCACCGCGGCCGGCACGACGCTGCTGTTCGCGCTGCTGTGGTGGCGTGGCGAATCGCTCGCGCCCCCGCCGTTGCGCGATTCGATCCTGATCGGCGTGGCGCAGACCGGGGCGTTTCAGCTGCTCGTGCAACTGTCGCTGGTCGAAGGCGGCGCCGGCAAGATGGCGTTGCTGGCCTACACGATGCCGTTCTGGGTCATCGCGTTCGCCTGGATGCTGCTCGGCGAACGGCCGGGGCCGCGACAATGGGCCTGTTTCGGCTTGGCGGCTGCCGGTCTCGTACTGGTCATGGAACCATGGCGCGAAATCGGCAGCCTGCACAGTTGCCTGCTTGCGCTCGCCGGTGGTGGCTGCTGGGGCTTGGCGACCGTGCTGACCAAGCGCTTGTTCCAGCGCGCGGCGATCACGCCGTTGCGACTGACCGCATGGCAGGCACTGTTCGGGACGATCGTCGTCGTCATCGGCGCGTTGCTGATCCCCGAGCGTGCTATCGACTGGTCCGGCGAATTGATCGGCGCGCTGATCTACAACAGCGTGCTCGCGGCCGCGGTCGCGTGGGCATTGTGGTTGTTCGTCATCGAGCGATTGCCGGCCAGCATCGCCGGCATGGCGAGTCTGGCAACGCCGCTGCTCGGCGTGCTGCTCGCCTGGGGACTGCTCGGTGAAGTGCCGGATCTCGACGAGGCGATCGGCATCGGGCTGATCGCCTTGGCGCTTGCTGGTGTGCTGCGTCCTCGCGCTTCTTGACGCGGTTCTGCAGTGTGACAGGCTAATTTTTTAACGCGGATTGCGCGGATCAACACGGATAAGAGCGGATAGAGCGAAACTGGATAGGTGCCTTGATTATGTAGCTCGCGCCAGCTGCAGGCGCGTTCTTACCGTCCACCTCGCGAGCCCGAGCGGCTTTTAATTTTTGATCAATCCGCTTTTATCCGCGTAATCCGCGTTCAAAATTTTGCGTTTACCTGCGATCACGCAGAAGCGGACCACGGCAGGCGGCCGAGGTCGACATTGCCGCCGGTCAGGATCAGGCCGACGCGCTTGCCGGCGAAGTGTTCCTTGTAGCGCAACACCGCTGCCAGCACCGTTGCCGATGACGGTTCGACGACAATCTTCATGCGCTCCCAGATCAAGCGCATGGCGGCGATCGTTTCGGCATCGCTCACCGGCAGGACCGTGACGCCATGCGCGCGCATCAATTCGAAGTTGATCGGTCCGATCGCGGCGCGCAGCCCGTCACAGATCGTGTGCGGAACGATATCGGTGACGCGTTCGCCACGGTGCAGGGATTCGTAGGCATCAGCCGCACCCTCGGGCTCTGCGGCGAAGATCGGCAAATTCGGCAACATCGAATGCGCCGCAACCGAACTGCCGCTGATCAGACCGCCGCCGCCTACTGGAGTGATCAGCGCATCGAGAGTGCCGGTGTTCTCGAGCAGTTCGAGCGTGGCCGTCCCCTGCCCGGCAATTACGTCCGGGTACGTGAAGGGATGGACCAGCGTCGCTCCCGTTTCACTGCGGATGCGGTCGGCGGCTTCGTCACGTGCCGCCAATGTCGGCGCGCAGAAATGCAAAGTGGCGCCGTAAGCGCGGATCGCGGCGACCTTCGATGCGATGGCGTCTTCGGGCACGACGACATGAGCGGGTATGCCGCGCGTCTTCGCGGCAAGCGCCAGTGCGGCGCCGTGGTTTCCGGACGAGTGCGTGACAACGCCGCGCGCTGCGGTCGCGTCGTTCAACGCCCACACGGAGTTGCACGCGCCGCGAAACTTGAAGGCGCCGGCGCGCTGGAAATTCTCGCACTTGAACGCAAGCGTCGCGTTCGCCAGCGTATCGATGCCGCGCGCACGCAGCACCGGCGTGCGCTGCGCATACGGTGCGATGCGATCGGCAGCCTGACGGACGGAATCGGCAGAAATGATCGGGGCAGAAATGATGGCGGGCATGTCCGCCATGTTAAGCGAAACGCGGCGGCCCGGAAATTCTGCTGGCGCGAACGACGAGTCCGCCGGTCGCACGGCGCTCCGGAATCACGGTCAGGGTTTGCGGCGGCGACGCTGGGCCGCGCAGTGCCGTGAGCTGGCGCGGCACGTTCTCGAACGGCGCGGTCAGCGCAAGTGCATCACGCGCTTGCGGCGTATCCGCCATCAAGAAAATCAGGCCGACAGGCGCTGGAGCGTGTGGCTGATGGCTGAGTGGCGGCTCTCGAGTATTGTCAGGTGGCCGGCATCGTTTGCCGGCTGGCTGCTGCGCAAACTCTCGATCGCAGTTTCGAGCCGGCCCAGTTCGATGAGCAGGTCGTGGCGCAGGAACATCGGGTTGACCGTAAGCGATGTCACGTTGGCAAGCATGGCGCGCTCCTTCACGTTATCTTCACTGCGAAGGGTGCAGAACTTATGCCAAGGCAAGGTTGGAACGGGGCGGCCATCGGCCGGTAAATGTCTCTTGCCAGGGGTCGCCCGGGTTCGCAGTTCACTTCAAGATCGGCTCGTGACTGCATTCACAGTTTCCTAACCCTGCCTGTAGTTATCCTATGGGTGTGTTTTGAATTGCGCGCACAGGCGCGCTGCCGCACAGAGGGATGGGAACCCTGCGGCAAACGAATCGCTTACTGGCGCCCGGCATACGGTCCTCTTGGATTCCCCCTGTTCCTAAGACCGCCGGGCGCCAGCCTTCCTTCCTTAAGAACTCGTTCTTCCTGGCGCTTCCTCCCGCGTACACTGGTCGGCCCCTGAGCCCAACCGTACAGCGCGCTGCGCCGCGTGTCGTCGTGAGTGCGGGAGAGGTTGAGCAAGACACATGCCATGCAACGCGCCATGCCACGCGGCGGTCGCTCGGCTAATATGCACGCCCCGGAACGCAACCCGCGTCCGCGGCCTCGATGATCCACCGACAATGCACACAGAGCAGTCCCAATACGACGTAATCATTGTCGGCGGCGGTCACGCCGGCACCGAGGCGGCGCTTGCCGCGGCGCGAGTCGGGGTGCGCACCCTGCTGCTGACGCACAGCATCGAGACGCTCGGGCAGATGAGCTGCAACCCGGCAATCGGTGGCATCGGCAAGGGTCATCTGGTAAGGGAAATCGACGCGCTCGGCGGCTTCATGGGCCGGGCGGCGGACCGCGCCGGTATCCAGTGGCGCACGCTGAATGCGTCGAAGGGACCCGCCGTCCGGGCGACGCGCTGCCAGGCAGACCGCGTACTCTACAAGGCAGCGGTGCGGCGCCAACTCGAGTCGCAGGCGAACCTGTCGATCTTCCAGCAGGCGGTCGACGATCTGACGTTCGAGGGCAGTCGAGTGACCGGTGTCGTCACCCAGATGGGTCTGCGCTTTCGCGCCGCCACGGTCGTGCTGACCGCGGGCACGTTCCTGGCCGGCAAGATCCACATCGGCTTTGCCAATTATGCCGGCGGACGTGCCGGCGACCCGCCGGCACAGCGGCTCGCCGAGCGCCTGCGTGAACTCGACCTCGGCGTCGACCGGCTGAAGACCGGAACGCCGCCGCGCATCGACGGGCGCTCGATCGATTTCAGCGTACTCGCTGAACAGCCCGGCGACGACCCGGCTCCGGTATTTTCGTTCGTCGGTTCGGTCGCCGATCACCCGCGCCAGATCAGCTGCTGGATCACGCATACGTCCGAACGCACGCACGAGATCATTCGCGCTGCGCTCGACCGCTCGCCGCTGTACACCGGCAAGATCGAAGGCATCGGCCCGCGCTACTGCCCTTCGATCGAGGACAAGGTCGTGCGCTTCGCCGACAAGGCATCGCACCAGATCTTCGTCGAACCCGAAGGTCTGGAAACGACCGAGATCTATCCGAACGGTATTTCGACCTCGCTGCCATTCGACGTGCAGCTCGAACTCGTGCGTTCGATCAAGGGTTTCGAGCACGCGCACATCACGCGCCCGGGTTACGCGATCGAATACGACTTCTTCGATCCGCGCGGACTGAAAGGCAGCCTGGAAACGCGCGCGATCGAGGGCCTGTATTTCGCCGGCCAGATCAACGGCACGACCGGTTACGAGGAAGCCGCGGCCCAAGGCCTGATTGCCGGATTGAATGCCGCACGCGCCTCGCAGCAGCAACCGCCCTGGACGCCGCGGCGCGACGAAGCCTATATCGGCGTCCTGATCGACGATCTGATTACGAACGGCACGAACGAGCCGTACCGCATGTTCACCTCGCGCGCCGAATACCGGCTGCATCTGCGCGAAGACAACGCCGACCTTCGCCTTACCGCGAAAGGATACGAACTCGGCAGTCTCGACGACGCGCGCTTCGCCGCGTTCTGCCGCAAGCGCGAAGCGATCGAGCGCGAAACGCAGCGGCTCGGCGGACTGTGGGCGGCGCCTGGAAATGCGCTCGGCCGCGAACTCGAGGCGACGCTTGGCGTCGCGGTTTCGCGCGAATCCAATGCGCTGGACCTGCTGCGCCGACCGCAATTGAGCTACGCGCAGCTGATGCAGGTGGCGACGCTGGGCCCGGGGGTCGATGATGCAAGCGTTGCCGAACAGGTGGAAATCGCAGTCAAGTATTCAGGCTATCTGACGCGCCAGAACGAAGAGATCGAGCGTCAGCGCCGGCATGAGGATACCCCGATTCCGTCCGACTTCGAATACGCCGGACTGGCAGGCCTGTCCGCCGAGGTCGTGCAAAAACTGCAGCGCGCGCGTCCGCAGACCGTGGGTCAGGCACAGCGCATCTCCGGCATCACGCCGGCAGCGATCTCGCTGCTGCTGGTGCATCTGAAACGCCACGCGCATCGGCGCGTGGCGTGAGTGCATCCGTGCGCGCGCCTCAAACGCTTGCTTTCTGACGCGGATGAACGCGGATGATCACGGAATGCCGCGGATAAAGCGAAAGGACCGGGTGGAACGAGATTGCGATTCTCGAAGATGCTCTATCCGCGAACATCCGTGTGTATCCGCGTTCATCCGCGGTCAAAACAAACGTCCGATCGTCGATAGGGCTACTTCTTCGGCACCTTCGTCTGTGCGGTCGCCAGCGCTTGGCGTGCATGCTCGTAGATCGCCTTCGCGTCGTCGGCCGACACTTCGCTGTTCTGGCCGCCGGCAGCGTGCTCCTTCAGGACCAGCTGGCCGTTGTCGTCCCAGCCGACGCGGGTCGTGGCGAACGGATGATTCGAGCCGGCCGGCGCCTCTTCCTTGACCGCGACCCATGGCTTGTCGTTCTGGTAGGCCATCTTGTAGGTGATGCGGCCCTTGTCGCCGTCCAGGTCGGTGATTTCGCGAACGACGCGCACTTTCGGTCCGGCATTCGTGCCCTGGACGAACGCATCCCACGCGACCGAGGCGTTGTCGTTCAACGCGCTGCCATTGATCGATTTCATGCCGCCGATCTGGCCGAGCGTCTTCTTGAACTCCTCGTACATCTTTTCCGACGGCGTCGGCTCCGGCGCCATCATCACTTCGACCGTGGACGGCGCGTTGTGCGTAAGCACTGGGTACTGCAGCACCGGAAGGTAACGGCGATCGCCATCGGTGAGAATGGCCTCGACGGCATAGGTGCGCTTCGGGTCGACCTTGCTCGTGTCGATTACCAGATTGAACATGATCGGCGGCGCGTTGGCCGGACTGACCGTCGTCTGGGCAAGAACCATGTCGGGCTGCGCGACGTCGGCGATTTTCAGCTCCAGCTTCGATTGCGCACTGAGCTCGCGTGGCTCGCGCAGCATGACGCGGCCGCCGACGTGATCGGAAATCGGCTTGGCAGCGGGTGCCTGCGGGGCTGGAGCGGTGGACGAGTTGCAGCCCGCGAGCAGCGCCACAAAACTTAGCGCGAACAGGGTCGACATGCGCATGGAAAATCTCCGAATTGAATATTTCGACGCAACCTTGCGGCAGCGACAGTTAACGGTCAATGAGTCGAATGCGGGCTATTGGCGCCGATCCCCGGCCGCGCATCGCGCTTTATTCTAGCGCCAGCACGGGCCGCTGCATATACGATTGATTTCGTATGTGTGTCGTGGCGAGGTTATCGAATTGACACTGAGGTTAAGCTTTTGTTATGGCCCCGATGTATCTGCCTTGGCTCGTTCGGTAACCGGCAGCAGTGAAATGTCGGCGACGTGCAGGAACATGCTGCGCAAGCGTCCGAGCAACGCAAGGCGATTGCTGCGCTTCGCCGCGTCGTCGGCCATGACCATGACGCTGTCGAAGAACCGGTCGACAGGCGAGCGCAGCAGCGCGAGCCGGCGCAGGATGTCGACGTAGCGGCGCTCGGCGACCAGCGGTTCGATCTCGGCCGCGGCAGCGGCGACCGCAGCATGCAGGTCGGTCTCCGCACCGGCATCGAGTTGCGCCGCATCGACCTGGCCACCGATCACGGCGCCTGCCTGGCGCAGGATGTTGCCGATACGCTTGTTGGCCGCGGCGAGCGCCTGCGCATCGGCCAGTTGCGAGAACTCCGCGACCGCGCGCAGGCGACGATCAAAGTCGATCAAGGTCTCGACATCGACGGCGCCGACGGCGTCGAACTGCTCGCTGCCGAAACCCTGGTCGGCGTAGTAGCCGCGCAGGCGTTCGAAAACGAACGTGCGCAATTCGTCGGTCAGGGCGGACTTTTCTTCGGCGGACAATCCGGTTTCCTGCTGCCTGCGAATTTCTGCCTCGGCCTCCAGACTGGCAGAAGGAGCTTTGAGCGCCTTCCCTGCGAGCTTGCCGTGGACTTTCGGCAGCAGTTCGACGGCTTCGCGCAGAAGGGCTTCGAGGTTCAGATCAAGCTCGCCTTCAATCAGGGTGCGACCGAGTCCGAGCGCGGCGCGGCGCAGCGCAAATGGATCCTTGTTGCCAGACGGCTTCAACCCGACCGCGAAGATACCCGCGAGCGTGTCGACACGCTCGGCAACAGTGAGCACCTGGGCGATCTTCCCCGCAGCAATGTCATCACCGGCGAAGCGCGGCTTGTAGAATTCGTCGAGCGCTCCGGCGACATCGGCGTTTTCGCCATTGGCCGTCGCGTAGTAGCGGCCCATGACGCCTTGCAGTTCTGGAAACTCGCCGACCATGCGCGTCATCAGGTCGCACTTGCTCAGTGATGCCGCCCGCGTCGCGAGCGCGGCATCGACGCCGAGGCCCGATTGTCTAAGGCGATTGGCGATCACGCGCGACAGATCGATGACGCGCAGGCACTTGTCCCACACGCTGCCGAGTTGCTGCTGATACGTGACCGACTTCAGAGCCTCCTGCTGCGCCGCGAGCGGCGTCTTCAGATCCTCGTCGTAGAAGAACTTCGCATCGGCGAAACGCGGCCGGATCACGCGCTCGTAGCCTTTGCGAATTTCCGCCGGATCCTTCGAGTCGATGTTGGCGACGCCGATGAAATGCCCGGTGAGCTTGCCGTTCTCGGCAAAGACCGGCACGAATTTCTGATTCGTCTCCATCGTCTGAATCAGCGCTTCCTGCGGCACCTGCAGGAATTCGCGATCGAACGTGCAGGCGATTGCGACTGGCCACTCGGTCAGGTTGGCGATCTCGTTGAGCAGGTCCTCGCGCAGCCTCGGCTTGCCGCCGATTTCAACGGCGCTGCGGTCGACTTCCGCGCGCACCCGCGCTCGGCGCTCGGCGGGATCGGCCAGCACGCTTGCCGCGCGCAACGCATCGACATAGCTCGACGCATCGGCGATGTGCACCGGTTGCGGATGATGGAAACGATGGCCACGCGATTGGCGGCCGCTGCGAATACCGAAAATCTCCGCATCGACAATCTCGCTGCCGTGCAGGATCACGATCCAGTGCACCGGCCGCACGAAGGCATAGTCGTGATCGCCCCAGCGCATCGGCTTCGGGATCGGCAAGCCTTTGAGCGCCTTCTCCAGCAGCGGCGGCAGCAAATCCGACAGCGAACCGCCGCCGACTTCCGCTTCGGCAACCAGCACGGCATTCGCCGCGTCGCTCTCCGGTTTGAACGCCTCTGGCGCCACGCCGAGCGCGCCCGCGCGCTTCTGCAGCGCCGCGGTCGGACGCCGGTTCTCGTCCCAGCCGATTTTGACCGGCATGGCCTTGAGGACAGTCTTGACCTTCGGCGCCGCTGCAGCGACATCGGCGAACCGCACCGCCAGCCGGCGTGGCGAGCAGAAAATCGTCCCGGCTCCGATCGGAAAACCGATCGCAGCGAATTCCTGCTGCAGGTTCTGCGCGAGTGCGCCGGCCAGTTCGTCCAGCGCTTTGGGCGGCAGCTCTTCGCAGCCGATCTCGATCAGTAAAGGTTTGGTATCACTCATGTTGCGAATGCTTCCAAATGACGACGTTGGTGGTTCGAAGCTGTGGCGTCAACTGGTTACCTTCAGTCCCGGGAAGCCGAGTTTCTCGCGCCGCGCGTAGTACGCTTCGGCAACGGCGCGCGCGATCGTGCGCACGCGCAGGATGTAGCGCTGGCGCTCGGTCACGCTGATCGCGCGGCGCGCGTCGAGCAGATTGAAACTGTGCGAGGCCTTGCAGACCTGATCGTAAGCGGGCAGCGGCAGGCCGAGCTCGATCAGTTTTTTCGCCTCGCCTTCGCAGACGTCGAACCAGTGCAGCAGTTCGGCGACGTTCGCGTGCTCGAAGTTATACGTGCTTTGCTCGACTTCGTTCTGGTGGAAGACGTCGCCATAGGTCACGGTGCCGTGCGGCGCCTGGGTCCAGACCAGGTCGAACACATTGTCCACATTTTGCAAATACATCGTCAGGCGTTCGAGGCCGTAGGTGATCTCGCCGGTCACCGGCCTGCATTCGAGCCCGCCGGCCTGCTGGAAATAGGTGAACTGGGTCACTTCCATGCCGTTGAGCCAGACTTCCCAGCCCAGGCCCCAGGCGCCGAGCGTCGGCGATTCCCAGTTGTCCTCGACGAAGCGCAGGTCGTGCACGAGCGGATCGATGCCGAGCGCCTCGAGCGAGCCGATATACAAATCCAGAATGTCGTCGGGATTCGGCTTCAGCACGACCTGGTACTGGTAGTAATGCTGCAGGCGGTTCGGATTTTCACCGTAGCGGCCGTCGCCGGGGCGCCGGCAAGGCTGCACGTAGGCCGCGGCCCACGGTTCCGGGCCGAGCGCACGCAGGAAGGTCGCCGGATGAAACGTGCCGGCGCCGACTTCGGTGTCGAGCGGCTGCACGAGCACGCACCCCTGCTCCGCCCAGTAGCGGTTCAGGGTCTGGATCACTTCCTGGAACGTCGGACCTGCCATCGGATTAAGGGTTCGCCGCGCAAAGCGCGTTAGTATAGCGGCAGTCATCGATTCCAAGGCGCTTCTACATGGCCACTGTTCCGCAGGTCCCGCCTCTGGCCGGAGTCAAATTCGCCGGAACATCCGGCGCTGCCGCGACGCTGACGCTCGGCCTGCATCGCAAGCTCGATATCGAGTCGGTGCTGACGGCGCTGCTGACCGACGGCATGATCAGCGAC